>SKUB01000015.1 GCA_007122315.1 Pseudomonadales bacterium | reverse complement strand
GTGCTGCTGGTGGCGCGCAACCTGGACAAGCTCGAGGAGACGCTGCGCGAGATCGAGTCCCACGGCGGCAAGGCCTGGATCTACTCGGCGGACGTCTCCGAACTCAGCGGCTGTGACGATCTGGTGGCAAGGGTGCTGGCCGATCACGGCCACGTCGACGTGCTGATCAACAACGCCGGCCGCTCCATCCGCCGCTCGCTGGAGCTGTCCTACGATCGCTTCCACGACTTCGAGCGGACCATGCAGCTCAACTACTTCGGCAGCGTGCGGCTGATCATGAATCTGCTGCCGAGCATGCTCGAACGCCAGGACGGACAGATCATCAACATCTCCTCCATCGGCGTGCAGACGAACATGGCACGGTTCTCCGCCTACGTGGCCTCGAAAGCGGCCCTGGATGCATTCTCACGCTGTGCCCAGACCGAGTTTCTCGATCGCAATCTCACCTTCACCAACGTCTACATGCCGCTGGTGCGCACGCCGATGATCGCGCCGACCGCGCATTACAAGTACGTGCCGACGCTGTCCCCTGAGGAAGCGGCCGATCTGGTGGCGAAGGCAGTCCTGGAGCGGCCGAAACAGGTCTCCACACGCCTGGGGACGGCGGCCTCCGTAGCGTGGGCGCTGTGGCCAAAGGCCATGGACGTGATCCTGAACACCGGCTACAAGCTGTTCCCGGATTCAGCGGCAGCCCGCGGGGACCGCAAGGCGCTGAAGGCCGAAGAGCAGGAAATGGCACCCGAGGCCGCCGCCTTCGCGGCCCTCACCCGCGGCATTCACTGGTAGCGCAACCCCTCGGCCCGTCCGCGCTGCGCGCGGCCTGGGCTCTCCCACAGCCGCGCGCCGATATGTACTTCGTCAATCAGCGCGCGAGTACGTCGCGACGCGACCGTCCGGCATGGTGAACGAGAGCACGTCGTCGTCGATGCGCACCGGTGCCTCGATGGGGTCGCTGGTCACCCGCGGACCGCGCAGATCCAGCAGCACCTTGTCGCGGGCCAGGAACTCGTAGCGCCCCTCGAGTTCCATGCCCTCGAAGTAGAGCACCACGCCTCCGTCCGCATCGAACTCGATCCGCTCCGGACCGTCACGCTCCGCCCATTTGCCAATGATCTCCTCCTCGATGCTGCCGCCGCACGCGACCAGCAACAGACTGAGCAGACCCGCCGCTAAAGCGCGAAGCGTAGACGTGGGAATGGAAGCGGTTGTCATGTTCCTCTCCGGATCGCATCGACTGTCGAAGAGTAACATCCACCGAGCGGCGCGCAGAACCAAGCGAGGTGATACGCTGCCGCCCGGTCAAATCCAGGAGCTTCGTCATGACCATTCTGCGCATCGTCAACGGCACCCTGGTCAACGAAGGCCGTGTGTTCGAGGCCGACATCGAAATGCGCGACGGACGCATCCACGCCATAGCCCCGGATCTTGGTGGTCGACCGGCAGACCGGGTCATCGACGCTTCGCGCATGCTCGTGCTGCCTGGAATGATCGACGATCAGGTCCACTTCCGGGAGCCGGGTTTCGAGTACAAGGGTGATCTCGCCAGCGAGTCACGCGCCGCCGTGGCCGGCGGGATCACCAGCTTCATGGAGATGCCCAACACGGATCCGCTGACCATCGACAACGCGGCCCTCCGCAACAAGCACGCCCGCGCCCGGGACAAGTCCTTCGGCAACTGGGGGTTCTATCTCGGCGCCACTAACGACAACCTAGAGGCGATCAAGGCCGTCGACACATCACTGGCCTGCGGCATCAAGGTGTTCATGGGTGCTTCCACCGGCAGCATGCTAGTCGACGACCCGGATGTGTTGGAGGCCATCTTCGCCTCCGCCCCGCTGCTGGTCGCCACCCATTGCGAGGACACGCCCACCATTGCAGCCAATTACGAACGCCTGACCCGGGGGCTCGAAGGCGAGTGTCCGCCCGAGCTCCACGCCGAGATACACTCCCGTGAAGCCTGCCTGAAGTCGTCCAAGCTGGCCGTCGAACTCGCCCGGCGTCACGGAACCCGGCTCCACGTTCTGCATCTGACCACTGCCGACGAACTCGACCTGTTCGAACCCGGACCCATCGAGCGTAAGCAGATCACGGTGGAGGCCTGCGTTCACCACCTGTTCTTCGACGCCAGCCACTACGCGCGCAAGGGCGCGCTCATCAAGTGCAATCCCGCCATCAAGCTGGCCAGTGATCGGCAGGCACTCCTGGCCGCCGTGAACGAGGATCGCATCGACATCATCGCCACCGACCATGCGCCTCACACCGCGGAGGAAAAGAGCCGCCCCTTCCTGCAGGCACCGGCCGGACTGCCGCTGGTACAGCACGCGCTGCTGAGCCTGCTGGAACACTGGCACGACGACGTCTTCAGCCTCGAGCGCATCGTCCAGAAAACCGCCCACGCGCCGGCCCTGCGCTTCGGAGTCAGGGAGCGCGGCTTCCTGCGCGAGGGTTACCACGCCGATATCGTGATCGTGGATCCGAACACCACCGTGGCCGTGCGCGAGCAGAAATTGCTGTCGAAATGCGGCTGGTCACCGTTCGAGGACGTGCGCTTCCGCTCCCGCATCCGCGCCACCATCGTCAACGGTACGGTGGCCTGGGAGAACGATCGCCTGGCAGCGGCAAGCGCGGCCATGCCCCTCGAATTTCAGCGGAGCTGAAACCGTTGGAGTGGCAGCCGGAACGCTACGCCCACAACGCACGCTTCGTCGCGGATCTAGGTGCGCCCCTCATCGACCTGCTCGCACCCGAAGCCGACGAGTCCATTCTCGACCTCGGCTGCGGCGACGGTGCCCTGACCGCGCAGCTCCTCGCCCGCGGCTGCCGGGTGGTCGGCATCGACAGCAGTGTGCAGCAGGTGGCAGCTGCCCGCCGGCGCGGCATCGACGCCAGGGTGCTCGACGCACAGGCACTCACGGACCAGCCTGAACTTGGTGAACGCTTCGACGGCGTGCTCTCCAACGCCGCCCTGCACTGGATGCCACGGCAGGATGCCGTTGCCCGCGGTATCGCCCATGTCCTGCGTCGCGGCGGGCGCTGTGTCGCCGAGCTCGGTGGTGCAGGCAACGTCGCCCGGGTGCGTGCCGGACTGTTCGCCAGCCTCGAAGAACAGGGCGTCGACCCGACTGCGTTCGATCCCTGGACATTCCCGGACGTGGACACCATGACCCGTCACCTGCATTCGGCAGGGCTCAGCGTCGACTTCATCGAGCAGTTTCCCCGCCCGACGCCCCTGCCCGGGGACATCGCAGGCTGGCTGGAGACCTTTGCCGGTTCCTTTCTCGACGGCCTCGGCCAGGGGCAACGCCGAACGGTGATCGACCGGGTCCGCGCCCGCCTGCAGCCCGATCTCGCCAGCGATGGCGTCTGGACCCTGGACTACGTCCGCCTGCGTTTCCGCTGCAGCCGCCCCTGATTCGACGCGCACGCCGTCTCCTGCAACATCTGCAGCCCTTTGTTACCCTGAGTTCTGCGAGGTGGGGGCGGATCCGAACAAGGAGCGCAACATGAGCAAGAAAACGACCCACCCGAATCCAGGTGAAGGTGACCGGGAATCAGATCGTCGCTACCGGGAGGATACCGAAGCCTTCGTGAAGGACGGCAAGGTGAAGGAAGCGGCCGACAAAGCGCGCAACATGAGCGAGCAGGAAAAGCGTGAGTCCCTCACCGCCGAGGAGATCGGCAAGAGCCGTGCCCGGGACGAGGATCCCGAGGTGGCCCACAAGACCAAGGACCGCTGACCGGTCACCCGTCGCCGAGCAGGGCAGCCCAGTCCCTGGGCTGCCCGTCGGTCACACTGTCAGGCAGATGCCGCGCAGCGTCCGGCATCGGATATTTCAATCCGCTGCCGCAATTGAACAGCACCACCCGCTCGTCACGTCCGACCTGCCCTGCTGCGAGACCCTGCTCGTAGGCGGCCAGTGTCGCCGCACCCTCGGGGCACAGCAGGAGACCGTCACGACTGGCGGCGCGGGCGCGCGCTGCGTCGATCGCTTCATCCTCCACGGCCACCGCATACCCGCCCGACTCGCGCACCGCGCGCAGGATGAGAAAGTCGCCGATGGCGGCGGGTACGCGTATGCCAGCCGCCACCGTGGCCGCATGCTCCCAGCGCCGGGCATGCACAGCGCCCTCCTCCCAGGCCCGGACCATGGGCGCGCAGCCGGAAGCCTGCACCGCCACCATGCGGGGCCGCTGCGACCCGATCCAGCCCATGTGTTCGAGCTCCGCGAACGCCTTCCACATGCCGATCAGACCGGTACCGCCGCCGGTGGGGTAGAAGATCACGTCCGGCAACGTCCAGCCGAGCTGCTCGGCCAACTCGATCCCCATGGTCTTCTTGCCCTCGATCCGATACGGCTCCTTCAAGGTCGAGACATCGAACCAGCCCATGCTCGGGGCACCCTCCCGCACCAGGCGCCCGCAGTCATCGATGAGACCGTCGATGCAGAACACGTGCGCCCCCTGCAGCGCGATTTCCTGCAGATTGATCGGCGGCGTGTCCGCCGGGCAGAACACGTAGCTCTCGATGCCTGCCCGCGATGCGTAGGCGGCGAGCGCGGCGCCTGCGTTGCCGTTGGAGGGCATGGCCATGCTTTGCACACCGAGTTCCCGCGCCATGGCCACTGCCAGTGCCAGCCCGCGGGCCTTGAATGAACCCGTCGGCAGCCGGCCTTCGTCCTTCACCAGCACCTCGCCGCTGACGCCGTGCTCCCGTTCGCTGGCATGCAGGCGGATGAGCGGCGTGACGACCTCGCCGAGATCGATCACGTTGTCGGCGTTGCGCACCGGCAGCAGCTCCCGGTACTTCCAGAACCCGCCGCGACGCCCCGCAACCTCTGCGCGGGTCACGGCCCTGGCCACGCCGTCGAGGTCATAGCGCAGCAGCAGGGGCCAACCTTCCGCGGACAGATTGTGCAGGCGGTCTGCTTCGTACTTCGTCCCCGTCATGGAGCATTCGAGATGGGTGACGAACGTGGCGTGATCGGTCATGGGCGGACTCCAGAAGAAGAAGCAGATGCTCCCATGGCGACGTCAGCGGTGAAACCACCGCACCTGTCCTCCGCGGGCCGTTTGCGGCAAGATTCGGCCCCGTCCACTCATCTGCACACGGGGGCTCCATGGCAGCACCGCTCGACGGCATCACGGTGATCGAGGTCGACAACTGGATGGCTGCGCCGAGCGCGGCAGCGATCCTCGCCGACCTCGGAGCCGACGTGGTGAAAGTGGAGCCGCTCAGCGGCGACCCCATGCGAGGCATGGGCCGACCGCCGAAGATCGATGACGAGAAGGCCAAGGCCTACGACTACGGCTTCGACGTGGACAACCGCGGCAAGCGCTCCATCGCGGTGGACCTCGGCCTCGAGTCCGGCCAGGAACTGATCCGGCGCCTCGTCTCCAAGGCGGACATCTTCCTGTGCAACCTGCTGATCCGGCGCCAGCAGAAGTTCGGTCTCGATCCGGACACGCTGCTGGGCGTCAATCCGCGCCTCGTGCACGCCACGCTCACGGGCTACGGCACCAGCGGACCGGAGGCCTGGCGGCCGGGTTACGACGTCACCGCGTTCTTCGGCCGCTCCGGCATCTACGACGCCATGCGCGAAGGTGACGACGGCATTGTTCCCATGGCCCGTCCGGCCCAGGGCGATCACACCACTGGGCTCGCGCTGGTGGCGGCCATTCTGGCGGCGCTGCGGCTGGCCGAGCGCAGCGGCGAAGGCCAGGTCGTGGAGACGTCCCTGTTCGAGACCGCGGTGTGGACCCAGGCCACGGACTTCGCCACCACCGCCGTGGATCGGGCCCCGGTCCGCCGTCGTCCCCGGCAACAGATGCTCAGTGCCACTGCGAACCGCTATCCCTGCGGCGACGGCAGCTGGCTGGTGCTGAACATGCCGGAACCGAGCGCCTGGCCGAAGTTCTGCAAGGCCATCGGCCAGGAAACCTGGATCGACCATCCAGACTACAAAGAGCCGCGGGACCGTTACCGCAACATGGCAGCGCTGGTGGACGCCATCGATGCGGTCATGGCCGCGAAATCCAGGGACCAGTGGGGCCGTATCTTCGACGAGCACGGCATCATCTGGGGACCGGTGCTCGGGCTGCACGAAGTGGCCGCCGATCCCCAGGCCGAGGCCATCGGCCTGTTCCCGGAACTGGAGCACGGCGAGGCCGGACGCTATCGGACGGTGGCTGTGCCCATGCGCTTCCGGACCGCGGACGTGGGCCCACGGGGCCCGGCGCCGCGCATCGGCGAACACACCCGCAGCGTGCTCGAGGCTGCAGGACTGACTGAGGTGGAGATCAAGGCGCTGCTCGAGGAGGGTGCCATCGGCAGTTCCTGACCCGGGGCCTTCGGCCTCGGGGCAAGCGGCGCTAAGCTTGCGCGCTCGGACGTGCGGACACGTCCGCATGCCAGCGTGCAAGATGGGTCAGATCCGCTGGCGGCGCGAGCTCCACCAGGGCAGTTGCGAAATCGATGGTACACAGCGTGGTGATGTCGGCGATGGAGTAGGCCTCGCCGGCAATGAACGGCGACTCCGCCAGCCAGCCGTCCAGACGGCGGTAGAAGCGCCGCGCGCCAGCCTCGGCATCCTCCTTGGCGGCTTCGTTCTGACGGAAGCGACCCGGCGCCATGCGCGCCACGATGGGACCGTTGCGCCAGGCGACACCCACTTGGGACAGCAGGCCGAGTTCCACCCGTCGGTTCCACATTTCCACCTCGGCCTGCGCCACCGGCGTGTCGCCGAACAACGGGGGCTCCGGCTGCACCGCCTCGAAGTAGCGGCAGATGGCCACCGATTCGCTTATGCAGGTGCCGTCGTCGAGCTCCAGCACCGGAATCTGCCCCATGGGATTGCGCGCCAGCGCGGACTCGTCACGGTGTTCGCCGCGGGCCATGTTCACCTCGATGCGCTCGATCATCCCGCCTTCCAACGCGATGCCTTTTTCCGCCAGGAAGATGCGCACGCGACGCGGATTCGGTGCCTGCTGGACGTCGTAGAGCTTCATGGCAGCAGCGTCGTGCCGCGGCTGCCGTCGGCGCGGCGCGCGATCCGGGCGGCCTTGCGATCGAGCATGCCGCGCAGGCGGGCATGGCGATCGGACGTCAGCGGCCAGGTCCAGGTCAGCCAGAAGGCGAACACGAAGGAAATGGTCGGGACGATGGCATACAGGAAGCCGAGCCAGAGCAGCTGCAGGTCCGTGTGCTCGGCGCCGACGGCGGTGGAGTAGCCCACCAGCGCCAGCAGCGGCAGGGACACGCCACCGAGGGAGTACGCGCACTTGGTCATGAAGCCGTGTCCGGCGAAGTAGCTGCCGGCCCGGTTGTCGCCGGAACGGGCCGTGTCCAGGTCAACCACGTCCGCCAGCATGGCCCGCGGCAGGTAGGAGAAGGCGCCGAAGCAGAAGCCCTTGATCATGAACAGCAGCAGGAACTCGGTGGTCTGACCTTTGCTGAGCGTGAACATGGCGATGTTGGTGATGCTCACCACCACCATGGCCACCGCCAGGGAGCGGTGCTTGCCCAGGCGTTTCGCGATCCAGTCCCAGACCGGGATCGCTGCCAGACCCATGGCGAAATAGAGCGCGTAGTAGGTCCCGGCGAGACGGATGCCGATCACGTCCTGCATGAAGAACAGCGACAGCGTATTGCGGAAACTCTCCCCACCGGTGACCAGCACCTCGATCAGCAGCACTCGGCGAAACATCCCGTTCTTCCACATCAGTTTCAGGGAGCGGAAGATGTTCACGCTGCCTTCGCCAGGCATCCGCTTCGGCTCGGGTACCCGGTTCAGGACCAGCACTGCCACGACGGGCAGGATGATCACGATCAGGAGCCCGAACGCGTTCAGGACCTCCACCGCCGGTACCGAACTCTGGCGCCACTGCTCCATCGCGAACGGCACCAGCGCAGCGCCGATGAGACCCAGCAGCACGAATTTTTCCCGGGCCGAGCTGACCTGGGTCCGGACGTGGTAGTCCGGCGACATTTCGGCGCCCCAGGCTGCGTAGGGGATGGTGACCAGGGTGCTGCCGACACGCAGGAACAGATACCAGAACGCGAGATAGGCGACGCCGCTGGTCATCGGCGGGTTGAGCAGCATCCAGAATGCCAGGGCCAGCAGGGGTACCCCGGCCGCGAGCCAGGTCTTGCGGCGACCGAATCGGGTGCGGTAGCGGTCGCTGCTGTAGCCGATGACGGGGTCGGTGAAGGCGTCGAACAAGGCGGCCGCGGCGATGATCAACCCGATCATCGACAGATCCACGCCGACGTCAGTGCTGTACGCCCGTGGCAGCCACACCCCGAGCGGATAGCCGATCAGCGCCAGCGGAAAACCGAGACTGCCGTAGATCCAGATGCTGCTGCGCTGGATCGGAGTCGCTCGAATGCCCTCGGCCTGCACATCCGCCATGCGTTACTCCCCTCGCAACCCAGCCCGTGCGTCGCGGGCGGAGCTGGCGCTGAACGATGTAATTGGAGCACCGGTCCCGGATGACCGGTGACGACCTCTCAGGGACGAGCGTAGCGCAGAACCGGATTGGCGTCAGCGCCACCTCGTAGCGCCGGCCTGCGCGATGGTTCAGCCAGTGGGGCCCCAGAGCTGCTCGAGACGGGCCTCCCGCCCGCAGGCGCTCTTGTAATACCGGTAGCGCAGCGGATTGCGCAGGTAGTAGCCCTGGTGGAAATCCTCCGCCACATAGAACGTACTGGCCGCGGTGACTTCGGTGACGATGGGCGCCGGTGCCTCGGGATCCTCCTCGAGTGCCAGCCTGGACGCACGCGCCAGACGCTCCTGATCAGCATCGAGATAGAAAATCCCCGCCCGGTACGAGCTGCCACGGTCGCAGAACTGCCCACCGGCATCGGTCGGGTCTGTATTGCGCCAGAAGACGTGCAACAGCTCCTCGTAGCTGACCTGCTCCGGGTCGTAGCGGACGCGCACCGCCTCGGTATGGCCCGTGCCTCCGGCGGTGACCTGGCGATAAGTCGGATTGGCGACGTGACCGCCGATGTAGCCGGATTCGGTCTCGACGACCCCCGCGACGGCATCGAACGCCTCTTCGACGCACCAGAAACAACCCGCCGCAAAAATCGCGGTGGCGAGATCCCCTTCGACAGGCGGAGATGCTTCGGCTCCGATACTGCGTTCCACAGGCCCGCCGCAGCCGGCAAACAGCGCACAGAGCAGGATGAGCGACCAGCGTCCAATGGCAGCGGAAGGGGTCATGGCAAGACCTCAGGTTCGACGGTGTACCCGTGTAGCGACTGGGGCGGCGCCGCAGCTGCTCCAGTCGGAGGATAACGGCTCCGGGCCCACGGGCGCACCATGAACGCGCCACGGCCCGGTCGGACGCGACCCGGTCGAACGCGACCCGGTCGAACGCGACCCGGTCGAACGCGACCCGGTCGGCCACGGCACGGTCGGCCACAACCCGATCGTGTTGACGGGCGCCTGCCAGCCGGGACATATTCGCGCTGGGGGTGAACACAGTCCATCAGCCTGCTCTTCGCGCTACCACTCACGCGGCATTTTTTGTCACACTGGCGCTGACGGGACAGATGGACTGCGGTTGTCCAGAGGACTGGCGGTGCATTCGGGGGAGGAAATGAACACGCTCGATCGCACCGCGTTGCGCACTGAACATACGATTTCCGCCATCCGGATCATGGTCCGCGACGGCGACGTCCATCCCCTGTTCAGCACAGACCACTTGCCGGCAACGTCCGCCACGACGCATCCAGGTCGCGTCGACACGAGACGTGCCGGCGTGTTCGACCGCGAGCATTCAGGACCCAGCGATTCGAACGAGGCGCACCTGTCACGGCTTCGAGCCGCGGGCGGCAGGTTGCGGCCACGCACAGCAGGCGGAGAGAACTAGATGGCTATTGCAATTGCGGTTGTCGTACTCCTCGTGGCGACAGTCCTGTTCCACATCCTGAGTCCATGGCAACTGACGCCGCTCGCATCCAACTGGGGTGCCGTCGACTCCACCATCAACCTCACGTTCTGGGTCACGGGGCTGGTGCTCATCGCCGTCAACCTGTTCATGGCCTGGTGCATCGTCCGCTACCGGTACAACAAGGATCGGCGCTCTCTCTACGAACCCGAGGACAAAAAGCTGGAAGCCTGGCTGATCGGGCTGTCCACCCTCGGCATCATCGCCCTGCTGGCACCCGGCCTGGTGGTCTGGAATCAGATCGTTCATGCCCCGGAAGACGCTCACGAAGTCGAAGTGGTGGCCTCCCAGTGGCACTGGTACTTCCGCTACCCGGGCGAGGACGGCGTTCTGGGACGCAGCGATCCCGCACTCATCAGCGACGAGAACCCCCTCGGCATCGATCCGGACGACCCCGCCGCCTGGGACGACATCATCGTCACCACGCCGCGAGGCTACCTGCCCGTGGATCGGCCGGTGCAGCTCCGTCTCCGCTCGCGGGACGTGCTGCACAACTTCAAGGTCGCCAACTTCCGGGTCAAGATGGACATCGTCCCGGGTCAGGTCACCGGCTTCTGGCTTACGCCCACCGTGATCGGCGAGTACGACCTGATCTGCGCCCAGCTCTGCGGTATCGGCCACTTCGCCATGCGCGGCTCCGTGCGCGTCGTCGATGACGGCGACTACCAGGCATGGCTGGCGCAGCAACCGACGTTCGGCGAGCTGCATGCCCGCGAAGCCCCCGACCTGGCCGCAGGCGAGCGCCACTACACCAACTGCATCGCCTGCCACGGCAACGAAGGACAGGGCAACCGGATGCTCAACTCTCCGGCCATCGCCGGCATGGAAGCCTGGTACACCAAGCGTCAGCTCGAATATTTCCGCAACGGTGCTCGCGGCGCCCACCCGGATGACGAATACGGTCGCCAGATGGTGCCGTTCGCCGGTCTCGTCAGCGACCCGCAGACGGAGCGCGACCTCGCGGCGTACATCGAGCAGATGCCACCGGTCAGCGTCGAAGCCACCGTCGAAGGCAATGCAGCGCGGGGCGAACGTCTCTATCGCACCTGCGGAGCCTGCCACGGCCGCGACGGCCAGGGCCTCTACGGCACGAACGCTCCGCGACTCGCGGGGCTCGACGACTGGTATCAGAAACGCCAGCTGGAACATTTCAAGAGCGGCGTACGCGGCGGGCATCCCGATGATCTTTACGGGCCGCAGATGCGCGACATGTCCAAGATCATCGTGAACGACGACGCCATGCGCAACGTTCTCGCCTACATCAATACGCTGACAGGCCACGAGCAAGATCGCGCGCAGCCTGAACTGGCCGGGAGGAACAACTGATGGCCGAGCTCGGACACGACGCCACGTCCCATGCGCCACCCCGTGAAATGCCGGAGATGGAGCTGCCTCACAGCCACTCCTGGTGGACCACCTATGTCTTCAGCCAGGACGCGAAGACGATCGCGATCCAGTACTCGGTGACGGCGATCTCGGTCGGCGTGTTCGCCATGTTCCTGTCCATCATGATCCGGCTGCAGCTCGGCTTTCCGAACACGTTCTCGCTGATCGATCCGTCGAGCTACCTGCAGTACGTGACCATGCACGGCATGATCATGGTGGTGTACCTGCTCACCGCGCTGTTCTTAGGCGGCTTCGGCAACTATTTCATTCCACTGATGATCGGCGCCCGGGACATGGCGTTCCCGTACCTGAACATGCTCAGCTTCTGGTTCTACTTCCTGTCCGTCATCGTCCTGATGGCCAGCTTCTTCGTGCCGGGAGGACCTACAGGCGCCGGCTGGACGCTGTATCCACCGCAGCTGATCAGTGAAGGCACGCCGGGCATTCACGGCGGCGTCATCCTGATGATGATTTCGCTCGGCATCTTCATCATCGGTTTCACCATGGGCGGCCTGAACTACATCGTCACCATCCTGCAGTACCGGACGCGCGGCATGACCCTGATGCGGATGCCGCTGACCATCTGGGGCATCTTCCTCGCCACCATGCTGGCGCTGCTGGCCTTCCCGGCGCTGCTGGTCGCAGCCCTGATGGTGCTGCTCGATCACCTGGCCGGCACCAGCTTCTTCATGCCCACCATGTTCAGCATGGGTGAACAACTGCCCCACGAAGGCGGCAGCCCGCTGCTGTTCCAGCACCTGTTCTGGTTCTTCGGCCACCCTGAGGTCTACATCGTCGCCCTGCCGGCCTTCGGCGTGGTGTCCGACATCCTTGCCACCCATGCCCGCCGCAACATCTTCGGCTACCGCATGATGGTGTGGGCACTGGTGGCCATCGGCGGCCTGAGCTTCGTGGTCTGGGCCCACCACATGTTCGTCAGCGGCATGAACCCCTACTTCGGGTTCCTGTTCGCCACCACCACGCTGATCATCGCCGTCCCCACGGCCATCAAGGTCTACAACTGGGTGCTGACGCTGTGGCACGGCAACATCCGGCTGGATCTGCCGATGCTGTTCGCCATCGGCTTCATCTTCACGTTCATCAACGGCGGCATGACGGGCCTGTTCCTCGGCAACGTCACCGTGGACGTGCCGCTGGCGGATACCTACTTCGTGGTCGGCCATTTCCACATGGTCATGGCCCTCGCCCCGGTGATGACGATCTATGCGGCCATCTACCACTGGTACCCGAAAATCACGGGGCGCATGCTCAATGAGGCCATGGGCAAGATCCACTTCTGGGTGACGTTCATCGGCGCCTACGCCATCTTCCTCCCCATGCACTACCTGGGGCTGGCCGGCGTCCCGCGGCGTTACTACGCCTTCGGCGAGACCTCGCCATTCATCGGCGAGTCGGTGGTGAGTCTCAACGCCTTCATTACCGTTGCCGCCGTGCTCGTCGCCGCGGCCCAGCTGCTGTTCATCTACAACCTGATCCGCAGCCGCAAGCATGGCAAAGAGGCTGGCCCGAACCCCTGGAACGCCACCACCCTGGAGTGGCAGACGGAACATACGCCACCGACCCACGGCAATTTCGGCAAGGAACTGCCCGTGGTCTACCGCTGGCCCTATGACTACAGCGTTCCTGGCGCCAAGTACGATTTCATCCCGCAGAACGTACCGCCGGAAGAAGTCGAAATGGTCGATGAGGGAGCTGTTCGCAGATGACCATCACGCTTGTCTTTCTGGCGGTGCTGCTGGCGTTCTTCTTAGGCTGGATCTTAAGCCGGACCGTGAACGTCGAGCCGTGGGTCGCGGACGGCGGCACCCTGAACGACCGCCTGCCGGAGATTCTCACGACACCGCGCGTGGCGCTGGCGATCTTCCTCGCTGCAGTGTCTTCGCTGTTCGCGCTGTCCATCAGCGCCTACCACATGCGCATGGCGTTCGGGATCGACTGGCTGGCGGTACCGTCTCCCGCGCTGCTGTGGGTGAACACGGTCATTCTGGTGCTGGGCAGTCTCGCTCTGCAGTGGAGCTGGAACGCAGCCCGCCGCAACGACGCGGCAGGCACGCGCCGCTGGCTCTATGCCGGCGGCGCCCTGACCGGAGCCTTCATCCTTGGCCAGACCCTGGTATGGCGGGACCTCAACGCCGGCGGTTACTACATGACTGCCAATCCGGCCAACGCCTTCTTCTACTTCCTGACCGCACTGCACGTGTTACACCTGCTCGGTGGGCTCGTCGCCTGGGTGCGAACTGTCAAACGGGAACGCGCTGGTGCGCCGCCTGAAGCCATTTGCTCTGCCGTAGAACTGTGCACCATCTATTGGCACTACCTGCTGGTGATCTGGTTCATTCTGTTCGCCTTGCTGCTGACTACCTGAGGACAAGGAGAGACACTGTGGCTGAATCCGCTACCCAGGAAACGCCGCCGCCGGGCTTCACCGGAATGATCTCGGACTGGTCGTCAGACCAGACCACGTTCAAAGGTGCGGGCTGGGGCAAGCCCATGATGTGGCTCTTCATCCTGAGCGACATCTTCATCTTCGGCATCTTCCTGCTCGGCTACATGTCAGCACGCCTGGCGACGCCGGATCCCTGGCCCGACGCGGCCGAGGTCTTCGCGCTGACCATGTTCGGTGTGCAGATACCGCTGCTGCTGATCGCCATCATGACCTTCATCCTGATCAGTTCCTCGGGGACGATGGCGCTGGCAGTGAAGTACGGCTACGAACGCAACCGTAAGGTTTGCGGGCGGCTCATCCTCGCCACGGCCGTACTCGGCGCGATCTTCGTCGGCATGCAGGCCTTCGAATGGACGATCCTGATCATGGACGGCGTCCGGCCCTGGGCGAACCCCTGGGGCTCTGCGCAGTTCGGTGCCACCTTCTTCCTGATCACCGGCTTCCACGGGACTCACGTCACCATTGGCGTCATCGCGCTGCTCTACATGTATCGCAAGGTCATGCGCGGCGATCTCGACGATGGTCGACCCGGCGCCATCACCGGCCGCAAAGGACGCTGGGAGATGGTCGAGATCCTGGGCCTGTACTGGCACTTCGTGGACCTCGTCTGGGTGTTCATCTTCGCGTTCTTCTATCTCTGGTAAGGGGAGGCCAACCATGTCCGACCATGATGAACACGCGACCATGCCACTCAAGAGCTACTACTGGGTCTGGGGCTGGCTGTTCGTTCTCAGCGTCTGTTCCTACATCGTGGACATCTCGCCCATTCCCCAAATGCTGCAGTGGATCCTGATCACCTTCTTCATGCTCGCGAAGGCCGGGCTCATCATGGCGGTGTTCATGCACATGCAGTGGGAGCGGCTGTCGCTGGTGATGATGGTCCTCGTTCCGCCGGGTGCGCTCCTGTTCGCCCTGTTCGTCTTCGGGATCGAAGGCTTCCACATCGAGAACGTCCGCGAAACCTTCTTCGTGAACGAGTTCTTCTCCCGCACCGAAGGCCGCTGAAACGAAACGGGCGCCCTCCTGGGCGCCCGTCGGGTCACGGCCTGGAGCCTGCGCGCACCCTCACGGCAGGCTTTCGACCACAATCTTCCTGAAGCGGTTCTGACCGGCGACGATCCATTTCGGCGCACCGCGGGCTTTGCCCGCTTTGCGAACCGTCGGATGTCCCTTCACCAGCTTATTGACGATGGGTCCGTGTTCCGGGTCCACATCGACGAAGAACACGTGCTTGCCGTCTTCGAGCAGATCCTGGAATTGCTTGAAGTGGACATTGGGCGTCTGAATGCCCCAGAGCCCACCCTCCCAGGTGAAGAAGCCGAACATGATCACGGCCAGGAAGACGAAGGGAATCCATCCGGCGGCCGTGTCGGTCCACCCCGCGAGAAACGCGATCGCCAGCACCAGTGCCGCCATACAGACGCCAATGCCCGCGCCAATCAGGCCGGAGTGGATGATGTCCTTCTTCATCAATGACGTCACAGCGTGCAGGTTGTGGTGGTTGTCCGCGCCGGTGTCATCCATCGTCAGCACGTGAATCTGCGGCGTGGTGATCCCCGCTTCCTCGAGCTCCTCCTCGAAGCGCTCGAGGTCATCAAGGTCATTGCTGGTAAAAAAGTAACGCTTCATTGCCATGGGCAGTCTCTCCCCTCTTCATTGATCCATGGACGTGAACACCGCAGCGCATCGTTCTGATGAGCCGTGATTCGAACTGGAAGACGATACGATTTGCAGACGTCCGCACGGGACGCAGAAGACCGGAGCTTGCACCGACGAGGCGTTTCCATCCCCTTGCGGCCAAGCCTTTGGAATGCAGCAGATCGTCGTCTGCAGTGGCGTCACCTCGTGATCGCTCATCCCGCTGCGAGGAATGGCGACCTCCATCCGGCTGCCGATGCCCTATCATCGGCACGCGCGATGGTATTGACAAACCGGCGGCTAGACCAATCAGGAATGAATTCGAGCCGCCGTTAGAACTTCGAGCGCTTCCGTCAGGCGCTGCGCGCAGCCGTAGCTGCACCGGCGACCCCATACTGAACCGCAAGCCGCTCCATGGTCGCGAAGAAATCCCGTTGCACCTCGGCGAGAATGTCGGCGACCGGCCGCACTGCATCGATGCGCCCCGCGACCTGACCGGTGAGCGGAATGGCCGCCTCCATGTCGCCGCCGAAGTACAGCGACTTCGCATCGCCGAACTGCCCCCACACGTTGTTCTCGATGTCGCGCTCGAGGCGTGAGGTGCGCTCGGTGCGCAGCGCGCGCAGCGCCGGTGAGAAGAACCGGTTCAGGAACACAGTATCCGTTTCCTCGGCGCCAACGATGGCCTGCTTCCAGTTGTCATGGACCGGTGATTCCGCTGCCGACACCATGCGCGTGCCCATCTGCACGGCTTCCGCACCGAGGCAGAACGCCGCGGCCATGCTCGCGCCATCCACGAAGCCGCCGGCTGCGATGATCGGCACGTCGACTTTCGAGCGGACCAGCGGCAGCAGCACCATGGTGGAGACGTCCTTCGGATTCTTGAAGCCGCCACCCTCGGCACCTTCCACCACCAGTCCGTCGACACCGGCCTCGACAGCCTTCAGCGCTGCCTTCAGCCCCGGCACGACGTGGAACACGGTCAATCCGGCTTCCTTGAGCTCCGACGTGTAGCGCTCCGGGTTGCCGGCAGAGGTGGTAACGAACTTGACGCCCTGATCGATCACGAAGCGGACGATGTCCGGGTCGCGCACGAAGGCCTGCGCGATGTTCACACCGAACGGCTTGTCCGTGAGCTTGCGCATCTTCGCGATCTCTTCACGAATCACGTCGAGCTCACCAGAGGATGTCTCGATGACCCCCATGCCGCCGGCATTGGACACCGCCGCAGCGAGCTGGGAGCGGGCGATCCAGCCCATGGGCGCCTGGACGACCGGGATCTCGATGCCCAGGAGTTCGGTGATGCGATTGGCGAATGGCATGGTCGTGGTCCTCGTTGCCGAAATTGGTTCAGTAGCCGCCCCTGCAACCAGGGTCAGAGCCTGACAGGAAGCTCCAGATGACGCTCGTAGATGCGCTCCTGGTGGGCACGGATGCGCGCGTCGCACGCTGCCATGATGTCCTCATCGACGCAGGTGTATGCGCTGCGGATCATCTCCGGCATGGGAAGCAGGTCTTCCGGCAGGGGGCGGATCAGGTTGATGAACGTGGCGAGGTAGATGTCCACTGCGCTGAGGGTGTCGTTCAGCAGATACTCGTGACCATCGAGCTGGCGCGAGAACGTTTCGAGCAACTCGATCACCCGTGCCTTGCCAATCGCGTCAGCGCCGTCGCGCCAGCCATAGCGCGGCGCCAGGTACTCGGCGATCGGCCGCGGGAAACCCTCGCCCGGCCGGGTGCCGAAGGACACGCCCATCATCACCAGCCGCTGGCACCAGCCGAGCCCCATCTCGCCGCAGATCTCGTGACTCAGACCCAGTGCGAGTGCGCGTTCGAGCGGCTCGGCAGGCAGCAGGGCCGGTTCCGGCGCGAGGCGTTCAGCGAGAAGCAGAATCTCGGCCCAGCCGGTGCGGAC
>SKUB01000254.1 GCA_007122315.1 Pseudomonadales bacterium | reverse complement strand
CGGCGCTCCCTGGAACCGCTGCTGATCAATCCCCTGCCCCGCTGGCAGATCATGGGCGGCAAGCTCCTGGCCACCACGACCTTCGCGCTGGCGACGCTGGGCATCGGCCTGGTCGCGTTCACGTGGGCCCTGAAGTTTCTGCCCACGGCGCAGATGGACATGGCGCTGAATCTGGACTGGCGGGTGGCGATGATCGCGTTCGTCCTGGTTCTGCCCGTGGCCCTCCTCGCCTCCGCCGTGCTCATCATTCTGGCCGCCTTCGCCAAGAGCTTCCGGGAGGCCCAGAGCTACATCGGCCTGGTCATGTTCATTCCGATGATTCCGAGCTTCTGGATCCTCATCAATCCGAGCCGGCTGGAGACCTGGATGACCTGGGTTCCCCTGCTCAGCCAGAGTATCCTGATCCTGGAAATGGTTCGGGGCGAGACCATCGAGTTCGCCTGGCTGGCCACCTCATTCGCCAGTACCGGCGCGCTCGCCCTGCTGATGGCGGCCGTAGCCGGCTCCCTCTACAACCGCCCGGGTCTGATCTTCGGTGACGGTTGAGCTTGCACCCGGTTTCAATATTTTTATAATGCGTTATGATTTTAGGTGATGCCCTCACCGTAACGCGGAGAACGTCATGAACAGCCCAGAGCGAGTCGTGGTCGTCGGATCCGGCATGTGCGGCATGTTCACTGCCCTGGCGCTGGCGAAGCGCGGCTCGCAGGTCACCGTGCTCGAGCGCGATCCGCCGCCCCCGGAGGGCAACGCGGATGCCGCATTCTTCAACTGGAACCGGCTCGGCGCGGCCCAGTTCCGCCACCCCCATGCCTTCCTCGGCCTCATGTGCAGCCTGATCCAGACCCACTATCCGGAATTGCTGGAGCAGTTCGAGGCCGCCGGCGCGCGGCGCATGGAGTTCGCGGAGATGCTGCCCCCGGAACTGAAGGCGCACTACACCCCGGAACCCGGTGACGAGAAGCTGTTCGTGCTCATGTGCCGCCGGGCTACGCTGGAAACCGTGATCCGCCGCCACGTGGGGACCTTGAACAATGTCCACATCCGCAACGGCGTGCAGGTCGCGGGTGTGCTCACCGAGGAGGGCAACGGTGTCCGGGTCGCCACCGGTGTCAGCGTCCGCTGTCGCGATGCCGGTGAGGACGTGCGCGAGAACCTGCACGCGGATCTGCTGATCGACGCCAGCGGGCGCTCATCGCGCTTCCCACAATGGCTCGCGAAACTCGGGCTCGACGTCGAGGAGGACACGGAGAGCGCGCAGATCGTCTACTACACCCGCCACTACAAGCTGAAGCCCGGCGAAGCGGAACCGCCGCGGGGCGACAATCGCGGTGCGGGCGATCTCGGCTACCTGAAGTACGGCGTCTTCCCGGGCGACAACGGCAACTTCGCCATCATTCTGTGCACCGACGAGCGGGAAACGGCGCTCATCGATGCCCTGCGCGATCCCGACCGCTTCGACGCCATCTGCCGTTCCATTCCCGGCCTCGAGCCCTGGCTCGGCGACGACCGCAGTGAACCCACCACGGATTCCTTCGGCATCGGTGACATCCGTTCCGTGTGGCGCAGCTTCATCCGCGACGACAAACCGCTGCTGGAGAACTTCTTCGCGGTGGGTGACGCGGCATTGCGCACCAATCCCCTCTACGGGCGTGGTTGCTCCACCGGAGTCATGCACGCGCAGATCCTCGCCGAGGTGCTCGATGCCGAACAGGATCCGGTGGCCCGGGCCCGCGCGTTCCACGCCCGCACCGAGGACGAGCTGCGCCCGATTTTCGACGCCAGCCGACGGGAGGACCGCAGCGGCATCAAGCGGGCGCTGGCGGCCATGGAAGGGCGCGGCCTGGAGAAGCCCGATTCCTTGAAGAAGTGGTTCGGCGTCGCCTTCGGCGATGCGATGACCGCCGCCGCGCGGGAGCAGATCCACGTGCTGCGCGGCCTGCTGCGCACGTTCCACCTGCTCGAAAAGCCCGGTGAGTTCCTTCAGGACCGCCGCATCCGCTGGACCATCTACCGCTACATGCTACGCGGCCGGCGCCGCAACGCGTCCCGCCGGCTGCAGAAGGGCCCGCAGCGCGAGGAGATGCTGGAACGCATCGCCAGCTGACCCACCGCCCCGGCACAACGCCATCCAATGATGCACCGCGGCCGCACATAGCTGCGTCGCCTGCGGCGCCTGCAGTCACCCACAAGGCCTCGCTCCAGCTTGTGGGAAGGCCCAGGCCGCGCGCAGCGCGGACGGGCCGAGCTTTCGAATCAGCGCGCTGACGACCCGATTGGTCGCATTCGGGTTGCTTTCACCTGTCGAACCCGCTCTCCTCTTCCGATAATGACATCAGGAGAGGAAGGGACATGGCCAAGCGGTTTCCCAATCATCCACAACTGCGCGGCGGCTTCGCACCGCTGCGCATGGAATGTGACGCCCCCGATCTCGAGATCGAGGGCGAGGTGCCGGGCGATCTCGCCGGAACCTTCTTCCGCAACGGACCGAATCCCCAGTATGCGCCGCGCGGCGACCACCACTGGTTCGGCGGCGACGGCATGCTGCACGCGTTCCAAATCGAGGGCGGCCGGGTGAGCTATCGCAACCGCTGGGTGCGCACCGTGAAGTGGAAGCTGGAGCACGACGCCGGCGAGTCCCTGTTCAACGTCTTCGACCCGCGCGACACCGATCCCCGCGCCATGGGGGTGAAGGAAGATGGGCTCGCCAACACGAACGTGGTGTGGCACGCGGGCAAGCTGCTGGCGCTGGAGGAAGGCCACGCGCCGTTCGAAGTGGACCCCGATACCCTCGACTCCATCGGTCCGTGGACATTCGGCGACAAGCTCGTCGGTCCGATGACGGCGCACCCGAAGATCGACGCCGAGACCGGCGAGATGCTGTTCTTCGGCTACAACGCCGACGGCAACATCTCCGAACACATGTCGTTTCATGTCGTCGACCGCGACGGCCGTTTGATCCGTTCAGAGACGTTCCTGGCGCCATACGCGGCCATGGTGCATGACTTCATGGTGACCCGTGACCATGTGATCTTCCCCATCATGCCGCTCACCGGCTCCATGGAGCGTGCCATGAAAGGCCTGCCGGTTTTCGCCTGGGAGCCGGAGAAGCCGACCTGCATCGGCATCATGCCGCGCCATGGCAGCGTCGCCGACATCCGCTGGTTCCACGGCGACCCGGCCTACGTGTTCCACCCCATGAACGCCCACAGCAACGGTGACGTCGTCACCTGTGACGTCTGCGAATTCGAGCAGGCACCGCTGTTCCCCTTGGCGGACGGCAGACCGGGCGACCCGGCCAAGGCCACGCCACGGTTGACGCGCTGGACCTTCGATCTGTCCCGCAACACGGACGACTTCAAGCACGAGCGGCTGCACGACATCCCCTGCGAGTTCCCGCGCCTCGACGAGCGCCGCACCGGTCTCGACTACCGTTACGGCTACTTCGCCTGCGACAGTCGCAACGACAGCGGCACGCCGGTAGGCGCGTTCAATGGCATCGGGCGGGTCGATCACCACAGCGGCCGCATCGAGGTCTACGACGTGGGTGCAGGGTGCGCGACGAACGAGCCGATTTTCGTGCCCCGCAGCGCCGACGCACCGGAAGGTGTCGGCTATCTGCTCGCGAACGTCCACGACGGCGGCCGCAATGCAGGCCACCTGGTCATACTCGATGCCGAGAATGTAGCAGCGGGTCCGCTCGCCACGGCCTATCTGGACCACCGGGTGCCGTTCGGTTTCCACGGCAACTGGAAGCCGGCGAACGAGGCCCGCCGGCCCTGAACCGATGAACGGATCCGCGGCGGATGGCAGGGACGCCGTCAGCGTGCGGTCGGTGCCGGATCAGTAGGTCCCGCCCAGCTTGCGGTGATCCCAGGACATGGTCTTCACGGGCGTGAAGCGCAGGATCACCCGCTTGCGGCCGGCATAGCGCATGCCCTCGATCTCCTTGTCGGAGAATTCGCTCTTGTCCGGATTGCGCTGCCGCTGGATGTTCATCATGGTCTCGAGAACGAACTCGGGATCGTCGATGATCTCGCCGTCCGCCTCCATCATCACCGACTGCAGCTCCTGGTACTCGTCGCCGGTCTCGATCAGGAGCGCCGAGCGCGAATCCCGCTCGAGATTCTTCACTTTCTGACTCGCGCCATAGGTGGAGACGAGGAAGCGGCCTTCGTCGTCGGTGTAGAAGAACATGGGCATGGGCTGCGGATAGCCGCGCGGTCCGGTGGTGACGATGATCAGGGTCTTCTCCCGGCGCACGAAGTCGTGCATCTCGGCGTCGGTCATGGCGATCTGGTCGCGGCGTGATGCCATCGGGGTCTCCTCTCCACAGGAATGTAGCTGCTCGATTCGAGCGGCAGGCACTCATGCTACCGCAGGCCGATGGCCTTCCGCGCCGCTGTTCACCACCGTCAGTTTCCGTTCGAACAGGCCATCTGCCATGCTCTGCGGCCCGTTCAGTCACTTGGAAGGTGCCTCATGCCCTCACCCCGCCTGCTCGCCTTCGCCGGCAGCCTTCGCGAGGATTCGTTCAATCGCAAACTGGTCCGCGCTTTCGCCGACGCCGCCCGCGAAGCCGGCGCGGACGTGACGCTGCTGGACCTGCGCGAGTATCCGCTGCCTGTTTATGACGGCGACATCGAGGCGCGCGGCATGCCCGATGCGGTGCGCAGCCTGCAGGCCCTGTTGGCGGAACATGACGGGCTCCTGATCAGCTCACCTGAGTACAACGGCGGCGTCCCGGCGCTGGTCAAGAACACGCTGGACTGGGTCTCCCGTCCGCAGGAGAACGGGGATTCCGGTGTCGCCCTGTATCGGGGCAAGGTCGCAGGCATCTGCGCCGCGTCGCCGGGCGGTCTCGGTGGGATGCGGGGTCTCATCGCGCTCCGCGATCTGCTGGCGAAGCTGGGGCTGTGGGTCGCACCGTCGCAGCTGGCGGTAGCAGGCGCGGCAGACGCGTTCGACGACCAAGGTCGCCTGAAGGACGAAGGGCAACGGAAATCACTTGCCCGCCTGGCCGGCGAGGCGGTCACCGCCGCCCGCGCCCTCCGCAAGACCTGAGCTCCAATCGGCCCGTCCGCCTGCGGCGTTGTGGGCCCTCCCACAAACTGAAGCGAAGCGGTGTGGAAGCCCGCCACGAACCATCGTTCACGCTGTCGCGGAAGGAACAATGGCGATGCTCGCGAGGCCCAGTGGGAGCTGACGTCCGCAAAGCGGGCGTCGCGATCTGCGTCGCGCCCGAACCCGGCGGCAGTCAGCGATCGCAAAGCCGACCCTTCGGGCCGACTTTCGCTCCCACTGGCATAACGCGAGGACCGGGCGTTGCAAAAGTGGGAGCTGACGTCCGCAAAGCGGGCGTCGCGATCTGCGTCGCGCCCGAACCCGGCGGCAGT
>SKUB01000133.1 GCA_007122315.1 Pseudomonadales bacterium | reverse complement strand
ACACCAACGGCAACGTCACGGCCTGGAGTCCCCAAGCCCCCTTCGGAGTCTTGGCACTCACCAACGCGGACAACATCATCTATGCGGGTGGTAACTTCACCAGCATCAACGGCGAGGCCCGCAACCGTCTCGCCGCCATCGACACCAACGGCAACCTCACGGATTGGAACCCCGACGCTGGCGCCCGTGTTCAAGCGCTCACCGTCGCGAACGGCATCGTCTACGCGGGCGGGGAGTTCGCCAGCGTCGGCGGAGCAACGCGCAATCACCTTGCCGCCATCGACAGCAGCGGCAATCTGACCGACTGGAATCCCGATGCCGACAACAGTGTCAGGAGCCTCGCCATCGCCGACGGCATCGTCTACGCGGGCGGGAACTTCACCAGCATCGGCGAAGACACCCGCAACCACCTCGCCGCCATCGACACCGACGGTAACCTGACCGACTGGAACCCCGATGCAGACGCCACCGCTCGGGCCCTCGCAATCGGGGACGGCATCGTCTACGCGGGCGGATTCTTCACGCTCATCGGAAATCAACTGACACCCTTCTTCGCACCGCTGGAAGCGCAGCCGGCGCCCTAGCCGGCCGATGCCCCCTTCAGCCTCGGCCGCCCGGGATGGCAGCCGAGGCTCAAGCTGAGCGGGTAGAACGCCGCGAAGTCGACTTGGCGTCGTCAGCCTCTGAAGCAGAACCATCCGGAAGCGGGGGGATCCGCTCATCTATGTGTGAGGTCGCACGGACGCTGGTTGCCGGACGATGCAGGATCAGCTTCCAGACTCGCCAGTACAGCGAAGCCCCTCCTCGTATCCACCCTCGCTTCTGTCGGCCTCCTGGATGCATCTCAGAGCGGCGCGTGCCGCGAAACGATGCCTTTTTGCCACCGGCGGGGAGGCGCGGCTCAATTGCCGGCCAGGATGAGCACATGCAGACACCAGCACCTAGAACCAACGTTCTCCTGTCGAAGGTGCGGAAGCATTTCCAGGAGGGAACGTTCTTCGAGAAGTCCAAAACGTTCTTGAGGAGATCCGTTCTCGGTGCCCCCGAGCGACTCAGGCTGAAATACAACGGCGGGGTCTATGAAGTACCGAACATCGGTCAATCCTACTTCGCCGAGGGCGCGAAGACTTATCTCGAGAAGCGCGCGCAGCATGAGGACTGGTGTCTCGAACACTCGGCGGTGAAGTCCGTTCTCGAGCGGCTCCCCGACGGCAGCAGCGTGCTGGACGTTCCATTCGGAACTGGTCGCTTCGTCGAGCTTTATCTGGACAAGCGAATGGAGGTGTTCGGAATCGAACAATCGTCCGACATGATCGCGGCCGCAAAGGACGCCCTCGGCACGAAATTCGGTTCCTGTAACGTGCAGACCGGGGATGCGTTGAGGCTGCCATTCGAAACCAACACGTTCGACCTTGTGGTTTCGTTCAGATTCATTCCTCACATCATTTCCTATGATCAGGCGATCGTCGCACTTCAAGAGTTCCATCGCGTTACGAGACGGTTCGCTTTCCTGCAGATTGGGGGAAGGGAGCAAGGCGTACACAGAAGAAGATTGCCGAAGGGTCATGAAAAGATGGAGTCGTGGTTGTACCCCTCTGAAGTCGAGCAACTTCTGAGAAGGGTCGGGTTCGGGATCCTGGAGAAAACGTCCCCGCTGCACACCGCAACCACGACAACCATGCAGTACGAGAAGAACATCGGAGATTGGCGGGGCTACTTCTGCTGCAAACTTCCCTGCTGAAGGGCTTGATCACCTGACCGATCGCGGTGGCACGCTCGCCATAGACCCGACCCTGTGCCAGCAACGATCTCACGTCGCTGCGTTTGACTGCCAGCGCCTTACCGAGGAAACGATCGAGCCGGGGCATCGTGGAGTCCAATCCTCGTAATCGAAGCGCGCGGAAGCAGGTCAGCCCTTCAGCGACGACAGAAACTCGAGCGTGCGTTCGAACGCGCCGGGTTCCGTCGGCGTGATCGCTGCGTTGAAGTGGGTCACCCCCGCCTGCCGGTAGCGCTCCATCCCGCTGCGCAGCGCGTTCTCGTCGCCGACGAGCGCAACGTCGGATGGGGTCGCCGCCCCTTCCCGATCCAGCATCGCCCGGTAGCTGGGAAGCTGACCATAGATGGCGAGCTGCTGGTCGATCTTGGCCTTCGCATCCTCGACGTTCGTCGTCAGCACCATCGGCACCCCAGCCACGAGGGTCTTGTCAGCACCGATCGAGGGGGCGATGTGCCCGGCCAGGGTCTTCTCGCCGACCATCCAGGTGATCGTGCCGTCGGCCATGTCGCGGGCAATCTTCAACATCACCGGGCCGAGCGCAGCGATGAGCACCGGCATGCCTTCGGAACCGGGGATATCCATCTTCACGCCGCGAACCCTGTACTGATCGCCGTCGAAGTTCGCCGTCTCGTCGCGAACCAGTGGCATGAGCACTGAAAGGTACTCGCGCATGTGCTTCGCGGGCTTATCGTAGGAGAACCCGAACATGTCCTCGATGACGAGACGGTGCGACAGGCCGATGCCGAGGCTGAAGCGTCCGGCGGCGGCTGCAGCGGTGGTCAGCGCCTGCTGGGCTAGCGCCGTCGGGTGGCGCGGATAAGTGGGCGTCACGGCCGTACCGAGGCCGATGCGCGGCACCTCGCGGCCGATCAGGCCGAGCGTGGCAATTGCGTCGAAGCTGAAGATGTTCGCCATCCACAGGTCGTCGAGACCGGCGGCCTCCGCCTTCCGGGCAAAGTTGATCAGGTCGTCGAGGGTCTGTCCGGGGCCTGAGGTCCCCATCACTGTTCCGATGCGCATGCTGTGCTCCATCCCGTAGATCAACCGGCAGAAGATAACACGCCGCCCGATCGGGTCCCGGTGGATTACAATCGGGTGCAGCAACTCGACCGGCGCAATGAGCGAGTAGCAGCCATGACAGAAGCACTTTCAGGTCAGATCGCCCTGATTACGGGAGCGAATCGTGGCATAGGCAAACAGGTAGCGGTCGATCTGGCCGCAGCAGGCGTGACAGTCGTGCTGTCTGCACGGGATATCGAAAGTCTGGTCCCTGTCCAGGAGCGCATAGAAACCGCAGGTGGTCGCTGTGACCGCATGACGCTGGATGTGACGGATCAATCCCTCGTCGAATCAACGGTCACTCAGATTGTGAACCAGCACGGTCGCATTGACCTGTTGGTCAACAACGCGGGCATCGGCGCAGGCAGCCGCCATCCCTGGGACCTGCCCGTGGAGGAGTGGTGGGCCGTACACGAGGTCAACGTCAAGGGACCCTACATCTGCACGCAGGCTGTGATGCGGCACATGAGTCGACAGCGCTCTGGACGCATCATCGATGTCGGCAGCCTCGTGGGAACCTACCCGAACCCCAGCGCTTCATCCTATTCTTCCAGCAAAGCTGCACTATTCAGATGGAATTCATGCCTTGCCGAAGGTGCCCGGGAATTCGGCGTATCCGTATTCATCATCAGCCCGGGATTGGTCGCGACGGACATGACCGACCGGCCTCAGTTCGCAGACATTCCGGCTGATCAATGGGTGCCCATCGAGAAGACAGGCGAACTGGTGGTCGCACTCGCCTCCGGCAAGGCGGACCGTTTGACCGGCCGCTTCATTCACGCGCTGGATGATCTGGATCTCCTGATCGAGCATGCCGACGAGATCATCGAGAAGAACCTGCAAACGGTGGTCATGCAGATGCTGAAGGACCCGTTCGCGTAGCCCATCGCCACACCCATGCAGGCAGCGATGAGGCTGTTCGTCTGATTGGAGGGGGTGGCGCGGGGCAGGATGCCCCACGCCACGTTCGCGGGGTCAGAAGCTGGCGCTGGCGCGCAGGTAATAGAACGCACCCTGCCAGGGAACGATGGAGGCCGAGTCATAGGCGCGGCCACAGCATTGGAACTGCGTTTGGGTAGGGAAGGTGTCGAACAGGTTCTGTGCTCCGAGCGTGAAGCGGTAGTTCTCCTGGAAGGTGTAGGTGCCCTCCAGGTCGAAGAACGTCTTCGAGCTGAAGTCCTGAAGATTGGTCAAGGCGGCGTTCTCTGCACGCTCATAGCTCGCGTAGTAGCGTGCCCTGGCCATCACGTCGAAAGCACTCCAGGAGTGGCGCACCGTGACGTTGCCACGGGTCTTAGGCGTTGCGTTTTCGCGATTGAACTGGTCCTGGGTGCTGATGAAGTCACCTGCCCTCGTGATCTTGGTCTTGTTGTAGTTGAACGCGGTACTGATGCGCGTGGTGCCGTAGTCCGACTCCAGCGCGTAGTCTGCGACCAGATCGACACCCCAGGTCTCGCTGTCGACGTCATTGGTGAAGAAACGCACCTGACCGATGGTGTTGGCACCCTCGACGCCGAGCGCTTCCAGTTGGGCCACCTCTTCCGGACCCACGGAGAAGGCTGAGGACAGCACGATGCGATCATCCAGCTCGATGTAGTAGTAATCCAACGTCAGCGTCAGCGCATCCAGCGGGGTCGCGGTGATACCCAGGGTGTAGGAGAAGGAGTCTTCGGCATCCAGCACGTCGCCGCCGAAAAGCCCTGCGGCAGCCGAGGTGGAGGGGAACACGCCCTCCGCGACGGGAAACCCATCTGGCGCGATCCGTGTGGATACGTTGGTGGTCGCGATCTGGCCAATCGTCGGCGCGCGGAAGCCGGTGCCGATCGAGCCCCGAAGGTTGACGGTTGGCGTGACCGAGTAGCGCGTGGCGAGCTTCCAGATCGCGACGTCGCCGAAGTCGGAGTAATCCTCGTAGCGCAGTGCCGCGTTGACCAACCAGTCTGACGTCAGGTCCGCCTCGAGCTCGGTGTAGACCGCCCAACTGTTACGGCTCTCGCTGCCCGCCACCTGCGGGGAATAGCCGGGGAAACCATTCGATCCCACCGGCAGCGCATTCAGGGCCGGATCCGTCCCCGCGGCGCAGCCGTCGGCGATGAATTCGACCAGTTCAGGACGCGCCTGGGTGGGATCAGCGCAGAGGCCGAAGGGATCGGGAAAAGCGAAGGGGCCGACCGTGTATGAGGCCACGTCTCCAAGCCCAAGCGTGTACTTCTCTTCCCGGTATTCGCCACCGAAGGCGAACGTGAGGGGAGAAGCCAGTCCCGCGTCGAAACTCGTGACGAAGTTGGCGTTCAGGGACCATTCCTCGTTCTCGAGCGTACCGGGGGAGAACTCAGTGGGGGTCTCGGGACCCATGGATGGGTTCATCGTGTTGAGAATGACGTAGTCGATCTCGTTGCGGCCATAGAAGGCCGAAACGTCGTAGCCCAGCCCGTTCTCGAGGTCGCCGCGACCGCCGAAGGCCACGCTCATGTCAGCGATGTCGGCGCCGAACTGCGGCGTGAACCCTGCCGGATAGAGGTCGTCACGCGGGTTGTACAGCGTTCCGTCCTCCAGGCGCACCGGTCGCAGCTGCGGTACGTCGGTGCGGCGATGGAAGAAGCCGCTGATCTGATCCTTCTCGGAGTAATTGCCGAAGGCGTACAGCTCGAGCTGATCGTTGATCGGAAGCCCGGCGTTGAAGAACAACATCCATTGATCCCGTGACGGTTGCCCCCACGGCTGCTCCACATCGCTGAATGGGCCGGGCCCGTTCACGGTGGAGTAGAAGTCCACGAAGCGGCTGTCCAGGTCATCCGGAACGCCGTCGCCGCCCATTTGGATGTCCAGCACCTCTCCGGCTTCGTTTCTGGTGATGGTCAGGTTGTCCGGGCCGAAGAAGGTGGCGCCATCGATGGTCGTGCCGCCGGCGAGATCGTCAGCAAAAATCTGCGAGGGAACGCGGCCATCTGGCCCGGGCAGGTTGTACAGCACCGATCGGCTGGTGGGGTCGACGTCGGCGTATTGCCCGCTGATGGTCAGGAAGCCATTGCTTCCGAGCGGCAGGCCAAAGCTGCCGTCGATGATGAGCTCACGGCCGTCGCCTGCATCGTATTCACCGAAGCGGACGGACAGGTCGCCCCCCTCGCTCATCTCCTTCAGGTTGAAGTTCAGCACGCCTGCGATGGCGTCGGTACCGTACTGGGCGGCGGCACCATCTCTCAGCACCTCGACACTCGCGACCGCACTGCTGGGAATGGTGCCCACATCGGGACCATGGGCGCCAAAGCCCCCGAGCTGCAACAGCGCCGAGCGGTGCCGTCGTTGGCCGTTGACGAGCACCAGCGTGTGATGGGTATCGAGGCCACGGAGCTGTATGGGTCGAGTAAATGACGCACCATCGGAGATGGGCTGGCGACTCACGTTGAAAGAAGGGACCAGTTGCCCGATCACATCGACCATGTCGGACGAGGCCACGCTCTCGAGGGCCTGGGAGTTGAACACATCCACCGGGACGGGCGTATCCGTGGCGGCGCGAGGCGCGGCCCGGGACCCGAGCACTACGAGTTCTTCGATCGTTGTGGCGCCGCCTTGGCTAAACGCTGGCGCCGACATGCCGGCAGCGGTGAGGCCAGCGACGGCGATGGCAAGTGTTAAAGGATGTCTATTGAACGTGGTCATGATCTAGGCTCCATTTTTGAGCTGCTCGCTTAGGTTGCGTGGCAGTGGACCCAGCGGTGTTAAATCCCCTGCTGGCCTCAAAACGGATCCGCAACAACCATGCCAATTCCCTGCTGGCATACCCATGGCCAACAGAGCGCCTGGGGAGCTCGATTCAAAACTTCAAAAAAACAATGAGATACGAATCTTCTGGTCGAGCCGTTCCTGGACCTGGATTGGACGCATCGGCCCCACCAGACACACGCTCGCACGCCGCGCCTGGCTGGACACAGGTTCGACTCTGCACTGCCGGGGCGCGATCTTTGTGCGCGGGGATGCAAGATGTGCAATTGAGGGTCACAGCTGCGTAACAGTTTGCAGCAGCCTGATGACAGCAGGGCAACCTAAACTGCCACCACTACGGCGGGATGGCAGGCAGACAGTCGATCCTGCCATGACGGTGGAACAGCGCGCGCTGATTAGCGGCGGTGGGCAGGGGATTCAGAACAGCGCCTGCCGTGTCTACAACGGTGCGCATACGACGCTGTCATTGCACCGCGCCTCTTTTCCGGAAGGTTATCGTGCCCAAGGATCGGGTATCTCATCCGAAAGCGCTGTCGAAATGATCGATAACCCAGAGGCAACCATCTCAGAAGGGACTTCGTTGAGGTCGATCCGCGCACCGCGCCGCCGGAAGGAACCGCTCTGGCTCAGCGCGACACCACCTGACCGACCTCCCATACAGGACGACTGCCATCGTTACAGTCAGACCTTGGCCCTGGCTCGCTACAGTTGCGAATTCTCCCCTGGTTGGGCGGAACGCTCACGTATGGAAATCCGTGCTGTTGCCCTGACCGTGCGAAGGGAGCGCTTCGGTGTCTCATGCCCGAGCACGTTGTGGGGGCGTACTCATGATGGGCTCTATGCGATTGGTGGGCCCGGCAGGACTCGAACCTGCGACCTAAGGATTATGAGTCCCCTGCTCTAACCAACTGAGCTACGGGCCCGATGCGGCTGCGCCATGGCGGCGGGGCGCAAGTATAGCGTCCGAAACGCGCCGCGTGTCGGGCTGCCATCGGCCTGCAATGGTTCTGCGCTAGGATGGCTCCCGTTCAAGGCAGTCCAGACCGAGCAGGCCCCCACATGCAGGAACGTACCCTCGCCCTCGCAGGCGCCGTGAACCTTCGCGACTTCGGCGGCTACACCACCGAGGACGGCCGTCTGGTGCGCCGGAGAAGGCTGTATCGGTCCGGTTCACTAACGGGGCTGACGGAGGCAGCCCAGCGCGCATTCGTGGACGATCTGCGGGTCCACACGATCTGCGTCGTCCGGAGGAACGGGACCACGAGCCCACGCCATTCCCGATGAACCGACCGCGCCGGGGGGAGATCCCCATCGATCCCGGCAGCGCCATCGCAATGCGAGCGGAGTTCGAGAAGCGGGATGTGCCGCTGGCGGACCGGATCGCGTTCATGGTGGCCATCAACGAGGAGCTGGCACGGCATCACCGCGAGGATTACGCGCGCATGTTCGAGGCGCTGCTGGACATCGAGGACGGCGGCTTCCTGGTCCACTGCGCCGCGGGCAAGGACCGCACCGGGTTCGGCTGTGCGCTGATCCTGCACGCGCTGGGTGTCGCTGAGCAGACGGTGGTCGAAGACTACCTGCTGACCAATGAGGTGCTGGACTTCGAAAGCTACGTCCTGGCGCGGATGAAGGCACGCTTTGGTGAGGAAGCGACCTTCGACCGGGAAGCGGTCATGGCCCTGGCGGGAGTGCGGCCGGAGTATCTGCGCGCGGCGTACGCGGCCATCGAGGAGGAGTTCGAGGGGGTCGAGTACTACCTGGAGCGGGCGGTGGGGCTCGACGCGGCGGCGCGGGAAGTGCTGCGCTCCCGCTATCTGGAAAAGTAGCCGCCCGCATCGGGCCTTGCACTTCCGCGGGAGCGCCATGCTCCCGCGGACGCGTCCGGTCACTCGTCGAGGAAGCTGCGGAGGTGTTCGGAGCGGCTTGATGGAACCGCGGCCTGCCGTGCTCCCAGGTGTAGGCGCCATCGAGCACCAGCATGTGTAGATGATCGGGCCTCGCAGGCGATCAGGTTCAGCGCGCTGCCGAAGCGCTGGATCAGGGTGACGATGCCGGTCCGTGCGCCATCGGGCCCCGCGCTTCGCGGGGGCAGTCGCTGGAACCGCCGAGCACGGCCAAACGATGTTCGAGATCAGCATGCTCGCGGCCGAAGGGGTCGCGCTCCCCCAACAAAGCCGCGATCCGGGCAGCCTGCTCCGGGAAGCCGCAGCGGGCGCCCTCGAGCATCAGGTGGCCGATGCGCGGGTGGGCGCCGAGTTTGGCCATCGCCTCACCGTCCTCGGTCAAGGCCGGCGTCGCCGTATCCAGCCGCAGCGCGCCTAGGGTCTTCAGCAGATCCAAAGCCTGCTGCCAGGCTCCGCGGGGCGGCGGATCGAGCCAGGTCAGTTCCGCCGGATCGCCAACGCCCCAGGCCAACAGCTGCAGGGCCAGGTCCGCCAGGTCGGCAGAGAGGATCTCGGGTTCGCTACGCGGCGCGAGCTGTTCGTGCTGCAGCGCGGACCAGAGCCTGTAGCAGACACCGGGACGCAATCGCCCTGCCCGACCGGCGCGTTGCTCGGCGGCATCCCGGGCGATGCGGCGCAGTTCCAACCGGTTCATGCCCGAATTCGGGTCGAAGGTCGCCTGCCGCACGAAACCCGCATCGATCACCACATCCACACCCTCGATGGTGAGCGAGGTCTCGGCGATGTTGGTGGCGAGCACCACCTTGCGGCCCACGGCCGGCGCGATCGCGCTTCGCTGGGCCTCCAAGTCCAGGGCGCCGTAGAGCGGTCGCACCTCGGCATCACCGCTGCGCCCTTCGAGGGCCGCCGCCACCCGCCGGATTTCGGCCTGCCCAGGGAGGAACACCAGCAGGCTGCTGGCCGGATGGGAGCGCAGCGCATCGAGGATCGCGGGCACCACACGTTCGGTAATGCGTTCGCGGGGCCGGAAAGCAGCGCCTTGTCGGATGTCCACCGGGTATTGTCGCCCCTCGGAGGCGATCACCGGTGCACCGCCGAGCAGGGCGGCGACGCCTTCGACGTCCAGGGTCGCCGACATCATCAGCAGCCGTAGCGGATCGTCCTCGCGGAACAGCTCGCGACTGGCCAGGGTGAGGGCGAGCGCGAGATCCGCATCGAGACTGCGCTCGTGGAATTCGTCGAAGATCAGCAGGGCCACGTCCGCCAGCGCCGGGTCGGTCTGCAACATTCGCGTGAGCACGCCCTCCGTGACCACCTCGATCCGCGTCTCCGCGGAAACCCGTGTTTCGAGGCGGATACGGTAGCCGACCGTCCTGCCCACCGTTTCACCGAGCAGTTCCGCCATGCGATAGGCCACGCACTTCGCCGCGATGCGTCGCGGCTCGAGCATCAGAACGCGGCGATGGGCGGCCCAGGACTCATTCCGTAGCGCGAGCGGAACGATCGTGCTCTTGCCGGCGCCGGGCGCCGCCTGCAGCAGCACGGCGTCCCCACGCTCCGCGAGAGCCGCTCGCAATGCGGGCAGGCTGCCGAGGACGGGAAGGTCAGCGACGTCGGGGTGGTGTTCGATCTCCATGGAGCGGCTGACGAGGCGGCGAAGTCGAGCAGGCCAGCATGATGGCTCCGCGCGACGGCGCCCTTTGTTCGGTGCATTGGGGATCATGGGCGATCAAGCTGACTACTCTTCTTTTTACCCAGAACTGATGGATCTGCTGGCCTCATCCTGGCAGGACATTCCTTTCGCTGAGAACCACAACAAGCAGTTGCAGCAGAACCTGTTGCGCCACAGCGAGAAGGACGTCTGACATCGAGGCCACCACAAGCCCTACTCGAACAGCTTGCCCACAATGACGAAGACAGCTCGCCCACAGATATCGGGTTCGAGACCGCGTCGACCCAGGAGACGCCACGCCTGGCGGCCGAATTGCTGACCTGGGTGAATGAGGAGCGGGCAGCACCCGAACGCTTCCTCCGAGTACCATCAGCTTGTTCGTGGCCGTTTCCCAGAGACCCACCCCTTCCAGGAAGGCAACGCCGCTTCTCCCACGTACTGACCACACTACTGCTCCTCCCGGGCGGCCGACCAGGGCTATGTTCGTTACAGCTCGTCGGAAAGCGTGATCGAACAGAACAAAAAACTTGTGGCAACTGGAGCGGCATGCTGTTCCAATTCAGGCTTGAAGGGAGCGCTGAAATCGCAAAATCAGGTATGACCAGAAGTGTTCAGCCTCTAGCCAAGCTGATCACCGGCATCGAGGGTTTCGATCAGCTGAGCCATGGCGGATTACCCCGCAATCGCACAACGCTCCTGTTCGGGGGGCCGGGTGCGGGCAAAACGGTTTTCGCCATGAATTGCCTCGTAAACGCAGTTCGCGTGCACCGCGCGCCGGGCATCTTCGTCGCTTTCGAGGAAACCCCCTCCCAAATCATCGCCAACAGTGCCGGTTTCGACTGGCGTCTGGAGAGCATTTCCGACAAACAGATCTATTACCTGGATGCCCGCCTGTCACGGGAAGTCGTGAAGGCCGGTGACTTCGATCTAGCGGGCATGCTGGCCATGCTCGCCGCAAAGCAAGCAGAGATCGGCGCGCAGTGGATCGTCTTCGACGGTATCGATGTGTTGTTGACACAACTTCGGAACCCGGCCGCGGAAGTGGACGAGATCTACCGCATCCGTGACTGGCTGGACGACAGCGGTCTGACGGCCATCGTTACCGCGAAAAGCGAGGACCGTCCCCACGAACCGGTCCAGTATGGATTCATGCAGTTCATGGCCGATTGCGTGGTACAACTCGGTCGGCGCCAGGAAAATCGGGTCGCGTCACAGTTCCTTCAGATGATGAAGTATCGCGGCTCGGGCTTCTCGGCAGCCGAATTCCCGGTGACCTTCGGACCTTCCGGCATCGAGGTAATCGTCGTCGATTCGACCGCCGCCTCCGACCGCGCACCTACCCAGCGAATCAGCCTCGGCTTCGAAGGTCTCGACGCGCTGCTCGGGGGCGGCGTCTACTGCGGCAGCAGCACCCTGATCTCGGGTTTGCCCGGCACCGCCAAAACTACCCTTGCAGGCAAGTTCGTGGATACGGCCTGCGCCCGCGGCGAACGCGCGCTGTACGTGAGTTATGACGAAGGGGTGGCGCAGATCGTGCGCAACCTTGGATCCGTGGGTATTGCGTTGAAGAAACACGTCGCCTCCGGACTGTTGCAGATGTTCTCCGCACGCACGGAAACGACCAGCCCGGAAGAGCTCTTCTCCAAACTCAAATCACTGATCGGCGAACACCGGCCCAGCTGTGTCGTGATCGACCCGCTTTCGGCAATCGCACGTTCAGGAAGCTCTTTCAGCGCGCGATCAGTGGCCAGTAGATTCGTCCACATGGTCAAGGACTCAGGGATATCCCTGTTGGTGACTGCGCTGAGCGAGGCCGATGATCCGGTAGCGGAGTCCACCACACTGCAAATTTCGACGATCGCGGATACGTGGATTCATCTCTCTTACCTTGTCTCGAGCGGTGAACGCAATCGTGCCCTGACGATCGTCAAGTCGCGCGGCACAGCCCACTCGAATCAGGTCCGCGAGCTCATCCTCAGTAAATCCGGCCTCTCGCTAGCGGATGTTTACGCGGCCGGCGGGGAAGTACTGATGGGTACCCGGCGCTGGGAGAAGGAAGCTGACGCAATCGACTCCAGATCACGGCAGCTCGTCGAATCCGAGGCCAAACGACGAGAGTTGAACCACGCCATGGCCCGAACCGAGGCTGAAATAAAAGTGCTTCAGCTCGATCTGGAGCGACAACGAGCTGACCTGAAGGTCTCATCGACAGAAGCCTTGTCGCGTGACGCATCTTCCCAATCCAGAGAAGCCGGCTTGCGAACCAAACGCGAGAGCCCAACAGGCAACTCATCGAGAAAGCCAAGGAGCAAGAGGCCAAGGTGAGCGCTCGAAGACGCAGATCTGAGGCCAAGGGCGATGGATCCGGGAATGTTGCCGTTCTGCGCCTCTATGTTGCGGGCGACGCGCCCAACTCGACGCAGGCCATCGTCAACCTTGAAGCCATCTGCCGGGAGCACCTCACTGATGCCTACGATCTCGAGATCATCGATGTTCTCGAGCACCCGCAGCGAGCCATGGCTGCTGGCATCGTGGTCACGCCAACACTCACCAAGGCCTACCCCTTACCGACAGCACAGATCGTGGGCAACCTGAGCGACAAGCGCAGGGTACTGCTGGCGATCGGAGCGAGGAGCCAAGAACCATGAGTGTCAGGGCTGGATCGCAGTCGCCGGAGCACATCCCACTGGAGGGCCAGGACGAGAACCTCAGCCGTGTACTACAGCGGCTGATCAAGGGTGGTCCGGAACAGCAGGCTGTCGATGCGGGGGAGATCGACGCGATCATCGACTACTCGGACAGCAACGTCCTGCTGTTCCCAGCGGCTCGGCAGGCACTGCAATCGATCAAGGCAAAGGCACGCGCCCATGTCCCCGTCGCGAATCATCTGCTGGCCGCCTTGACCCATGATGAGTATCAGCAGCTGGCGCCCTCCCTCGAGCCCGTCACGCTGCGATCAGGCACCATTCTGCACGAGCCCGGAGAGCCGTTCAGGTTCGTCTACTTTCCTGTCGATTGCATCGTCAGCCTGTTGCCCGCGACAACGGGTCGACAAAATCTGGAAGTCGGCCTCGTTGGCTTTGACGGCATGGTGGGAACATCGCTTGCGCTGGGGGTGAAAGTTTCTTCTCTGCGCGCGCGCGTCCAGATAGAAGGAGCCGCCTTGCGCGTACCGCAGGCGCACTTCACGCGTGCATTGGAACGCAGCCAAACGCTACGGCATGAACTCAACCTCTACATCTACGCGGAGTTGGTCACGGCACGAAAGAAGGCTGTTTGCAGCAAGTTCCATCTTATCGAGGCACGCCTTGCTTCCCGATTGCTGTTGACCAGTGCCCTGATGCGATCGGATCGGTTTTTCGTTACCCAAGAGGCGGTGGCTGCTGCTCTCGGAGTGCGACGTGAGTCGGTCACCCAGGCCGCCGTGGGCCTCCAGAGAAAGCATTTGATCACCTACTCTCGCGGTCGTCTCAGGATTCTGAATCCACAGGGGCTAGACGCCGCCTCTTGCAGTTGCTACGAGAGGCTGGACACGTTGAGCAACCATGTCTGAATCGCGGGTTCGGGCTCCCCTGATACAAGAGATCACGCTACCCTCTGGTGCTGGCTGACGGGATCGCCGATGCGGTGCATGCCCGGATTGCGAGTGCTTCGCCTTCATCACCCCAACAGGTCCTGCGCGCTGTCCCCTATCATTCCAGTTGGGTAGCCGCATCCTCGCCGTCCCGATCGACAGTTTGGCCGACCGCCATGCGGATTGCAGTCCGCCACTCGGCTTCCTACCGTCGGGCGGCTTGAAGCATCAGAGAGAATCCTATGAACAAGTTGAATCCAGTTGCTTTCGGGGGTGCCGGCGCCATCGTCGCGCTCGCCGGCATGCTGCTGCTCGGGTTACTCGGCAACCTGGGCCTGTACATGGGCGCGGTGGAGATGATGCAGGCTTGGCACATGCTCTTCTCCCTGACGATCGGCGGAATCATCGCCGGGATGGTCGAGGGTGCCGTCATCGCCTTCATCTTCTTCTGGAGCTTCGCCTGGGTGTACAACCAACTTCTTCGGTGATGCTGACCTCGAGCAGTGAGGCTTCGGCAGGAGCGCTGTCCCATCATCGAGGATGGCCTGAGCTTACCGATGCCGAAAATGCGTCCCAACTGCTTTGTTTTGCAGACAGGCACCCTCCGCCCGCAACCTTCCCGTGAAAATCAATGGGACAATGCGGCAACGGTGGGCAACAAGCGATCGGTCTCGGCCTTGACCACCCGGTAGCATTCCCAGGCCTGCCGCTCGAGCTGAGTCCGGTCGAGCACCGTGATATGTCCGCGTCGATACTCGATGATGCCGAGGTGCTGCAATTTCCCCGCGGCCTCGGTCACGCCCTCGCGGCGAACCCCCAGCATGTTGGCGATGAGTTCCGCGGATGGGAAAAACAACGTGTCTTTCTCCTCCCTGCCTCAAGCATGCCCAGCGGTTCAGCAACGCTCAATGACGCGCCCTTCCGATCCATAGTGATTGGCATGGGAAAATTCTCACGCACCATCGGATTGGCTTCCTAAAAGCCCACGAGCCGATCAGGAAGGTAGGTATCCACTGGCCAAGGGGAATCTTTCACGGAGGCAACGGTCAACCGCGCGCTGATGAGATGGCGTACTGCTCTGGGATGGAGCGCCATACTGGCGGGGCGCGTTGATGGACATGGTCGAGGATCTTGCGGATGACCACAGGATCCGTCACATCGGCAATGACCCGCAGCCGTCCACCGCACTGGGCAGAGCGTGATGTCGAACTCGAAGACCCGCTTCATCCGCTGGGCCCAGGTGAGCGGTGCGATGGGCGGGTCGCTGTCATCCAGCGCGCCGCTCTTCCGGGGCTTCGCCCCGCCATCCTGACACGATGCTGCCTTGCCCTTGCGTCTGCGGTGCTTGCCGGCATCCGGCACCACCGCTCGGCGAAACGCTGAGTTGGGCGCGAACACGCCGTGGTAGCGGGTCAGGTGGCATCCCGGCTTTGGAACGAAAGCGGCTAATCTGGCGATGAAGTCTTCAGGGCTGAACAAGACGTGGGTGGTGCCGTCCCGAAACGGCTGCTTGAGCCGGTAGACGGCCTGACCGGAGCTGTTGATGGCAAGCCGCTCGAGACAGATGACCGGGCCCGCCCGCGGACCGGCGTAATGTAGCGACACAGTCGTTCGAGGCGGTCACGCTCATGGGGCTGACAGGCGACGGCGGCGTTGAGCGAGAAGCCATTCTGTTCGGTTGTGAGTGCTTTCGGGGCGGTGTCGGACCGGGCGAGGCTCGAGTTCTTCAGGACCAAGGTTCGGCGCCCGGCTTCGGGCCCGAGGGCGATGCGGTAGCGGATGGATGCCGCAGCCAGGCTGTCGATGGCGTCGGCGGGCTCCAGGTCGAGCCAGGGCTGCTCAGGATCGGGAACGAGCCACCCATCGTGGGTGAGCCGTCGAAGGAGGCGTCGAATCAGGCGATCCAGCAAGTGTTCGAGGCATTTCCGGTTCGGCGCGCCAACGCTATGAAAGCGAGGCCTGCCGTGCTCCCAGGTGTAGACACCGTCGAGCACCAGCATGTGCAGATCACCGGGCCTCGCAGGCGTCCAGGTTCAGCGCGCTGCCGAAGCGCTGGATGAGGGTGACGATGCCGGTCCGTGCGCCATCGGTGGCTTTCAGGCCCGCACGCTGTGCCAAGTCGGTCTGGATGGCGCGAGTGATCACGGCCAGGCAACGGCTCAAAGCCTGCGAACGGCTCGCGAAGAGCATGCGTAGCGGCCAGGGGAAGCTCAGCACCCACTGGCGCAACGGTACACGCGGGATAACGTGATCTATAAGATTGGCCGAGGTCCCGATCATGCGCCGGGCGCCGCAAGATGGACAAAAGCCCCGCCGTTTGCAGGTGAACGCTACCAATTGCATGCCGCCAGACGGCGTTTTACGCGATGGTCGAGCAGCGATTACCTGCTGACAGGTGCTCAGTGGTCCGCGCGAGGCAGCGAGGACTGAAGTAGGCTTCATCGGACGCTTGTTGGCGGGAACGGCCGGGCTTGCGCGGCTTTCTCTCCGGGGCACGCCATATCGGGAGCTTGACGTTTCCGGAGTCGGGCGAGGCGTGCCGTCGTCCTTCCCATCGTTGCTTGTGTAAGGGAGTGTCCATCGATGCCGTCCCGACCTGCTGCGGCGCTGCTGCGGTCATGAACAGCCGAGCCACCAATGCCGTTGCCTTGAAGGCTATCGCCTACGTCAGCCGCGCGGCCGCGCCGGTGGACAGTAACGAACTCTCAGCCCTCGAGGACGAGGCGCGCAGGAACAACCGCGCGACGGGCATCACCGGCCTGCTGGTCTTCGATGCAGGCCACTATGTCCAGGTCCTCGAGGGGCCGGCGGACGCCGTCGACGCGACGCTTGCGCGAATACGCGAGGACCCGCGCCACGAGGATTTCGAGCAGATCCTCGACAAGCCGATCAGCGAGCGGAGCTTCGCCCGATGGGCCCTCGCGTCGATCGACCTGCACGCCCCGGCCGCCTCCGTCAACCTCGAACACCTGGCGGAAGACCTTGAGGGCTTTCTCGCCCGCGTCGACCCGGTCCAGCAGGGGGGGAAGGACCGGGTCCTTTTGAGTGCGTTCCAGCAGGTGCTCGCGCTGCTCGACAACACGCGCGGAGACGGTGACGACGGCCGCTGACGGGCCATGCGGGATACGGGACCGCGTGCGTCGATAGCCACAGGACCCGCTGCTGCTGCGGTCTGTACTGACCAGGTGAAGGTCTAGCCGAACTGCGTGGCCCGGCTCGCGACGATGTAGCCGGTCATGAACAGTGCTGTCACCAGCGCCCCGGAACGTGATCACCCGTGAGGCGGAAAATACGGTAGCGAATAGATGCCGCAGCCGGTTGTCGATGGCGTCGGCGGGTTCCAAGTCGAGCCAGTGCTGTTCGGAATCGAGGATGTGCCACCCGTCACGGGTGAGCCGTCGAACGAAGCGATCCAGCAAGTGTTCGAGGCGTTGTCAGGTCGGCCTGCCAACGCGTTGGAACCGCGCCAGGCGGTGCTCAATCACGTCCATCAACACACCACACGAGGAGAGCACAGGACGATGACCTTCGAGCTGAGCGAACAAACCCTGGAGATCCGGGACCGGGTCGTCGACTTCATGGGGAAGCACGTCTACCCCGTGAACCATCACTACCATGCGGTGGCCAGGAGCGAGCGCCGCAACGACCCGGACGCCCTCTCCTTCGTCGACGACCTGCGGGCGCAGGCGAAGGAACTGGGCCTGTGGAACCTGTTCTTCCCGCACCTGCGCGAGGACGAACCCGGCACCGGTCTCAGCAACGACGCTTACGCCCCCATCTT
>SKUB01000361.1 GCA_007122315.1 Pseudomonadales bacterium | reverse complement strand
GTAGCCGCCGCCAACGGAGAACGTGCACACCTGGACGTGGTCATCCTCGATGGTCGGCAGCGGGAAGTACTCCTGAAAGATCATGTCCTGGCCACCGAAGCTCCCAGCGGTCTCCGCCACCGCCTGGCTGCCCGGTGCGTAGATGGTGACGTTGTGGCCGCAGCGTCCGGCGATGGGTTTGGCCACGTAGCCGCGGCTCTCGAGATCGTCGCTCAATTCGAAACCGCAGTTGAGCAGATAGGGGTGGCCCGGGAACAACTGCCAGAGGATGGGCAGGATGGCCTTGTTGCTCGGGATCAGCGTCCACAGCGGCTCGAACACCATCACGTCCGGGCGCAACAGCACGTCCACCAGACGCGGCGCGCCGTCGCGCGGTTCACCGGCCCGATAGCTGGCCAGCCGCTCCGCGTCGTCTTCGCATTCCGCGCGGATCTGATCGAGCGCGGTTTCCCAGGCCCAGGTTTTCCACACCCAGCGGATGCGATCGCCGTCCGGATCCCGCAGGTTGCCGTCCTCGTCCCAGCTGATGCCTTCCACCCCATGCAGGACCGTGGTGCGGATGCCGGCGCGCTCGATGGCGTCGCGCATGAACAGGGCGTGGTAGGTCTCTTCGTCGTCGCGGTCGAGCATGATGTGCAGCAGGCCGTCCACGCCCGTCTTGCGCCAGGCTTCCACCAGGGCGGCGTGCAGGGGCGCGCCGGCGTCGTCGCCGTCATCGCAGTCGAAGTGTCCTGCCCAGCGTCCCTGCACCTTGCCGGTCTCCATGTGGCACGAAGCTGAGTCACAGTTGTACTCGTAGACTTTCAGGCCCCGATTGGACATGGAGAAATCGAAGCGGCCCGTGATCATCTGATTGCGCCGGTTGTCCCACGATTGGTGAATGCGTGGCCAGATGGCGGGTGGCAGATTGAAGCGCGTCAACAGTTCCTCGTGCTGCAGAACGTAGTCGGTGGCGTGCAGGAACAGCGCGTGGAGTTCGTTGGTGGCGCGATCGAGTTCTTCGGCGGCGGATTCACTCATCACGTAGTAGCGCAGCGCGTCGCCGGGCCGACTCGACAGCTTGTGGCCGCCGTTGGCACGCACATAGGCATGCTCGTCGGGATTGGCGATGTTGAGCCAGGAACGGCCGCCAACGCCGCGATCAGGCACCCGGCGCGAGAACAGCGAGAACAGGCCGAGGTCGGTTTCCTCCGCCGGCTCGGCATCGGTGTCGTCGTCTGTCTGCAGCATCCACCCCAGGATCGCGGCGTCCCCGGTGGGGTTCTCGATCCAGTACTCACCGGAGTCCGTCACCATGGTGCGCAGTTCGCGGGAGTAGTGCTGACCCGGCGGCCAGACCCGATCACCGTTGTTCTGTTCGACGATGCGCAGCCTGCCCTCGATGACCTCGGTAATCACGGCCACATGGCCCGTGTGTTCGAACTCGCCGCCTTCGTCCCAGATCAGCAGCCCGCCCGGTTCCGGGTGGCGGTGAGCGCCGTTGGCGAACGCGTGCAGCGGCAGGCGTCTGTCCTCTCCCACCACGCGCAGACTGCGCAGCCGGAAGATGTCGTAGGCCATCGAGATCTCATCGAAGATCCAGCCGTGGTTCAGATACAGCCAGCGCCGCGCGAGCTCGACGCACTGCCATTTGTAGCCCATGAAGATGCCGTCGACATAGCTGCGGTAGGCATGGCGGTTGGGCAACTCGGCGTCGTCGGCAGAAGCGTAGTCGCAGGAGTAGACCGGAACGTTGCCGGGTGCCATGCCGAGGAGGGTGCCGAAACGGGCATGCGAGCGGTCCGAAACCACGGGAGTGTCCAAAGGGGGCGAGAACCTCGAAGGTAGGGCGGATACGCCAGTAATCTACACACCTGTCATCCGCACATGAAGCGCCTTCAGGGCCTGCCGGATTGCTTGCGGAGGGTTCAGGACGCGCGCAGGACGTGGGCGGCGGCGTAGGCCATGAACGCGCGCACACGACCGGAGCGGCGCAGGTCCGGGTGGGTCAGCAGCCACAGGCTGCGCGGCGGGCTCGTTGGTGCCTCCGGCAACGGGACGAGATCCGGACTCCGCGCCGTCGCCAGCAGGGCGATGCCGAAGCCGGCGCGGGCAGCGGCGACGGCTTCGGCATGACTGGCCACCTCCAGGGCAATGTCCGGTTGCCGGGTGATCGCGGCCAGAGCCTGCGCCTGCCATGCCAGCGTCGCCTCCGGTTCCGCCGCGTCACGCCACAGAATCCAGCGCGGTCGCTCCGCCTCGCAGGCTGCGGCCGTGCCCTGGAACGTGAAGCTCAGCTTGTCGAGTTGGCGTCCAACCAGGGCTTCCGGGGGCGCATCGGTCAGCCTGACGTCGATATCGACATCTGCAGACGCGGGATCGCTGAGCAGCGGTCGGATCCCGGGATGGGTATCTGCGAAGCCTTTCAGCAGCGGCAGCAGGTCGCAGATGCTGGCGTCCGGCAGCCGCAGGCGCAGGTCGCCGGCGAGTGCGCTGTCCTTGCCTGCCGCCCGCCGCAGCAGGGCGTCGGCATTGGCCGCCATCTCTTCTGCCAGCCGCAGCAGTTCCTGGCCTTCCTGGGTGATGCGATATCCGGTCTGGCGGTGCTCGAAGAGCCGCGTGGCGAGGCTGTCCTCGAGTCGGCCGACCTGGCGCAGGACCGTGGCGTGGCTGACGCCGAGCTCTGCGGCTGCGCGGCTCACGGAGCCGCAGCGTGCCACCGCGACGAAGTAGCGGACCTGATCCCACTGGAGCATGGCTGCCTTGTTGTTCGAAAACGAACAATAAATGTGTGTGTTTATGCGTATTCAAACAATAGTTTGCTCCCTACCATGCTCGCAAGCGGTGCCGACGACAGGAGAAGCGACATGGGACTGGCGAGCGTGGAAGACGCGATCCGGCAGACTGCTGCCGGCGGCTTTGTGATCGTGGTGGACGACGAGGACCGTGAGAACGAAGGCGACCTGATCATCGCGGCGGAGAAGGCCACCCCCGAGGCCATCGCGTTCATGGTGCGACATACCAGCGGCCTGATCTGCGCACCCTGCGAACCCGAGCGGCTCGATCGTCTCGAGCTGCCATTGATGGTTGCGGCCAACCAGGAAGCGCACCGGTGTGCCTATGCCATCTCGGTGGATGTCCGTGCCGGGATGACCACCGGGATCGCCGCGGCGGAAAGGGCAGCGACCCTGAATGCGCTGGCCGACCCGAACGCGACTGCGGAGGACTTCGTCCGGCCGGGACACGTGATTCCGCTGCGCTATGAACCAGGCGGCGTGCTGGTGCGATCCGGCCACACCGAGGCCGCCGTGGATCTGGCGCGCCTGGCAGGGTTGCGGCCGGCCGGGGCCATCTGCGAGCTGGTCCACGATGATGGCCGCATGCAGCGGCTGCCGGATTTGTTGGCGTTTGGCGCACGGCACGGCCTGCCGGTGATCAGCATCGAGGCGCTGATTCGCTATCGGGCCCGGCATGACGTGCTGGTCACGGAGCTGGCCCGGGAGCGGGTTGAGCTGGGCGGTCAGTCCCTGACCACGCACGTGTTCCAGGCACGCTTCGACGAGCGGCCGATTCTGGCCCTGGTGAGCGGCGTCATCCGCGCCGAGACACCGACGCTGGTGCGTGTCATCAAGGGCGATGCCGGGCGGGATCTGTTCAGCAGCGCACTGATGCCCGGCAACCCGGTGCATCGCACCCTGGAACTGCTGGCGGAAGCCCCCGCGGGCGTTCTGGTCTATCTGCCCCCGGATCCGCCCGGAGGCGAAGGCACGGAGCCAGGGGGCAGCGTCTGGCGCCGGGTGGGACTCGGCAGCGCCGTGCTCTCGAGTCTCGGCGTCGGGCGCATCCATCTGCTGGCCAGCAAGGAGCTGTCGTTTCCAGGCATCGCCAGCTTCGGGCTGCGCATCGAGAGTCTGGTCAAGGAGGCCTGAAGGCGGCGGCGGTCAATCATCCGCCGCCTCAGGGCAGCGCAACCGGCCACGGTCACGAGTGGTGCTGCCATCGGCGAACACGTAGACCATGGCCGCGTCCTCAGCGCCGTTCGCGTTCTCCGCTGCTGGTTCCAGCAGCACCTGCCACAGCAGGCAGGTGGGTTCGCCCACCGCGTAGACCGGATAGGCGCCGTGACCTTCCGCCGCCCATGCGGTCCGGTCGCCGACTGCGGCCAGCGCGTGCTCGATGGCCTCGGACTCCGCGAGGACGGGTTCGGTGGGCAGGCGGGCGCCGTGCTCGATGATGCCGTTGATGCCGCGGAGGGTAGCGTCATCCGGATCCACCATCAGGATCAGTGCCCGATTCAGGACCATGTGGCCGTTGGGTGTGGGAATGGCGAGCCAGGTGGCAGCAGCTGGCAGCATCCCGTGCTCGACGATGTGGTCGTAGCGGTCATGCTCCGTGAGCCCGAGGTAGGGGGCGAGGGCGGAGAGCACGGCCTGCACGTCCTCCGCGGACTCGATCTGCAGCTGATCGGTGCCGGGTGGCAGTCCGTCGACGTAGGTACGCGAGGCGGTGGCGGTGTCTTCGAAACGGATGCGGGCATCGGGAATGCTGCGCAGCAGGCGCACCTGACGTTCGCGGGCCCGCAGCAAGGCAGGATGCTCTGCGAGCAGCTCGGCGTCGATGGTCAGGGTCCGCGCAGCCTCCGTCGTCGGGATCGCCCGCAGCCCGGACTCTTGAGCTGCGGTGAAGGAGGCCGCCGTAAGCGCCGTAAGCAGCAATGCCAGTTTGATCGGGGCTGCGCGAATCATGAGCGTGCCTGCTCCTCATGCGGTGGCTGTCTGCACCATCGTTACCGAAACCGGGTCGCCGCGTCACCTCGATCCGGGATCGGGGCCAGGATGTCAGCGCTGGCCCGCAGGACATAGCGGCAAACACCCACGGCCTGAGATGGCGACGACGGGCAGCGGGGAAGGGCGAATCGCGGGATGCTGAAGCTCCACCTTGGAGCCGCTCGATGTCCACCCATCCCCGTCGCATCACGGTCCTGCTGCCCCGCGTCGCGGCCTACCTCGGATGCTGCGTGCTGGTGCTGCTGGAGGCCGATGCAGCGGGACGGGAAGTGTGGCTCTACCTGGTCTGGTTGCTGGCCCTTCCTGGCCTGACGTGGCTGGAGCTGTCGCCGCAGGGCTGCCGGATGCTGGCGGTCGCGGAGAATGTGCTGGTGCCGCTGGGTGCGCTGGCGCTGGGAATGCCCGGCATCGTGATCGCGGCGCTCTGCTTCGTGCTGCTGCTGGGCCACTGCAGTGTCAGTGGTGCGCGTCGGGCCGGGGTCGCGCTGGCCACCCTGGGTGGCGCGCTGGGCCTGGCGGCGCTGTTCCTGCCCATGCCGCCCTGGCGCGGCTCCGCCGCTGGTGAAATCGGCGCCCTGGCGCTGGTAGCGGCGTTCGCTCTTGCTGCTGCATTGCTGACCCAGCGCCAGAAGTCGCAACTCGAGGCCGCGCAGACCGAGCTTGCCCGCCGGGTGGATGAGCATGCGGCCCTGGCCGACCGGTTGGCGCGCTACTTGCCGCCGGCGGTGCACCGGGTGGCCTTCGAGCAGGAAGGCGGGACCGTCAAGGCGTCCCATCGCTGCTGGCTGACCGTGTGCTTTGCGGACCTCGCCGGTTTCACCGCGCTCACCGACGCGGCGGAGAGCGAGGAAGTGGTGGCCATGCTGGACGATTTCTATACGGCCATGGCCGAGGCTGCGCTGGCTCGAGGGGGAACGCTGGACAAGTTCATCGGCGATGCGGTCATGGTGTTCTTCGGTGAGCCCGGCAGTCAGGGACGTGATCAGGATGCCCGGGACTGTGTCGCCATGGCTGCCGAGATGCAGCAGCGCTTCGTCGGGCTGCGGCAGCGCTGGCGCGATGCGGGCCTCAGCTGCGACCTGGGATTGCGCATCGGGGTCCACTCGGGCTGGTGCACGCTGGGCAGCTTCGGCAAGGGTGCCCGCATGGAGTACACGGTGATCGGCGCCACCGTGAATGCGGCCAGTCGGCTCGAAAGCGCGGCAACGCCCGGGCAGACGCTGCTTTCGCGCACCACCTGGCTGCTGCTCGGGCGTGAGGCGCATCAGTGTCGGCGCCTGGAACCCATTGCGGCAAAAGGCTTCGCACAGCCCATCGAGGTGTTCGAGTATCGGGACGCCACAACGGTGCAGCCGCCGCTGCACTGGCAGGGGGACGGTTATACGCTCGAGGTGGATCCCGCTGCCGCGGACCGGGCGCAGGTCCAGCGGATGCTGGCAGAGGCCAGCGCGGTACTCGGTGCAGACGACGCTGTGGAGTCTGAGCAGTCCCGGTCCCCGGCCCGCGCCGAGTTGACCGTTCACAGTGGCCGCGGCTAATGTGCGCGGCGGCGCTGGCTCCGTCATCGCTGCTTCCTCCTCGCATCTGGAACCGCTTGCATGGACCAGCGTCTGCACGACTCAGCCTTTCTTCGCGCCTGCCGTGGAGAGCCCGCGCCCCATACGCCGATCTGGCTGAACCGCCAGGCGGGGCGCTACATGCCGGAGTACCACCAGGTCAAGGGCAAGACGCCGAGCCTGGCGTTCTTCAAGAATCCCGACCTGGCCGCCCAGGCCACCCTGGATGCCCAGCGCATCCTGGGGGTGGATGCCGCGATCCTGTTTGCCGACCTGCTGCCGATCCTCGAACCCATGGGGCTCGATCTGGATTACGTGGAAGGGGTCGGTCCGGTGTTCGCGAACCCGCTACGCTCATCTGCTGCCATCGAAGCGCTGCGGCCATTGGTGGCGGAGGAAGGCACCGGCTACATCGCGGATACGGTGCGCAACTGTCGCGCAGGCCTGCCCGCCGACATCCCGCTGATCGGCTTTGCCGGTGCGCCGTTTACGCTCGCATCCTATGCGGTCGAAGGGCGCGGCTCGCGCAACTACATCGAAGTGAAGAAGCTGATGTACGGCGATCCGGCAAGCTGGGATCGGCTGATGAACAAGCTCGTCGATGCCGTGGCGGACTATCTGGGACTGCAGATCCGGGCCGGCGTGCAGGCCGTGCAGCTGTTCGACTCGTGGGTCGGCTGTCTGTCGCCGGCGGACTATGTCCGCTACGCGCAACCCTACACCCGCAACCTGATCGCGCGTCTGCACGAACAGGGTGGAGCTGCGGTTCCTGTGATCCATTTCGGGACTGGCAATCCGGCTCTGAACGGCCTGATGCACGCCGCAGGCGGTGACGTGCTGGCGCTGGACTGGCGCAGCCCGCTGGTCGCAACCTGGGACGCGGTGGGGGCCAAGGCGGTGCAGGGCAACATGGATCCGATCATCCTCTGCGCCGACTGGACTGCGGTCGAGTCCCAGACCCGGGCGCTGCTCGAAGAGGTGAACGGGCGTCCCGGGCATATCTTCAATCTGGGTCACGGCATCGTTCCCGAAACGCCCGTCGACAACGTCAAGCGCCTGGTTGAACTGGTGCACGAGGCCACGCGGCGCTAAAGCCCTATAATCTCCGGATGGCACACCCGCCTGGGGGCGGTTGGCGGAGGCCTTCATGGGCAGCGGTCCGGATGCTCCAACGGAAGCGCGAAGACTAGATGCGCTGGACGCCTACAGGGTGCTCGATACCGAGGCCGAGGCCATCTTCGACGATCTCGTCGAGCTTGCCGCCTCGCTCGCCGACGCGCCGATGGCCATCCTCAGCTTCATCGACGAGCGGCGGCAGTGGTTCAAGGCGTCTCACGGGCTCTCCATCGCGGAGACGCCGCGGGACATCGCGTTCTGTAACCACACCATCCGCCAGGTGGATGCCACCGTCGTCGCGGACGCAAGAAGTGATGTGCGATTCGCGGATAATCCCCTGGTTGTCGGCGAGCCGCGACTGCGCTTCTACGCCGGTGTGCCGCTGGTGGTTGCCCCAGGGATCGTGGTGGGGACACTGGCGGTCATGGACGTGGTCCCGCGGCAAGCCGATCCTGCGCTCATTGCTGCACTCAAAGGCCTTGCCCGACTTGCCGTGGACCTGCTCGAAGCGCGCCTCGAGCGGCTGCGGACCGAGGACCGGCTCGATCGGGAACAGCGTCGGGGTGCGCTGATCGAATCGCAGGAACGGGCCCTGAAGGCGGCCCACGCCGAACTCAATTTCCATCTCGAGAACACGCCGCTGGCGATGGTGGAGCTGGATCAGCACTCTCGCGTCCGGCGCTGGTCCCGACAGGCGCAGGAATTGTTCGGCTACTTCCCGGATGAGGTCATGGGGCGGCGCCTGGACGAAATCGGACTGGTGCATCCGGAAGACATGGCCTCGGTGGCCCTGGTGATCGAAGAACTGGTCTCCGGTGCCTGCATCCGCAACACCTACACGAACCGCAACATCACCCGCTCGGGCGAGATCCTGATCTGCCAGTGGTACAACTCGGGTCGACGCGACGAGCGTGGCCAACTGATATCACTGCAATCTTTCGCCAGCGACATCACCGCGCGGGTGAGGGCGGAAGCTCAGCTCATCGAGAACCGGCAGCTGCTGGAGATCGCGGGCCGTGCCGCGCAGCTCGGGGGCTGGCGAGTCGATCTGGAGACGGGACGCATCAATTGGTCGGACGAAGTTGCGGCCATTCACGATGAGCCTCCGGGCATGACTCCGGACGTTGACGGCGGTATCGCCTACTACGCTCCGGAGTACCGGGATCGAATCCGGTCCCTGTTCTCGGCCTGCATCGAACGCGGCGAGCCCTACGACGAGGAGCTGGAAATCGTCACCGCACGTGGCCGGCGGGTGTGGGTGCGCACCATAGGCGAACCGGTACGCGATGCCGACGGTCAGATCGTGGCCATTCAGGGTGCGTTTCAGGACATCTCGCGACGCAAGGCCAGCGAGGAGGAGTTGCGGCAGTCCGAAGAGCGCTATCGGCACGCCGCAGAAGCGTCCCAGGCCGCGCTCTGGGACTACAACATGGACAGCGATGTCCTCACGTTCTCCGAAGCGTTCCGCGACATGCTCGGCTATGACGACGTGGCACACATGCCGAGCTCCATGACGGCGTACATGGAGCTGATGCATCCGGACGACCGCAATCGCGTCCGCCGCCGGGCGGAGGAGCTCGTCTCGGGCAAGACCGGTGACCGTGCCGGCGCCGAGTTCCGTCTGCTTACGGCGAGCGGCGAGTACCGCTGGTTCCAGAGCAACAGCAAGTTGATCCGGGATGCGAATGGCCGGCCCTGGCGCCGGCTCGGGTCCACCATCGACATCCACGACCGCAGAATTGCCGAAGAGCAGGTGCGGCAATCCCAGCGCCTCGAGGCCATCGGGCAGCTCACCGGTGGCGTGGCCCACGATTTCAACAACCTGCTCACGGTGATCCTCGGCAATGCAGATCTGCTGACGAATCAGCTCAGGGGCGTGCCGGAACAGGCTCACCTCGCCGAGATGATCGGCGCTGCGGCTCATCGCGGCGCAGAGCTCACCCATCGGCTGCTGGCCTTCGCCCGGCGCCAGCCGCTGCAGCCGCGTCCCACTGATGTCACCGCGCTGATCACCGGCATGCAAGGGCTCCTGCAGCGGTCGTTGCCTGAGACCATCTCGATGAACATTCACCACGGCAAAGCGCTGTGGCCCGCTGACATCGATCCCTCGCAGCTCGAGTCAGCCCTGTTGAACTTGGCGTTGAACGCACGTGATGCGATGCCCGCCGGCGGCGAACTGTCCATCACGACGGACTCGGAGCGCATTGCCGCAGACGCACGAGTCCTGCAGCTCGAACTGTCGCCCGGGGACTATGTGGTGGTGAAGGTGGCCGACAACGGTTCCGGGATCGCCCCTGAGCACCGCGAGCGGCTGTTTGATCCGTTCTTTACGACCAAAGAACAGGGCAAGGGTACGGGGCTCGGGCTGGCCATGGTGTACGGCTTCATCAAGCAGTCCAGTGGCCACATCACCGTGGATACGGAGCTCGGCCGGGGGACGGAATTCAAACTCTATCTGCCGCGCGCCCAGCATCCCGTTCCGAGCGCGGTTGCGACTCCCGGAGCAAAGGCCACCGGCGGCGCCGAACGGATTCTGATCGTCGAGGATGATCCCCTGGTGCGCGAGCATGTGACCCGTCTGCTGGTGGAGCTCGGCTACCAGACCGAGGCGGCTGCTGACGGGGTGGAGGCAATGGCGATGCTGGAGGCCCCGGGCGACTTCGATCTGGTGTTCAGCGATGTGGTCATGCCGGGGGGCATGAGCGGTTTCGATCTCGCAGCCCGGGCGCGGAAGTCGCATCCGGGGCTCCCCGTGCTGTTGACGTCAGGATATGCGGATACAGCCCGCTCCGGGACGGGGCGATCGACGGACGGCGCCGAGATTCTGCAGAAACCCTATTCGCGGGCGGAGCTGGCGCGTCGAATTCGCGCCCTGCTCAACTGATCACGCGGCACGGCGCATCATTTCGGCGCGTTGCGCGCGCATGTGGGCGCGCCCGTGTGCCAGCACGGTGCAGCCAACTGTGCCGCATCGGCCTTAATGCCTGGAGCGCTTCTTGCTAGCCTGGGCGGGAGCGAACACTCCCGTTACAGGTGCCGTCCCATGTCACTCTTTCCCGCGCTGACCCGAGACATCGACGTCGGACCCGAAGGGCCCGCTCAGGTGGCGTTCTTCGATCTCGACCGGACGCTGGTCGATGGTTACTCGGTGCTGCCATTCCTGGCGGAGGCGGTGGCCACGGGCCTGCTTCGTCCCGGCCGCTTGTTCGCGCAGGTGCGGGTCGTGCTCGAGTCCGGCCAGGGGGGCCTCGGTCCGCTGCTGGAGCAGCTCATCGCGGGCCTGCGCGGTGAGCGCGAAGCGGATCTCGTCGCACTCGGCGAGCGGGTGTTCGAGCGCCACACCTCGGCGCGTATTCACCCGGAGGCGCGGGCCCTGGTGCGCGCGCATCGGCTGCGTGGCCATCGGGTGGTCATCGTGACATCGGCCACTCGCTATCAAGCCGAGCCGGTGGCCCGAGCGCTGGGTATCGATCCCGAGGATGTGCTCTGCACGCGCCTGGTCGTGAATGCCGAGGGTCGTTTCACCGGCCGCTGGTACCTGCCCGGCTGCTGGAACGAGGGCAAGCGCATGCATGCCCGGGCCTGGTTGCGACGTCATGGTGGCGCCCTGGCAGATGCATCGTTCTACACGGACAGCCACGAGGATCTGCCGCTGCTGGAGCGCGTGGGTCGGCCGCGGGTCGTGAATCCCGATTCGCGGCTGCTGGCGCGGGCAGCAATGGAGGGCTGGCCGGTGCTGCGCTTCCGCGGCCGCCGCGCGAACGGCGAATCGCTGCTGCGCACCGGTCTCAGCCTGTCCGGTTTCTATGGCTCGGCGCTGGCTGGCGCCGGCCGCCTGCTGCGTGGGGGCAGCGTCCGCGAAGCGCTCGGCGATGCGGTTGCGACCTGGAGTCGCATCGGCATGCCGCTGGCGGGTATCAGTCTGCGGGTGACCGGAGAGCAGTACCTGCGCGCTGCGCGCCCGGCGGTGGTGGTGTTCAACCACCAGAGCGCGCTGGACGCGTTGATCATCGCGCGGCTGCTGCGTCGGGATTTCACGGGCCTGTGCAAGCGGGAGCTGGAGCGGGATCTGCTGTTCGGACCGGCATTCCGCGCGGCGGGCGCGATCTTCGTCGACCGCGAAGGCGGCGGTCTGGCTCAGCTGCGGCCGGCGTTGGAAGCGCTGCGCGCCGGGCAGAGTCTGGCGATGGCGCCGGAAGGCACGCGCAGTCGCGCCACCTTGCCAGGGCCGTTCAAGCGTGGAGCGTTCTATCTCGCTTTGCGTGCCCGCGTACCGCTGGTTCCCGTGGTGATTCACAATGCCGTGGATGCACTGCCCCGTGGCAGCTTCATGCTGCGTGCCGGTACCACCATCGAAGTGGAGGTGCTGCCGCCCATCGATCCTGCGACCTTCAACGCACAGCACCTGCAGGCTCACGCGGATGCCCTGCGTGTGCGCTACCTGGAAGTCCTTGGCTTTCAGGTCCCGCAGGTCCTTCCTGCCGGTGCTGCGGAAACCAGTGATCCGATGCCGCTGGCGAGCTGAGTGCTCGCCAGCGACCGCGGGTCAGAGTTCGAGGTCCGTCACCGCGCCCAGGGATGCTGAGCTCACGAGCTTTGCGTACTTGGCCAGAATGCCCCGCGTAGCGTAAGGAGCAGGCCGCTGCCATGCGGCCCGACGGCGTTCGAGTTCGGCGTCGTCCACGGCCACGCTGATGGTGCAGGCTTCCGCGTCCACGGTGATCGAATCACCGTCCTCGAGCAGGGCGATCGGGCCGCCGTCGAAAGCCTCGGGCGTGACGTGCCCGATCACGAAGCCGTGGGAGCCGCCGGAGAAGCGGCCGTCGGTGATCAGCGCCACATCGGAGGACAAGCCGCGACCGTTGATGGCGCTGGTGGGAGACAGCATTTCGCGCATGCCCGGTCCGCCCCTCGGACCTTCGTAGCGGACCACCACCACGTCGCCCTTGCGGACCGTGCCGTCCAGGATGGCCGCCAGGGCCGCCTCCTCGCCATGGAAACAGCGGGCGGTGCCGGTGAAGCTGAGACCCTCGTGGCCGGTGATCTTGGCCACGGCGCCGTCCGGGGCCAGATTGCCATTGAGAATGACCAGATGGCTGTCCTTCTTGATGGGATCGGACAGCGGCCGGATGATCTTCTGTTCCGGCGGGTAGGGCGCCACGTCCGCCAGATTCTCTGCCAGCGTCCGGCCGGTGACCGTGAGGCAGTCGCCATGCAGAAGGCCCGCGTCGAGCAGCGTCTTCATCAGCGGCTGGATGCCGCCGATGGCGATCAATTCGCTCATGGCGTACTGGCCGGCCGGGCGCATGTCGGCCAGCACCGGAACACGCTTGCCGATCCGCGCGAAGTCGTCCAGTGAAAGCGGGATACCGGCGGCATGGGCGATGGCCAGAAGGTGCAGTACGGCGTTGGTGGACCCCTCCAGGGCGATGGTCACGGTGATGGCATTCTCGAACGCCTCGCGGCAGAGAATGTCCGACGGCCGGATGCCCAGCTCCAGCAGATTCACAACGGCGGCGCCGGCGGCGTAGCTGTCCTGCCGCTTGTGTTCCGAGATGGCATCCTGGGCGGAGGAGTTCGGCAGCGACAGCCCCAGGGCCTCGATGGCCGAAGCCATGGTGTTGGCGGTATACATGCCGCCGCAGGACCCGGGGCCGGGAATCGCGGTCGCCTCGATCTCCTTCAACTCGATATCAGACAGGTTTCCGGCAGCACGTTTGCCCACGGCCTCGAACACCGAAATCACATCCCGGCGCTCCTTGCCCGGTTGAATCGTGCCGCCGTAGACGAACACGGCGGGCCGGTCGAGGCGGGCGATGGCCATGGCGCAGCCGGGCATGTTCTTGTCGCAGCCGCCGATGGCCACGAAGCCATCGAAACCCTGGGCGCCGACCACGGTCTCGATGGAGTCCGCAATCACTTCGCGCGACACCAGGGAGTAGCGCATCCCCGGCGAGCCCATGGAGATGCCGTCAGAGACGGTGATCGTATTGAACGTGACCGGCTTGCCGCCAGCCTCCGCCGCGCCCATCGCTGCCGCGTCCGCCAGCGTGTCGATGTGCATGTTGCAGGGCGTCAGATTGCTCCAGGTCGACGCAATCCCGACCTGGGGTTTGGCGAAGTCCTCGTCGCTGAAGCCCACGGCATGCAGCATGGCGCGGGCGGCGGCTTTCTCGAGGCCGTCGACCACCTGTGAGGAGTAGCGGCGGCGTGCGTCTTTGTCTGTCATGTCGTTTCCCGTTGGTCGAATTTCTGATCACGCCTGGGCGTAGAGCCTGCTCGTGCACGATACCGCTGCGGCGGTGCTGCAGGCATGCGGCGCGCCTACAGGGTCTTGCTCAACACCTTGGAATTGCGCGCAGGTGACCACAGGCTCCTGCGCGCCGCCGGCAGTGACTCCAGCGTCGTCGGCCGATAGCCCTGCTCCACGAACCAGTGCGACGTCCGGGTGGTGAGCACGAACGTGCGCGTGAAGCCTTCGCGGCGGGCAAGCTGCTCTAAGTGTCCCACCAGTTTCTCGGCGCGGTCGGCGCCCTGGAAGTCGACGTGGGTCACGACGCAGGCGATTTCCGCGGCTTGATCCTCTGAGTAGGGATACAGCGCAGCACAACCGATCACCAGGCCATCGAGTTCGAGGACGGTGAAGCGGTCGATTTCCCGCTCGATCAGCTCCCGCGAGCGCTGGACCAGCACGCCGGCATCCGCCAGGGGGCGCGTGATCTCGACGATTCCAGCCACGTCGTCCCTGTGCGCCGGTCTGAGCTGTTCGTAGGAGTGCTCACTGATTTGCGTGCCGGACCCTTCGCGGGTGAACAGCTCCTGCAGCAGTGCGCCGTCGATGGCGTGGCTGACCAGATGGCAGCGGCGCACTCCGGCGCGGCTGGCTTCGAGCAGCGCCGTGAGCTGACGCAGCAACTCGTCGCCGGGGATGTCCGCTTCGCGCCGGCGGACGATCATGGTTTCGAGTTCCCGCGGCGTCATTTCCGAGATGGAGTGGCCGCTTTCGTCTAGGAGTCCGGGTTCTTCGTCGAGGGCGATGAGCTTGTCCGCGCGCAGTGCGCCGGCGACAGCGGTGGCCACCTCCTCGTAGGCGAGATTGAAGACCTCGCCGGACGGCGAATAACCCATGGGGCCGAGCAGTGGAATCACCCCGGCATCGAGCTGCCGGCGCAGGGCGACGGCGTCCACGCGCCGGATCTCGCCGGTGTGGCAGAAGTCGATGCCGTCGATGACGCCGAGCGGCTTGGCCGTCACCCAGTTGCCGCCGGTGGCGGTGATGCGGCTGGCGTGCATGGGCGAGCCGGGCAGTCCGGTGGACAGCAGTGCCTCGATCTGAATCCGCAGGTCGCCGACGACCTGCCGCACCAGACGGATGCCGGTGTCGTCCGTGATGCGCAGCAGATGTCGTCCCTGGGGCTGATAGCGGGCCTCGATGCCTGCGCTGCGGTAGGCTTCGTCGATCTGCGGCCGGGCGCCGAAGACAATGACCAGGCGCACGTCCAGACTGGCCAGCAACGCGATGTCGTGGACGATGTTCTCGAAGTTCGGATCGGCAATGGCTTCGCCACCCAACATCAGCACGAAGGTGCGATCCCGGTGCGCATTGATGTACGGCGATGAGCCGCGGAGCCATTTCACGTACTGGAGCGTGTCCATAGCCGCTTGAATCGAGGAGCCTGCGGGGCGGCGATCATGCCATGATCCGCCCTGGAATCCCACGTGGGACGTGACTGACAAGGCTGCCGCCCCGCGCGGGTTGCGGCCTTCGTCGCAGGAGATCCGAACCATGCATGCAGCAGCCATCGATGCCCGCGCAGCCCAGGCCTTCGTGGACGAGGTCTGGGGCGACAGCATCGTCGCGACGCTCGAGGAGTACATCCGCATTCCGAACAAGTCGCCGGCCTTCGATCCGGACTGGGCGGCCCATGGCTACATGGATGATGCGGTGGCGCTGCTCGAAAGCTGGAGCCGGGCCCATGCGCCGAGTGGCATGCAGGTCGAGGTGGTCCGGCTCGAGGGCCGCACCCCGTTGATCTACATGGAGCTGGGTGGCACCGCGCCGGGCAACGTGCTGCTCTATGGGCACCTGGACAAGCAGCCGGAAATGACCGGCTGGGATGCGGATCTCGGACCTTGGAAGCCGGTGCTGCGAGGTGAGCGGCTGTTTGGTCGCGGCGGTGCGGACGACGGCTACGCCACGTTCGCTTCGCTGACAGCACTGAATGCCCTGCTCGAACAGGGCGTGGCGCTGCCCCGCTGCGTGATCCTGATCGAGGCCTGCGAGGAGAGTGGCAGTTTCGATCTGCCGCATTACATCTCGGCGCTCGAGGATCGCATCGGCTCGCCGGATCTGGTGATCTGTCTGGATTCGGGCTGCGGCAACTACGATCAGCTCTGGTGCACCACCTCGCTGCGCGGCCTGGTCACCGGCAACCTGCGCGTCGAGCTACTGAGCGAGGGTGTGCACTCAGGCGATGCATCCGGCGTCGTGGCCTCGAGCTTCCGGGTTCTGCGGCAGCTGCTGAGCCGGCTGGAGGACGAGGCCAGCGGCAGCGTGAAACCCCGGGCGCTGCACGTCGAGATTCCGACCCAACGCGTCGAGCAGGCGCGCAGGGCTGCGGCCGTCCTCGGTGCCGAGGTCTACACCAAGTATCCGCTGCTCGAGGGCGCGACCCCGGTGGGGAACGACGCCGCCGAGCTGATCCTGAATCGCAGCTGGCGGCCGGCCCTGTCCATCACCGGCGCCGACGGCTTGCCCGCGCTGGCCGACGCCGGCAACGTGCTCCGGCCCCACACCGCGGTGAAGCTGAGTCTCAGGCTGCCGCCGACGCTCGCTGGAGATCGCGCGGTGCAGGTCGTTTCAGAGCTGTTCGAGTCAGATCCGCCCTACGGCGCCCGCGTCACGCTCAGCGACGTTGGCGGTGCCGACGGCTGGAATGCGCCGCCGCTGGCGCCGTGGCTGGAAGCCGCGGCTGATCGCGCGTCCGAGGCTTACTTCGGTCGCCCGGCCATGTACATGGGTGAGGGTGGCTCCATTCCCTTCATGGGCATGCTCGGCGAGCGCTTCCCCGAAGCCCAGTTCTTCATCACCGGCGTGCTTGGTCCCCACTCCAACGCCCACGGGCCGAACGAGTTCCTCGATCTCCCCACCGCACGGAGGCTCACCGCCTGCGTCGCGCAGATGATCGCGGATTTCACCCAACGCTGATCCGCACCGAAACCGCCCTGTCCGGAGCCACTCATGACTGTCACCTCTTCCACGCCCGATCGGGATCCGGCCCCCGCCGGCCCCCTCGCCGGCATCCGCATCATCGACATGACCTCTGTGGTGTTCGGACCGTTCGCCACCGTGCAACTTGCTGATCTCGGTGCCGAAGTCATCAAGATCGAGAATCCCGGTGGCGGCGGCGAGGTGATGCGGAATGCCGGGCGCAGCCCGGTCCCCGGCATGGGTCCCATCTACCTGGCGCTGAACCGGAACAAGCAGTCCGTGGCACTGGACGTGGGATCGGAGCTGGGCCGGGAGGCCCTGACCCGGCTGCTCAGCACTGCGGACGTGTTCATTCACAACGTGCGCATGGCGGGCATGGAGCGGCTCGGCTTCGGCTACGACGCGGTCCGCGCCATCCGCGAGGACATCGTCTATGTGCACTGCGCCGGCTTCGGTGCCGACGGCCCGTACGCGAAGCGGCAGGCATTCGACGATCTGATTCAAGGTGCCTCGGGTTTCGCCGACCTTGCGGTCAAGCGTGACGGCAGCGAGCCCGCCTACGCGCCGTCACTGATCGCCGACAAGGCCTCGGGGCTGTACGCCTACGGCGCCACCCTCGCAGCGCTGTTTCATCGCGAGCGCACCGGCATCGGCCAATTCGTTCGGGTGCCCATGCTGGAGGCGTTCACTCACTTCCACATGGTGGAGAACCTCTACGGTGAAACGTTTCTGCCGGCCAGCTACGGCATGGCCTACACGCGTTCCGTGAACCCGCGCCGCAAGCCGTACCGGACGGCCGATGGCTACATCTGCATCGTTCCCTACTCCGACGCGCAGTGGGCACGTTTCT
>SKUB01000362.1 GCA_007122315.1 Pseudomonadales bacterium | reverse complement strand
GTGGGGACGTCGCTGAAGGTGGGCGAGGCGTTCCACTTCCACGTCGAGACGGGCTACACGGACGTGGACAGCAACCTGCCGGTGTTCGATTACGACCGCTGGCTGATCGAGTTCGGTATGCGCTTCGCGTTCTGATCGCACCCTGACCCGCGCCAATCGCCCCTGCGCGCCCGTCGACCCGCGGGTGGCGCGCGACCTTCATCATGCGTACGGTGACGGTGCCGGGGCGTGATGTTCAAGCGTACGGCGCTTGGCTGATTCCAGCCCCGGTTTCTGGGCAATCGGGGCGTATTGGGTCATGTCGGGTCGGTTTTCAGCTCTTGCGCACTGTCGCGCAGGGTTCTTTCTCACCTTCGTTCTTTTCGGATTGCTGGCACTGCAAGCGTCCGCGCAGCAGCAGCCTGCGGGGCGGGTCACCGTCGTGCTCGGTACCGTGGAGGCCATCGCGGCGGACGGCGAGGTTCGCCGGCTGGAACGCGGCGATTCCGTTTTCGAGGGCGACACGCTGCGCTCAGGGCCGAGCGGCCGCGCCCAGATTCGCTTCACCGACCGCGGGATGGTCTCGCTGCGGCCGGACACCGAACTCGCACTGGACGAATACAACGACGATGCCGCGGCGCCCGCCGCGAATCGCAAACAGATGTCGCTGAGCCGCGGCGGGTTCCGGACGCGGACCGGGAACATCGCCCGGGTCAACCGCGAGGGCTATCGGGTGCAGTCGCCGGTGGCGGCCATCGGCATCCGCGGCACGGTCTTCGAGGCCCATCAGGAACCGGGCGGCGCCCTGCTGGTGGGCGTGACCGAGGGCACGCTGGAAGTGGAGACCATCACGGGGGAAATCGGTCGCATCGGTGAGGGCGAAGGCTTCAACTACCTGCGGGTGAACACTGACGGGAGTATCGAGTATCTGCTGGAGGCCCCGGAGGCCTTCACTGCATCGCCGGGGCTGGACGAAGGCGATGACGACGAGCCGCTCGATGTCGGTGATTCTGCCCGCTCCTCCATCACGACCGGGAGCGGGGCGGCCGAATCCACCGCGGGACTCGAAACCTTGGCGGGGGACGCGCTCCTGGGGCTCGCGAACGACCCGGAAGGCACCGGGATCGTATCCCGCGCACGTGTGGGCTCAGGCGACCCGCCGACGGTGACCCCGATTGATGAGCCTCCTGTAGACGAGGATCCGCCGGTCCTGTCCCAGGAACAGATCGATCTGCTTCTGGCGGACGATCGGCTGGGCGTCGCGCTGGACGTCCCTACGGTGACAGTGGGCGAAGACGGTGAGCTGCAGGTGGGCGCCGGTACGCTGCAGGCAGGAATCGCCACGTTCAACTCGCCCATGCTCGTGCTGAGTTCGGATCGCGGGGGACTGACGCCCGGACTTGCGACGTCGCAGCGCAGCGACATCCTCGAAGAGGCGGACCTGTTCCTGGTCCCCGACAGTGCCGAGAGTGAATCAGAGCAGGATGTGGGTGGTGCTCCCGGACTGGTGTGGGGCCGCTATCTGGCACCGGTCTCACTGTTCCTGGACCCGGAAGATCGTGATCAGCTCCTGGAATTGGAGCGCGACGTGCTGTTCGTGCTCGGAACTCCGACCGATATCGCCGTCCGCGAAGGCGCCATCAGCTTCGAGCTGGCCGACTTCCTGGCGGACAGCGGCGGGCTGACCATCGCGGACATGGACGCGTCGGCGGCGCTGGATTTCGATGCAGCGCTGCTGTTCGGCTTCCTGGACGTACTGTTCGGGGAGGAAGGCATCGACGCCGAAATCGCGGTGGACTACGCCGCACAGGTGGAAGCCGGCGTCCTGGCGGACATCGAGATCCTGTTCATCGAATTTCTGGACATCGCCACGGACGAGGTGTCGACGGTGGACGCCACCCTGGCGGGCTTCTTCACCGGTGAGGCGGCGGCGTTCCTGCAGCTGGCCTTCGATCTCCGTGTGGATGGTCGTGCCGATGCCGACGTCACCGGCCTCGCGCTGCTGACCGAGGTCGACGAGATCACGGGGGGTGCGCTGACCCCGGAGGAGTTCTTCGCCCTGCAGGAAGGGTTCGTGTTCGTGGCCGTCAACTGCTGCGTCGAGGATGGCGGGTTCGCAACCGGCACCTTCGCCGGGCGCGCGCTGGATCCGCGACCGAGTGAGGGTGACGCAGGGTTGCTGGCGGTGGTGGTGGACCCGGACGGCGTGCCCGTCGCGGTATCGGATCCGGATTTTGCCGCGCTGAGAACCGATCAGGTGATCCGCCGTGACGGCGCGCAGACGGTGTTCTTCGATGCGGACGAGGCATCGAGCCTTGCGGCCTTCGAATGGCGCGGCCTCGAGGCGCCGGCGCGGGCCTTCGATGCCGTCGAAGGCGATCCGATTCGCGACTTCGAGCGCAATCTCATCGTTCAGACCGGGCTGCCGACACGCATCGCCGACCTGACGGGATGGGTGCGCTACGAACTCGACGAACTCTACGGGTTCTATGACGACGAGGGCAGCTTTCTGGAGCGCACGGCCATACCGACCGCAGACATGTCCTTCAATGTCGACTTCGCCGATGGCGCCGTCACCGACGGTGTGTTCAGCGCCCCCTTCGACCTGTTCGCGGCGATGGAGGGCGAGGAGATCGATCCCGACCCTGACTTCTTTACTGGATCGATCAGGGCGACCTTTACCGGTCAGTTGAACCTCGACGGCGATCGCGCGTTCGTGGACTTCGAAGTCTCAGAAGGCGAGCTCGTTTTCGGTGAGGCCCTTCCGGATCCTGTCGATGTCGAACGCAGTTCCATGGACGGCTTCTTCAGTGGCGACGACGGTGACGCGTTCGCAGGGGCATTCCACTTCCAGACCGTAGGCGAGAACTTCCTCGATGAGGATCCGGTGCCGCTGCTGGCGTTCGGCGTTGCGTTCCTCGAGCGCCAGAATCTTGCACTGACTGACGCCGAAGCCAGCCAGCTCGACATCGACCGGTTCGGATTCACGGGTGCCGCCTGCTGCACGCCTGGAGCTGGTGGCGCTCTGGTCGGGATTGCCACCGACGATCCTGAGGGTGATCCGGTGCTGGGGATCACGCCGGGTTCACGGCCGGGCGATGACGATTTCACATTTGCGGATTTCCTGCTGCGCCGTGGTGGGGCAGGGATCGGCTTTGTCGAGTCCGACGACGTGTTCGATGCCCCCGAGTTCTTGGGCGCGGCGCCGACGAATGTGGTGTGGACGGGCTCACGCAGCCGGCCTCTGCTGGTGGATGCGGTCAGTGGCGACATCCTCGAACGGCTCGACGACTTCCTGCTGTTCCAGACCGCCCTGCCCAGCGATATTGCCGATCTGGTGGGATTCGCCACCTTCGCGGGTGACATCTCCGGCTTTCGGGCCGCGGATGCGACCGCGCGGCATATCGGCTTCAGCGACCAGTCGACGATCTTCTCCCGCGGTGCCAGCGCCTCGTTCAACGTCGATCTGGACTCCGGTGAGATCTACGCTGGCCACCTGTTCGCCGTGGAGGACTTTTTGGACAGCGACGGCATCGAGGCCGAGATCGGTGTCGAGGTTTTCTTCAGCGGTCAGGTCATGATCGAGGACGACTCGCCGTTTGCAGTGATCGACGTCCTCGACGGCAGCTTCGAAGGTCGTGCGCCTCTGGACGTTTCGGAGAGTGGCATGGAGGGCTTCTTCTCCGGCAGCGACGGACTCATCTTCAGCGGCTCCTATCATCTGGTCAGCGACGAGGACGAGCCCATGGTCGCCGGCGGCATCTTCGCCATCAGCGATCGGCTGTTGCCCGAGACCCGGCTCACGGCCGAGGACGTGGCAGCCTGGGTCAGGGAAGGACCGGAGGGCGAAATTCGCCCCGGTTTCGCCATCGCCTCGTTCGGGGTGCTGAATCAGCCCGAGAACCTTCTCCTGCTTGGCCGCGGTGGTCCGGTGGAGTTCGGCGGCGACTTCGTCCTCGCAGCCAACACATTGCACGTGTTCGAGGACGGCGTTCGGGTTGCGGACACCCGCCGGCGGGACTTCTGGGCTCAGCCCTTCGACTTCGTGCTGCGGCAGGAAGGCCTGTTCGACCAGCCTGCCCCGGAGATCCCGGAGCTGTTCGATGACGACGCCAGGCCGGACGGCGCACCGAGCTTCGAAGGTTTCGAAGTGTCCTGGGGCGCCTGGTCGGATGCCGGTGCCGACGCACCACCGAGCGTCCGCAACGATCCGGAAGACCCGGATGCGGGATTCTCGGTCGGTCGCGAGGCCTACTTCGCCAGCGTCAATCCGACCCCGACCTCGCAGTTGCCGAGGCAGGGCATGGCTGCTTATGGCGGCCCTGCGGCGTTCATCGGCGGTGGTCGCGGGGACCTGTCCACGTTTCAGCAGGGCCGTCTGGATGATGTCAGGGTGGAATTCCTGCTGGACTTCGGCAGCGGCGTCATCAGCGAAGGCATGATCGACGTCGAGTACAGCGGCGTGGCCTGGAGCGGCCGCTTCGAGGGCCAGCTCAACGCCGCCATCACGGATCTCATGCTCACGGAGCTCACCGTGACGGATGGCGGCCCGGTGTTCGAGGCCGATCTCGATGTCAGCAGCATGACGGGCATGTTGACGGGCCCCGAGGGGCAGCGCCATGCCGGCGGCTTCAACTTTTTCCTGGAGGACTTCGATGGCGAACTTCTGGAAACGGCCGAAGGTTTGTGGGTGATCGATCAGCTGGACTGACGTGGCACGGTCGAAGGCGGGGGTCCGGGCTGAAAGGTTCACCGGCGTTCCGGCCACGGTTCGCAATCCCCGCCGGGCTTGGGTAGGGTTCGGGTTGCCGGGGTTGGGGTCTCGGACGCACGGCGCGTGGCGATATCTCCCTCCGGTGCTTTCGGCTCTCGGGGGGCGTTCGTCATGGATCGGTCGTTGTCGCGGTACTTGCCGTACCGTCTGTTGCCCGTTATCTGCCTGTTTCTTATCGTCTTTCTTGCGCTCGGCGCGGCTGCCCAACAGCAGCCCGCCGGTCGCGTCACCGTGGTGCTCGGTACTGTCGAGGCGGTCTCGCAGGACGGCGAGGTGCGCACCCTCGGCCGGGGCGATCCGGTCTTCGAGGGCGATACGCTCCGGTCCGGACCGAGCGGCCGCGCCCAGGTCCGGTTTACGGATAGGGGCATGGTCTCCCTGCGGCCAGACACCGAACTCGCGCTGGACGAATACAACGACGATGCCGCGGCACCGGCCGCGAATCGGAAACAGATGTCGCTCAGCCGCGGCGGCTTCCGGGCCCAGACCGGCAACATCGCTCGGGTCAACCGCACGGCCTACCGGGTGCAGACGCCGGTGGCGGCCATCGGCATCCGTGGCACGGTGTTCGAGCTGTACCTGGAGGACGATGGTTCGCTGGTGGTGGGTGCGAGCCTCGGCGGGGTCGAAGTGGAGACCATCAGCGGCGAGACCGGCG
>SKUB01000184.1 GCA_007122315.1 Pseudomonadales bacterium | reverse complement strand
TCGAAGGCGCGGTCGAGTTCGTCCACCAGCTCGTCCACCCGGGCATTGGACCAGCCGGGATAGTTCTGTCCCGACCAACCGTTCTCTTCGCTGGGGATCGCCTCGCTGCTGACCATGGAGCGCGGATTGTTCTCCGGCGAAGAGGACCAGGCGTACATGGCCACGCCACCGAACTCCCGCCTGCGCATGGTCTGACCGAAGAACACCCGACCCGGGTCGTTCTGGATACGGACGTCGACGCCGATGCCCCGCCACTGGTCCTGCAGATAGATCTGCACCAGTTCCCGCACCTTGTTGCCCGCGGTGGTCATGAGCCGCAGCCGCAGGCGCTCGCCATCCTCGTTGTAGCGATAGCCGTCGGCGCGCCAGGTCCAGCCCGCCTCGTCGAGCAGGCGGTTCGCCTGCCGGCGGGAATGGCGGTAGATCACGATCCGCTCCGGATCCTCTGTGTACCAGGGGTCGGTGGGTGCCAGATTATGCAGAGCGGGCGGTTGCAGACCGTCGAACAGGGCGTCGGTCAGGCCCTCGCGGTCGATGGCGTAGACCAGCGCGCGGCGAACCCGGATGTCCTGCAGGAATGGGTTGTCCAGATTGAGATCGAGGTGCTCGTAGGTGAGCCCGGGCTGAAAGTTCACCCGGAACGGCAGCTCCTGGGCCTCCACCCGGTTCGCGAAGGCCAGCGACTGATCGAAGGTCATGCCGAGCTGGGAGACCATGTCGATGCTGCCGGCGCGCAGGTTCGCCTCCAGGGTTCCCGTGTTGGGAATGAGCATGATCACGATGCGATCGATGTGGGCCGCATCGCCGTAGAAGTGCGGGTTGCGTTCGAGAATGATGTGGGAGCCGAGGCCGAGATTCACGATCCTGTAGGGCCCGCTGTAGAGTCCCGGGTTGGTGGGGTCGCGGGTGTAGTTCGAGTGCTGCTCGTAGCCCTCGGGCTGATCCGCGTAGCGTTCGAAGACCGGCCGCTCGAGATGCTCTGGCAGCGGATAGAACAGGTGATGGCGGTTGAAGTTCCAGCGCGCTTCCCGGTACTCGAACGTGCAGCGCTTGGGGTCGTCGGGATCGATGTGGATGTCGGCGATCTGACGGTAGATCTCGATGTTCGGCACGCCCACGTTCGGGCTCAGTCCCACTTCCCAGGAGAAGCGGAAGTCGCGGCAGGTCAGCGGTTCGCCGTCGCCCCAGCTCGCTTGCGGATGGATCGTCCACTCCGCCTCGATCCACTCCCGCTCACCGTCGCTGACCCGGCGGGCAAGTCCGTTTTCCAGGGTCGGAATCTCCGTGGCCAGCTGCGGCAACCACTGGCTGTCCTCGTCGAGCTGGATCAGGGAGCGTCCCACCATGCGGTAGACGTAGGTGGTGGCCACCATGGACATGACGATGGGATTGAGGTTCTCGAATTCCTGAGTGATGCCGATCTTCAGTTCCGCGTTCGTGGGCAGTTCGCCCGGCCGCATGAGCTGCGGGCGCACGTAGGCCAGCGCGCCGATGACCAGCGCGATCAGGGCGACGAACAGCAGCGCTCGGGTGCTCATGTGCCCGTGCTCCGTAGACCGGTACTCCGCAGAATGATGTCATCGCTGTCCTCGACCGCATCGCTGTAGAGCTTGCAGGCGACGAAGTGGTCGCGGCGCTCCTCACGCAACGCCGGGAATCCCCGGTCGCAGCCGTCGAAACGCTTCGGGCAGCGGGGGTGGAAGTGACAGCCTGCCGGCGGGTCGATGGGGCTCGGCACCTCGCCGCCGAGGACCTGCTTCATGCGTCGCTTGCCCTGGCCCACCTTGGGGATCGCGTCGATCAGCGCCCGGGTGTAGGGATGCTGTGGATGGTTGAACAGTTCGTCCCGTGGCGCCATCTCGATGATCTTGCCGAGATACATCACCGCGATACGGTCGCAGAAGTGATCGATCACCGACAGGTCGTGGGAGATGAAGATGTAGGTGAGGTTGAACTCGTCCTGCAGCTCCCGCATCAGATTCAGGATCTGGGCCTGAATGGAGACGTCCAGCGCGCTCACCGGCTCGTCCGCGATCACCAGGTCCGGATTCAGGGCCATGGCCCGGGCGATGGAGATGCGCTGGCGCTGGCCGCCCGAGAATTCGTGCGGATAGCGATTCAGGTGCGCGGACTTCAGGCCCACGGTCTCGAGCAGCGCAGCGGCGCGCTCCTGACGTTCCTTCGGCGGGCACACGTCGTGAACCTTGAACGGCTCCGCCAGGATGCGCGCAATGGTCATGCGCGGATCGAGGGAGGCGAACGGGTCCTGAAATATCATCTGCAGCGTGCGCCGCATGTGCCGCAGGCGCTCGCCTTTGACGGCGAGGAAGTCTTCTCCCCGGTAGCGAATGCTGCCTGCCGTGGGTTCGTACAGGCGCACCAGCGTCCGGCCGAGGGTGGACTTGCCGCAGCCGGATTCGCCGACGAGGCCGAGGGTCTCGCCTGGCTGCACGGCGAAGCTGACGCCATCCACCGCCTTCACCTGGCCGACTTCCCGCAGCAGCAGCCCCTTGCGGATCGGGAAGTGCTTGCGTACCCCTTCGACTTCGAGGATCGGCTCGCTCATCGTTCCACCGGATGGTAGCAGGCGATCAGGTGGCCCGAGCCGACGCTGGTCAGAGGCGGGTGGGCCTCGCGGCAGCGGCTGCCGACGTTCGGGCAGCGGTTCTGAAACGGGCAGCCCGTCGGCAGTTCGTTGAGCGAGGGCACGCTGCCTTCGATGGCTGGAAGGCGTGCGACGCGGCGCCCGAACTTCGGAATCGATTCGATCAGGGCTGCCGTGTAAGGATGCCTGGGTGTCGTCATCAGGGTTCCGGTGTCGGCCACTTCGCAGGTACGGCCGCCGTACATCACCAGCACCCGGTCGGAGATCTCGGAGATGACGCCGAGGTCGTGAGTGATGAACTGTACCGCCATCGACAGGCGTTCCTGCAGGCTCTGGATCAGTTCCAGGATCTGGCCCTGAATGGTCACGTCCAGCGCCGTGGTGGGCTCGTCTGCAATCAGGAACTCCGGATCACAGGACAGCGCCATGGCGATCATCGCCCGCTGCCGCATGCCGCCGGAAAGCTGGTGGGGGTAGCTGTCGTAGCGCTCCCGTGGTGAGGGGATGCCCACCAGCGACAGCATCTCCACCGCGCGTTCGCGGGATTCCCGCCGGCCGACGCGGAGGTGGCGCGTGATCTGCTCATCCATCTGGTAACCGATGGTCAGTACCGGATTGAACGCCGTCATGGGCTCCTGAAAGATGATGGCCATGCGTGAGCCGCGAATCTCGCGCATCCGCGCTTCGGAGACTTCGAGCAGGTTCTCGCCGCCGAGCCAGACCGCACCCCCGGTGACCTCTCCCGGCGCCTCGATCAGACGCATGAGCGAAAACGCGGTCACCGACTTGCCGCAACCGGATTCGCCGACGATACCGAGGGTCTCACCCTTGCCGATGGTGTAGCTGACGCCGTCCACAGCGCGTACCGGGCCGAGCTTGGTGTGGAAGGTCGTCTGCAGGTCGTCCACAGCGACGACAGCTTCGGACATCGAAAATCCTCTGGTGGACCTGCGTGGTCTCGCCCCGTACCGGGCAGTCATCCGCACGACTCCCCGAGTGTGGTGCTCTCCCGCCCCGCGATCAAGCTCAGACGGGGATCGCTGCGTCGCCTTCGGCGCCTGCAGTCTCCCACAATGCTTCGTTCGAGCGTTCTGCTGTGGGAGCGTCCAGGCCGCGCGCAGCGCGGACGGACCGAGACGCGTGGCACTGAACGATGCGCGACGACGGTCGCGCGCAGCAGTCCATGATGCATAATTCTGACCTTTCCACCCAGGGAGCGTTCCATCCATGCGCGCATATCGAGCCGTCGAAGATCTTGCCCGCCGCGGCCACCGCCTTGATCACGCCCGCGCCATGCTGAAGTGGGACGAAGCGGTGATGATGCCCGCGGGCGGGTCGGACGCGCGGGCTGAAACCCTCGCAGAACTGGCGGTGCTCAGCCACGAGAATGCTTCGCGGCCGGAGATTCCTGATCTGATTGCCACGGCCTGGGCCGAACTCGAAGCTGCGGGAGACGATCCGGAAGTGGCCTGGATGCGTGCCAACCTGCGCGAGTTCGAACACGGCTGGCGCAGTGAAGTCGCGCTGCCTGCGGACCTGGTGGCGCGCAGCACGCGGGCCAGTGTGACCTCCGAGCATGCGTGGCGGCGGCTGCGGGTCGAGAACGACTGGGAAGGGTTTCGGCCCCATCTCGAGAACGTGCTGGAACTGAAGCAGCAGGAAGCGGCCATCCGGGCCGGAATCAGTGGGCTCGAACCGCATGACGCACTGATCGAGCTGTACGATCCGGGTACCCGCAGCGCCACGCTCGATCCGGTCTTTGCCGACCTGAAGGCGTTCCTGCCGGACTTCATCGCTGCGGTCGTCGAACGGCAGCGCACCGAGAACGTGATTCCTCTCGAAGGCCCGTTTCCCATCGATGCCCAGCGCGATCTTGCGCTGGAAATGATGGGTCACATCGGCTTCGACTTCAGCCGCGGCCGCCTCGACGTCAGTCATCATCCGTTCTGCGGTGGTGCGCCCGGCGACGTGCGCATCACGACCCGCTACAACGAGAGCGACTTCGCCCGCAGTTTCATGGCCGTGCTGCACGAAACCGGCCATGCCCGCTACGAACAGGGCCGGGATCCCGAGAGCAGTGGTCAGCCGGCGACGCGGGCACGGGGCATGGGTGTGCACGAAAGCCAGAGCCTGTTCACCGAGATGCAGGTGGCGCGCTCGCCTGAATTCCTCGCTTTCGCTGCGCCCATCATGCGCCGCCATTTCCGCATCGAGGATGATGCGCCGGGCTGGGACGCTGACAACCTGCATCGCGTGTACACGCGGGTACGGCCCGGCCACATCAGAGTCGATGCGGACGAGGCCACCTATCCGGTGCACGTGATCCTCCGCTACGAACTCGAGAAGGCGCTGCTGTCGGGTGATCTCGCGGTGGATGACCTGCCGGGCGCCTGGGACGAGAAGATGCGCGCCGGGCTCGGCCTGGCCACCGGGGACAACCATCACGACGGCTGCATGCAGGACGTGCATTGGGCCGCAGGCCTGTTCGGTTACTTCCCGTCCTACACTCTCGGCGCACTCATTGCGGCGCAGCTCATGGCGACGCTGCGGCGTGAGCACCCCTCCCTCGACGACGAGGTTCGCCAGGGACGGTTCGAGAACATCGGCGCCTGGCTCGAACGTCGTATCTGGTCCCGGGGCAGCCAGTTGACCACGCCGGATCTGCTGGAGGAGGCCACGGGCCAGGCGCTGGATCCGCAGTATTTCAAGGCGCACCTGCAGCGGCGCTATCTCGGAACGGAGGCCTGATCGCCGCCTTCGCGTCGCAGGAGGACGGAGCGTGCACCTGATCGTCGGCGGCAGTGGCACCCT
>SKUB01000101.1 GCA_007122315.1 Pseudomonadales bacterium | reverse complement strand
ATCACGCTGGAAGAACTCGGCTACCGCGCCCACATGGCCCGTAACGGTGAGCAGGCATTGGACATGGCAGCGCGGACCGATATGGACGTGCTGCTGACGGATCTGGTTCTGCCGGGACCATGGAACGGCATGGCCTTGGCCGAACATCTGCGCAGCCGGTATCCGGACATGAAGGTTCTGGTGATGACGGGTTACGGCGCGGAGATGCACGTGAAGACCGGCTCGGACGCGGTACTGCAGAAGCCTTTCAGGCGTTCAGAGCTGGCGGCGCGATTGCGGCATGTGCTGGAGGAGTGAAACCCGGGCGGCGTCGCCGCTGCCCGGGGGAATTGCAACAGCCGTCAGTTCTGCCACTGCCAGCGGACGGTCATGCCGTAGACCCGGGGGTCATTGGCGGTGAACGTACGCAGGAAGTTGCCTTCACGTTCGGTCTGAACTTGCTGTGAGCGAATTCCGGATTCGTTGAGGATGTTGTTGACGAAGCCGGAGACGTTCCACTGTTCATCCGCACTGGTCCAGCTCACGCGCGCATCCCAGCGCCAGAACGAAGGTGCCTTGTCGAGGTCTTCGTTGAACACGGTGGTAAAAAACGAGTCGGTCCAGGACACGGTGGAACGGAGGTCGATCTGTCCAGCCCGGTCAAGCTGCCACGTGTAGTTGCCGAACATGTTGAATTTCCACTCGGGAACGAGCGGCAGTCGATTACCTTTGACATCCACGGTTCGTTCCTGCGGCGTGAACAGAGAACCCGGCATGTTCGCGTTGATGTTGTCGATAATCGGCAACGCCGTGTCGAAGCGTGCCCGGGTGTAGCTGGCATTGCCGCCCAAGGCCAGGCTGTCGGTGGCGAGCCAGAAGAAGTCACCCTCGATGCCCCACACTTCGGAGTTGGGAATGTTCACGACGGCGGAGCCTGTACCGAACTGCCCTTGGATGGTGGAGAAGGTCTGCCTGTCATCGAAATCGTAGAGATAGATGGAGGCATTCAGCTGCATCCTGCCCTCGAGCAGGCGACCCTTGTAGCCAAGTTCGTAGGCGATCACGTCTTCGGCATCGAAGATCGGGTTGTTGACGGAGTTGAAGCCCAGATTGAAGCCGCCGGACTTCCAGCCGGTGGTGATGGAGCCGTAGAACAGCTGACCGGGCCGTGGTGTGTAGTCGAGATTCACGCGCCAGGTCCAGACGTCCCAGGAGTCCTCCAGCGGCAAGTAGGAGGACAGGGCAACGGGCGCGCCGTTGAAGCGCACCGCTGGACCGTCGGGACCTACGGGCTTGACCTGCCCGTCCTCGGGATCGAGGGCCATGGCACCCGATGCCACGTTCATCTGACACAGCGTGCTGGCGGCACAGGCCGGGTCGGCGAAGGCCTGGAAGACCTGCGGGGCGAGAGACGGCGCAGTGTTCGGATCACCGTCGAACAGGAAACCGATGGTGGCCGGGTCGAGCAGGGCGAGCCCGCCGAACGTCGGATCTTCCGGCGCAATCTCCAGCACAGTGAACAGACGCTCCTGTCCTTGCTTCTTGTCCTTGGCGTAGCGCAGCCCGGCGGTGAGCGCGAACTGATCATTGATGTCCCAGGTGCCCTGGGCAAAGATCGCTTGGGCATCGGTGGTGATCGAGTTGTCCCAAGCGAAGAAGGTCCCGTCGGTCGTGGGACCCTGGCGCAGGTTGGTCCCGCGCTGGCCGAACCAGGGCGCGAACAGTTGCGTGGCGCCGTTGATGCCAAGCGGCTGTTGCCCTGATAGAAACGCGGCCTTGGCCGAGAAGATGTCCAACTCCTGATTCCTGAAGGGGTTGGCGACGGGATCTTCATCAGCGGAGAAATCCGCACCGCCAAGGAGTAGGCCCACCAACTGCGGGCTCAGGGTACCGATGGGCGCACCGTCCTGGAAGCGGCCCTGAACGTCGATGGGGTCGTAGAGATCCAGGCGCTGATCGACCACGGAGCGGTAGACGAAGCCACCGGCAGTGATGTCAATGTTATCGCCGACGGTGAAGTTGATCTGCAGCTCGTGCTGCCAGTTGTAGTTCTTCTGGTTGACGTAGAAGTCGTAGGACCCGAGCATGGTGTTGCCTGTCTTGTCCTCGTCTGTCGTGCGCTCATACAGGAAGTCGGTGTAGCCGAACGTGTACTGGACGCTGTAGTTGTCCGCATCGTAGTTGGTGGCGAACTGCACCGCCGAGTGGTCGAACAACTCCTCGTATTGGCCGTTCGTGTCCACCAGGAAACTGCCGGCGCTGGTGCTGCCTGGATCGAAAACGTGTGCACGGTCGGCAGGCAATCCGATCGCATAGTTCGGCAGCGTATCGGTCGCGGAATGCGCCTGCCGAAGACCGTCCGCGTCCAGGGCGGAATTGGGATCAATGCCCGGTCGGATGCGGGAGGCGTTCACGGCCGCGCCCGTCTGCGGATGGGTGAACACCCGATCGGGCGTCTCGCCCTCGGGCGTCGGCCGCCAGCCCCAGGCCAGGTTCTCGGTATCCCGCATGGGCATACCGTCCTGACTGCTGACGATGGGGCTGGTGCCGGCACCGCCGTTGAAGCGTCGGTCGAAGTCCCTGGTGTTGGCCCGGACGTAGAACGTCAGCCGTTCGGTTGGCGTGAACTCCAGCGCCAGGGCGTAGTTCTCGTCGCCGTAGTCGTTGATGTCCTTGCCGAACGGCGAGGTGTCCTTGATGTAGCCGTCGCGGTCACGCCGAGTGTAGGTGAAGCGTGCCCGCAGTACGTCCTCGATGATGGGGCCGGAAAGAATGCCGGAGAACTCGAATGTTCCGAAGTTGCCGGCCGTGGCCTGGGCCTCGATCTCGTAGTTGTCAGTCGGCCGCTTGCTGATGAAGTTCACCGCGCCGCCGACCGCGTTGCGGCCGTACAGCGTGCCCTGGGGGCCGCGCAGCACTTCGATCCGCTCGAGGTCGAACAGGCCGCCCTCGGTGGAGGCAATGCCGAAGTCCTCGGAGTACACCCCGTTGAAGTAGGTGGACACACCGGGGTCACCTCCGAGCGTCCTCGACGTCCGACCTACGCCGCGTACGGTGATGTCGTAAGGTTGGATGGTTGTCGCTGGAATGAAGTTCTGCAGATCCTCCTGATTGCGCATGCCGAAATCGCTGATGAAATCGGCATCGAAGGCGCTGATGGAGATGGAGGTATCCGAGATGCTGGCCTGCCGGCGTTCGGCGGTGACCATGATCTCTTCGATCTGCCGGGTTGCGGGAGTCTGTTGCGCGTGGACCATTGCGGCAGGCGCGATCACGACCGAACTGCTGAGCAGCACGCCGACGACCGAACGCCCCCGCCCTTTGGGACGAGTAGCGAACATGGCGGTAAATCTCCCCTGTACTCCGGCTGGCCCGTTGGCGCCGATCCGTGAGCGCGATTTTAATGTCGGATCGCTGTATTCGCCTGGGCTTGCTTATCGCCGGAACGACTAATGCGCTCGGCTTAGGACGCTACCCCAGGTCGTGGATCGGCGCAAGGCAGCGGAAGAACAAAAAAAGGCCGTCCGCCGGGAGGTGGACGGCCTGATCGTAGGGCAAGGAAACCAGTCGAATCAGTTCTGGTTCCAGCTCCAGCGCAGGGTCAGACCGTAGACCCGGGGATCGGTGGTGACCGCGGCGTGCAGGAAGTTGTTGTCCAGTTCGCCGGTCACGCCTGCCTGCCGGATGCCGAGATCGTTGGTGATGTTGTTGACGAACGCGGAGACGTTCCAGTTCTCGTCCGCGCTGGTCCAGCTTGCCCGTGCATCCCAGCGCCAGAATGCGTGCGCCTCGGTTCGGTTGTCGTTGAAGACGGACGTGTGGAACGAATCAGTCCAGCTCAGCGTGGTACGCAGGTCGACGCGACCCATGCGATCCAGGTGCCAGCCGTAGTTGGCCCAGCCGGTGGCTTTCCATTCGGGAATGTAGGGCATCTGGTTGCCCTTGACGTTCGTGGTCCGATCCTGAGGCGTGAACAGGGTCCCTGGCGCGTTCGGATCGGTGCTGTTGATGGAGAACAGGTCGCTGTCGAAGCGCGCCCGTGTATAGCTGGCGTTGGCACCGAGCGTGAGTGCGTCGGTTGCCAGCCACATCACGTCCGCCTCGAAGCCATAGACCTCCTGGTCGGGGATGTTCAGGATGGCGGCACCCGTACCGAACTGGCCCAGAACGGTAGTGAATGTCTGGCGATCATCGTAGATGTAGGTGTACACCGATGCATTGAACTGCATGCTGCCGTCGAGCAGGCGGCCCTTGTAGCCCAGCTCGAATGCCAGCACGTCCTCGGGATCATAAATGGGGTTGTTCGTCGAGTTGAAACCGAGGTTGAAGCCGCCGGATTTCCAGCCGGTGGTGGCCGAGGCGTAAATGAGATGACCTGGGCTGGGCGTGTAATCCAGGTTGATGCGCCAGGTCCACACGTCCCAGGAATCCCGCAGTGGCAGGTAGGAAGACAGCGCCAGCGGTGCGCCGTTGAAGCGCACCGCAGCACCTTCCGGACCGATGGGCTTGATCATGCCGTCCTCGGGATCAAGTGCCATGGCACCGGCAGCCACGTTCATCAGACAGAGCTGGCTGGCGGCACAGGCCGGATCGGCGAATGCCTGGAACACCTGCGGCGCGAGGGACGGCCCGGTATCCGGATTACCGTCGAACAGGAACCCGATGGTCGCCGGGTCGAGCAGCATGAGACCGCCCAGTGCATCTGCTTGGATCAGGCTCGGGACCTCGAGGACCGTGAACAAGCGCTCCTCGCCGTCCTTTTTGTCCTTCGCGTAGCGCAGACCTGCCGTCAGTGCCCACTGGTCGTTGATGTCCCAGGTCCCCTGGGCGAAGAACGCCTGGGCGTCGGTCCTCACCGTGTTGTCCCAGGCGAAGAACGTGCCGTCCGTGGCCGGCGCCCCCCTCAGCGCCGTGCCGCGGTCACCGAACCAGGGTCCGAACAGCTGCGTGGCGCCGTTGAAACTCAGAGGCTGCTGGCCGGAGCGGAACGCGGACTGGGCGGAAAAAATATCCAGGCGTTCGTTGCGGAACGGGTTCGCGATCGGGTCGTCTTCATTGGAGAAGTCGGCGCCTGCCAGGAAAGCCCCCACCAGTTGCGGGCTCAGCGTGCCGATGCCAGCGCCGTCCTGAAAGCGGCCCTGGACGTCGATGGGATCGTGCAGGTCCAGGCGCTGGTCGATGACCGAGCGGTAGCGGAACACGCCGGCCGTGACGTTGATGTCCTCGCCGATGTTGAAGTTCAGCTGGATTTCATGCTGCCAGTTGTAGTTCTTCTGCAGGACGTAGAAGTCGTGGGAGCCCAGCAGGGTGTTGCCGGTCTTGTCCTCGTCGGTCAGGCGCTGGTAAAGGAAGTCCGAGTAGCCGAACGTGTACTGCAGACTCCAATCCTCTCGATCCCAGTTGGCGGCGAATTGCACCGCGTTGTGATCGAACTGCTCCCGATACTGGCCGTTGGT
>SKUB01000372.1 GCA_007122315.1 Pseudomonadales bacterium | reverse complement strand
CCAGCCTGATATTCGCCGAGCCGGTAACGCGTCCAACCGAGCTTGTAGAGCGCCTGATCGCGAAACGGGCGTCCTTGGGGATGCGCGAGTACTGCTGCGTACGCGGCTTCCGCTTCCAGATGACGCCCCTCAACGAACAGCCGCTCACCGCGCCGGAACTGCGCTTCTGCCGCGTACGGGCTCGCAGGATGTTCCTGCACCAGACGGTCCAGCCCGGCCAGCGCGGCGTCGGTATCACCCAGGGCGTCCTGGGCCCGGGCGCGCTGGTAGAGGAGGCGATCCGTCTCCTCGAGTTTCGGCCAGTTCGCCAGCAGTTCACTGTAGCCAGCCACCGCCGCTTGGATGTAGCGCGTGGCTGTGGCCTCATCGATCATGTCCGCCTGCAGCGCGAGGCCGGTCTGCAGTTCCAGATCGGCCAATCGGCGCAGCGCCTGCAAGCGCATGGCATCGGGCACCGCGTCCAGCTCCAGCAATGCGCGGTACTGCTGCATCGCCTGCCCCGTGTCCGCCGTCAGCGGCGGCGCTGCCCCAACCTGCAGCTCCCGCACCGCCACGGGACCGGCATCCAGGGTCGCAATGGTCGGATCCGTCGACCGCTCAGCTTCCCGGTCTCCGAAGGGCCAGAAGCTGGAAAACAGCACCAGCGTCAGGGTCGCCGCACCCGTGCTCATGAGCCCGGCTCCAGAACCGGGGCTGGCCGGGCTGCGGTCGCAGCCCGGTCATACAGCGTCGCCAGGGCAAAGCGCGCCTGGACCTGATAAGCCACGAGACGTTGCTGCTGCGCCTCGAGCCAGCTCATCGCCATGGCGGTTAGGACTCCGGCCTGCTCTGCCCGCAGCAGCGCGACCTGATCCCTGAGCACATCGATGCGCGGACTGAGTGCGTCGATCCGCTCGGCCAACGCCTCGAGTTCCTGTGGCCGTGCAGCGCGGATCTCCATGACACGCTGCAGCCGGGGTGCGACTTCTTCCAGATGCCCGTCGAGTTCGGTGAGGGCTCGTTGCTGTTGCCAGAGGCGATAGCCGTAGTCTCGATCCATCTGCCACAACAGATGTCCCCGCAGCAGACGATGGCGTTCACGCGCCTGTTCCGGAGCAGCGGCAAGCGCCGGGCCGGATGCCAGCTCCTCGAGCAGCTTCCAGAACTCGAGCTCCTCGTCGTTGCCGAGGCCGACCACATCCCTGTCCCGAGCGATGTCCTCGAGCCGTGCGGCAAGCTCGTCACGGCGTGCCACCAATGACTCGACGTCGATCGCTTCGATACGGGCATCGATCACCGGCGCTCGCTGTTGTGCGGCGAGCATCTGAGCCTCGACCATGTGATCGAAGGTCTCCAGGCGTTCGTGCCACTCGTCGAGATGCCGACCGAGCGCCAGCAGATCGCGATAGTGTCCCAGCCCCTGCTGGAAGCCATGACTGGCTATCAGCGCATGGAGATAGCGCGACACTGAAGATACAGGGAGTTCGTCGAGCTGCCAGTGCCAGCGGGCACGCTCCGGGTCGTCCGCCAGCAGCAGCGCGTCGACCAATTCGCCGGACTTCGCTGCGTTCATGACGTCATCGAGGTGGCGGAGCTCGTCGTCAAAGGCTGCCAGCGCACGCTCGTAGGCGTGCACCGCTTGCTGATCCGCATCCAGGCGCGCAAGCGCGTAAGGGACCGCAAGCAGCGACTCCTGCACGGCGCCATCCAGCCGGTCCCGAGTCCACAGCGTCTGCCATGGCACCAACGCACCTGCGTGGTCGTCCATGGCTGTCCGGGCCCAACCCACGCCCAGCAGTGCACGGTTGGCACTCGCTCCCTCGAGACGAACCCGTTGCAATGCTTCCAGCGCGCGCCCGGGCTCCGATTGCTGCAGCCAGGTATAGCCAAGCGCCAGGTTGGCGCGGTCGCGAAGCGCCTTGTCTTCCTCGTCGCGGGCCGGCGTCCTGCCCAGCGCCTCCAGCTGAGCAATCCCGGCGTCCGCGTCGCCGCTGCGAATCAGGGCCACGCCCAGGTTGTAGCGCATGAAGGGCAACCAGTCCGCCGGGCCCTGCCAGTTCTCCAGCAGCGCAGCGGCCGACGTGTAACGCCCCAGCGCCATGTTGCTCTGGGCCTTCAACAAAGGCAGCTCTGCCGCCGCGTAGCCGGCCAGACGGCCATCGACCCGCTGCAGCGCCCCCAGGGCGGCCTCGTGTTTGCCCTGCCGATAATGTGCCCGACCGAGCTGAAACCAGACCCGGTCGTGAAGTGCCGGATCACTGCGCTCATCCAGCAGCTTCCGGAACGCACGCTCCGCCTCGTCGTACATGCCGAACTGGAGATACAGTCCGCCGGCAAGCAACTCCGCATCGTCACGATGATGAGTGATGCGGCCCGCTTCCTGCGCCATGAGCAGCCTGCTCAGGGACGTGAAGTGGTCATCCTGATAAAAGTGAAACAGCGCCTCGCCGAAATGCAGGTCCCGCACTTCTCCCGCAGCCAGTTCCTGAGCCCAGGCGGGGGCCTGCATCAGAACTGACGCAGTGAGGGCCATGGCCAGGAAGTGGCGCCAGCGCGGTGTCACCGGACTAATCCCACTCCCGGACCAGGAACTCGGGCTGCTGCCGGCTGACACGATCGGAAATCTTCAGCTCGACGAACTGGGCACCAATGCCCTTCTCGAAGTTCAGGCTGGTTGCCCGCCGGTAATCACGATCGTGAGGACCCTTACCGGTGAAGACTGCGACGAGTTCATGGGAGCCGCTGCGCAGATTGCCCAGGTAGAGCTGCTGCACACCGCCGCGCAGCAAGGCCTCGACTTCGCGCGGCGTGTAGAGATAACGCTTGACCACGCGATCGTTGAGTTTCAGCTCCACCGAGTCCAGCGCAAAGAACTCACCCACGTCCATGGACAGGAACACGGCGACCTGGGTGTTGGCCGGAAAGAGCAGATCCTCTTCCAGCATGAACAACTCCCGGTTCAGATGCAGGATCTCCTGCCGGAGATCCTGCATGCGGGTGTCCAGGCTCTGCTCAGCGGCCAGGGGCACGGCGCCCAGCGAGGCCGCAAGCAACACGGCCATCAGCAATCGTTTCATGTCCATGGGTCTGTGCTCACTCGTCCAGAAGGGCCAGCAGGGTGCGTTCGTATCGCGTCAGCTCCCGCCCGTTCGCCGTCGTTTCGACGTCCCGCAAGCGTCCGTGGTAGTCAATGAAATGGACCACCGGCAGACGCCCGATGTCGTAGAGGCGCGCAACCTCGCGCTCCATGTCGAACAGTATCGGGGCCTGCAGTCGAGCAGCCCGCTCCAGGGCTGCGTTCGGCTCACGATCGATGCTCACGACCAGCAGACGAGCGCCACGGTCGGACAGGCGCTGAGTCAGCGCATCGAGGTGCTCGACGTGGCGATCGCAGTCTGCGCAGCGGGAAGACCAGAACGCGACGACGAGGACCTGACCGCGGAACTCGGACAGGCGCACGTTGTGCCTGTCTGCGGAACGCAGGGCAAAATCCGGCGCAGGCGGAGCGGCCCAGCCTGCCATGGCGGCGAGCAACAGCAGGAGGCCGAGTCCTTTTCGGCATGCCTCGCGGGCCATTTGAACCTGTCCTTACGGCGTGGCGCCGGCATGCTGCCGGCCTCTCATTCAATATAGGTAACGGTGTCCGATGGCGCTTGTGACCTGCGTCACGTCCATCGTGCTCGCAAGACCCCCTGTCATTGCTGCGGCGGTGCAAGCCCTCCGGATACGCGAACCCCCCGGGCGCTGTCGATGACGATGGCTTCGTAGCCCGGCAGCCGCTCGATGAGCTCGAGCCCGGCGTCTGCGCCCATGACGAAGACGCTCGTCGAGAGCGCATCCGTTCGGGTGCCGTCGGGGCCGATGATGGTGACGCTGCGCACGCCTTCGGACGGCCGCCCGGTGGCCGGGTCGAGAATGTGGTGGTAGCGCACGCCGTCATCTTCGAAATAGCGCTCGTAATCCCCCGAGGTGGAAATGGCCTCGTCCACCAGGGCGAGCCGGGTCACCACGGCGTCCGCGTCATCGGGATCGCGAATACCGACGACCCAGGGTTGCCCGCGGCGGTCGCCCAGCAGGCGCGTGTCGCCGCCGGCGCTGACCAGCGCATGCTCCACACCCGCCCGCCGAATGAGATCGACGGCCCGATCACACGCATAACCCTTGCCGATCCCACCGAGATTGATGCGCACGCCCTCCATCGCGAAGGCGATGCTGCGGGCTTCGGAATCCAGCAACAGGTGTTGGTAGTCGACGGCGTCGATCCGCGCGTCCACCTGGGCATCGGTCGGCGCCTGCCGCTCCCTGAACGCGTACAGATAGCCGACGCTCTCGTAGGTGATGTCGAAGGCGCCCTGGGTAAGTCGGGACACCTCGATGGACTGCCGGACGATGTCGTAGAGTTCCTCGGAGACGGGAATCGGCCGCTCGGCGGCGTGGCGATTGACCCGCGAGATCTCAGAGTCTTCGCGGTAGGTACTCATGAGCGCTTCGATGCGATCGAACTCCGCCATGGCCGCAGCGACCAGCCGTCTGCCCTCTTCGGCATCTGGATGCCAGAGCTGAACCACGATGCGGGTACCCATCTTGGCCTGCTCGTCGCCGTGCCAGGCGGCGATCCCGAATCCCGGTGCAAGCAACAGCGCGAACAGGGCCAGGCCCTGCCAGACATTCGCCCTCTGCGGTGACCCGCTCACGCCGCCCTCCTCAGAACCACACCGACAACATGAACTGGATCACGTTCGCTTCGAAGCTGTAGGTCGGCTCTTCACCGGGATCAGCATCGATGCGGACGTCGCGGTAGTCGCGGTAGTCATAGAGGATCCGCTCGAAGGAGAGACCTACGGCACTGCGTTCCAGAAAGCCGCGACGCTCTGCCATGAACTCGTAATTCACGCCCACCCGGAACGCATGGCTGTCGAAGGCGCTGATCTCCTTCCAACGGCCACGGAAGTTCTGGGACTCCCGGAACGGAAACAGATCGGAGAAGAAATCCGCGCCGCTCTGGCGGTAGTAGCGATAGCCCACATCGAGGGTCCATCGATCCAGCACGCCATGGGTGTAGCCGATCTCCGCCGTGTGGGCATCGATGTCCCAACTGTCCGCGTAGTAGCGGTAGTCCGTCTGCAGGGCCGCGCGGAACGGCAGATGCAGCCGACTGCGCAGCGCGATGGCATTGCTCGTCCGGGTGTTCGGATAAACTTCAGGCTCCCAGGAAAATCCAGTGGCGGAATCCGGATCGAGGAAACGCACCTGGCGATAGGGAAGGTTCAGAAAGCCCTCATCGCTGATGGTCTCGAACGCAATTTCAGCGATGAGGTTCCGGGTCAGGACCTGCGTCAGACCGAGACGCCACGCATGACGATCGACGTCCGCGGAGAAGTCAGGGTTGTCGCTGCGGCCCACGTCATCGAAGCCACGGACGTAGCCCATACTGACCGTCGTCATGCCGCCGAAAAT
>SKUB01000132.1 GCA_007122315.1 Pseudomonadales bacterium | reverse complement strand
GCAGCGTACCCGTCAGCCTGGCCTGGGTGGCTCTGGTCATGCTGGCCTGCCAGCGTCAACTGCTATCCAGGCTATTTGCGCGACTGGCCGCTGTGGCTGAACCACTTTCGCTGCGGGTCAGACGAGGGCGATTTGCAGTCGGCTTGAATCCGAACCCTGCCACGGCTTGCTGGTGGCATGACATTCGTTATATAACAAGTGTTACAACAAGGGAGGTGGCGGATGAAGCTCGACGTCTTTACCGAGATCCAGAAGCGGGACTGTGATCTCAACGGGGGGTTCTCACATCTCCTCGAAGAGTCATTAGAGCAGGCGAGGGTGGCGGACGAAGTCGGTTTCGACTGCTGGTGGGAAGTCGAACACCACTGCACGCCAGACTTCAGTTACAGCTCCTGTCCGGAGCTGATCCTGGGGGCCATCGCACTCAACACGAAGCGTCTGCGCATCGGTCATGCCGGAGTCCTTGCTCCCTTCGGCATCAACCACCCGCTGCGCGTTGCGGAACGGCTGGCGTTGCTCGACCACCTGAGCAATGGGCGGCTGGAAGCGGGCCTTGCGAAATCCGGCGGCAAGGAGTGGGAGACGTTTGGCATATCGGAGGCCGACGCAGCGCTCGACCTCCAGGAGGTCACTCAGTTGCTCCCGGCCGCCTGGACCCAGACTCCATTCGAGTGGTGCTCGCCCCGCTTCACCGTCGAGTCCCGGGACGTTCAGCCCAAGCCGCTTCAGCAGCCACATCCACGCCTCTGGCACACGTGTTCGAGTCCGCCATCCTTCGAGCGGGCGGGAAGCATGGGCGTCGGCGTCCTGGGCACGACGCTGTTTGCTCCGCTGGAGGCGCTTGCGCAGATGATCGAGACGTATCGGGCTGCCATTGCCGGCTGTGAACTGGCCGACGGCATGCAAGCGAACGATCAGGTCGGCGTGTTCACTTTCGTCCACGTGGCGGAGACTGAAGCGCAGGCCATTGCATCCGGCGCGCCACGCTCGGCGCTGTGGTACGTCAGTTCCGCACCACGCGTGTTCAATGTCCCGCGGAACATTTTCTACGATGCGATCCGCGGCAATACCGATCCGCGTTCGCGCCCATCCACGGCGGCGCTCGCGGTCCCGGAACGCCCGGATGATGCGGACGTCGAGGACAGCAATCCGGTGGTGAGCCTGCTCAAGCGCGAGTTCCGGGGCGAGGAACTGTCCAATGAAGAGATCTACGAAGTGCTCAAGGATCTCGATTCGGTGATCATCGGCGACGTGGCCACCTGCCGGCGCAAGATGAGTGGTTTCCGGGACATAGGCGTGGACCGACTGATGTGCCTGATGCAGATGGGGGAAGTCCCGCACGATCAGGTCGTATCCAGCATGCGCCGCATCGGTCGGGAGCTCATCCCGCACTTTGCAGACTGAACAGGGGACCGCCTGTATGTCCGATCATTTGCCGGAAGTCACCAGCGCTTATTGCCAACGGCTCTGGAAAGAGGTCTCCAACTGGGGCCGCTGGGGTGACGATGATCAACTGGGCGCGTTGAATCTGATCACCCCGGAGATCCGTCGTGCGGCCGCCGAACTGGTCAGTGACGGTGTCGTTGTCGGCATCGGCAACCGCTGGCCCGTTGATCCGGCTCCGGAGAACCCCTGGCCTGCCGAACACCGCATCATTCGTGGGGGTGACGATCCCGACTACCCTGGCATTCCCGGACTCTCGGTAGCCATGGACTACATCGGCGTCGCTTGCCACGGCATTGCAACCTCCCATGTCGATGCCCTGTGCCATGTGTTCGTGAAGCACAGGATGTACAACGGCTACCCGGCCTCTGACGTACGCAGTACCGGGGCGGCGCGCAATGACATGATGCCGATGGCCGATGGGGTGGTGACTCGGGGCGTGCTGCTCGACATGCCCCGGAGCATGGGGGTGCCTTACCTGCATGGCGATGCCCGCATCGGCCCGGCCGATCTCGAGGCGGCCGCGCGTGCTCAGGCCGTCGAGCCTGGCAGCGGCGACGTGCTGATCGTCCACCTGGGCCTGGAGCGGCGCCGGCAGAAGGAGGGCGCCTTTGATCCTGCCGCCACTGGACTGGCGGGCCTGCACCCGGAGTGCGCGCGTTGGCTGCATGATCGCGACATCGCCATGCTGGGCAGCGACGGCATGAACGATCCGCAACCGAACTGGGCGGCGGATGAGTGGCCGATTCCCATCCACTATCTCGGCATCTGTGGCATGGGCATGACCCTCATGCATAACCTCTCCACCGAAACGCTGGCACGGGAATGCGAGCAGCGGGGCCGCTGGGCCTTTCTCCTGACGATTGCGCCCCTGAAGGTCCCGGGGGCTACCGGCTCTCCAGTCAATCCAGTTGTGATGTTCTAATGGGTCGGCTTCAATGTGCGACTGGTCAACTATCGGATTCGAGCAGTGCCACGCATCGTCGATCATGCCTCCCGTCGCCAGGACTTCATTCGCGCCGCCTGCGAAACCCTCCTCGAAGAGGGGTACGCCAACACCACAGTACGCGCGGTCGCCAAACGCGCGGGTTTCACGACCGGTGCGCTGGTGCATTACTTCGGCGACAAGGACGAACTCATCCGCCGGGCGCTGGATTATTTCGGGACGGAGCAGCGCGAGCGCATGTTGCGGCTCGAACGCGAACTCGAGGGACGCGCAGCCTTGCGGGCTGTCGTCGCCGATGCACTTCCCACCGATCTGGATTCCCAGCGCCGTTGGCGCATCTGGATGGCACTCTGGTACCACTCGGAGGAGAGCGATCAGATGCGCGCGGAGCAGAAGCGACGCTACCGGGAGTGGCTGGGGCGTATTTCGCGCATGCTGGAGCAGTCGGTGAAGTTGGGGGAACTGCCGGCGTCCGTGGAGATTCGCGCCGAGGCCCGCGCGATGGTCGCATTTGTCGATGGTCTCGGGGTGCAGTTTCTGATGGCCAACAGTCGACTTCCCGCCGCCAAGATTCTCGCCATGCTGGACACGTACCTGAACCGCCTGTACGCGAAACCCTGATCGGCGCCCTGCGTCGTTGCTGCTGTTGCATTCAAGGTTTAGAAGTCATATAACAGCCTTTATATAACGCGCGTTACAAAGCAAGATTTGCACTGCTCCTGGGGAGGGGCCATGAAAAAGTCGCAGGTGTTTCTTGGGCTCGCGTCCACGCTTGCCCTGTCCGTGTCCGGACCGATCGCCGCGCAGGGTCAGTCCGCACGGGTCATCGAGGAGATCATTGTCACCGCGTCCAAGCGGGAATCGCCGCTGCAGGAGACCGCAATCGCGATTACCGCACTCGACGCCGACATGCTCGACATGCGTGGTATCACGGGAATCGAAGGGCTGCAGTTCGCAGCCCCCAATCTGGTGATCAGTCACAACTCGCAGTCACCGGTGACCTATGCCTACATCCGGGGCATTGGCTCCGATCAGCTGGTTGCAGGATTCGACCCGGGTGTCGCGTATCACGTCGATGGCATTTACATCGGTCAGCCTTCGTCCATGCCTGGCGACTTCTGGGACATGGAGCGTGTCGAAGTCCTGCGGGGGCCTCAAGGAACGCTTTATGGGCGCAACTCCACCGGTGGCTCCATCAACGTCATCACCCGGGATCCGGAACATGAATTCGACGCTGTCCTGGATGTGACCGGCGGCAACTACAGCTATCGGCGCATCCGCGGCGCGGTGGGCGGTGGCCTGGCAGAGGGAATCTCAGGACGTGTAGCTGTCATCAGTGAGCGCAACGACGGCTTTCAGAAGAACCTCATCGGCCGTGATGGCGACCGCATCGACCATTGGGGCGTGCGCGGCAAGCTTAAGTTCGACTTGTCCGAAGATGTGGACATCGTGATCACCGCTCAGCGCTTCGAGAACGAAGGTAACCAGAGCCAGAAGCGTCGCGAGCCCTTCGGTCCTGTCGAGTTGGCGCCTGGATTCGTTCTGAACGTCTACGAGGGTGCGATCCCGAATCCGGATGACCCTCGTGTGGTCGCCAAGGATCACCGCGAAGAACTTGACCTGACCAATACCCTGTTCGCCGTCCGGGCCCGCTGGGGCTTCGATCTGGGACAGCTCGGCCCGGTCGAACTCGTCTCGCATACTGGCGGCATCCGCAATCGTTGGTTTCAGACCAGCGACATCGACATGTCCAGCAATTCCGTCCAGATCCAGGACTGGAACATGAGGACGACACAGTTTTCCCAGGAACTGCAGTTGATGTCCGTCAGCGACTCTGGTGTCGAGTGGATTCTTGGCGCCTTCTACTATGATGAGGACCTGAGCACGGACTACGTGTTCCGGGACACCTCCATCGCGGGGTTCGACTTCAACAACGGCGGTGACCTCTCTACACGCTCCACCGCCATCTACGGCCAGCTCGGCTACGACTTCCGCGAGGGCGGTTTGCCGCTGAAACTCACGGGCGGGCTGCGCTCCACCCGCGACCGGAAGAAGATCGACGAGTTTCAGATCATTCCGCAGTTCGGCGTGGACGTGTTTGCGAGCAGTCGTGAATCCTGGCGGGAGGTGAGCGGCAAGGTGGAACTGAACTGGTTCGTGAACGAAGACCTGATGGCCTACACCAGCTATTCCCGCGGCTATAAGGGTGGCGGTTTCTCCATCGGTCAGTTCGACACCTTCGATCCGGAAACCGTCGATGCGTATGAGATCGGTATCAAGAGCCAGTTCCTGGACAATCGGGCGCGTGTGAACGTCGCCGCCTTCTACAAGGACTACAAGGATCTGCAGGTGAACTTCCTCGAGTTCACCTCGTTCACGACGGACAACGCAGCCGACTCGACGATCAAGGGCATAGAGCTCGAAGGGACGGTCCTGGCGACGGACAGCTTGACCTTGCACGCCATGGCAACCTGGCTCGACGCGACCTTCGACAGCTACCAGTTCACGCCGGAGATTTCGCTGGACGGGGAGCGCATGAACCGCGCACCCAAGTACAGCTTCGGCCTTGGGGCCAGCCAGGAGTGGCACCTGCCCGGTGGCAGCAGATTGGTGGCCCGGGCTGACTACTATTGGCAAGACAGCGTCTTCTACCGCGTGCAGAACGTTCCCCGCCACAGGGGCGACTCTTTCCACACGGCAGATGCTCGACTCGTCTGGACCAGCGTTGACGAGCGCTGGACCGTCGACGCATTCGTCACGAACTTCACCAATCAGGACAACCAGCGCGGCCTGACCGTCTCCGATGGCCTGTCTACAGGGAACAACAGTTTCATATCGCTCTATCCACCCCGCCAGTATGGGCTGCGGGTGGGTTGGCAGACTGGTCGTTGAGGGGAGCACACCTATGGCAGCCTGGAAGTGCCGGTCCATTTTTCACTTCATTCTTCCCTGCACGAACGTGGAGCGCTCCATGGCGTTCTACGCGCATTTCGGTTTCGTCGTGAAGAAGGACAACCGCGACGTGGTCTGGCCGGATTTCGTCGGAGAAAATTTCGGCATGATTCCAGGGGCACAAGGCAAGGCGGTTCAACTTGTGCTGCCTCACGATGACGACCTGCAGACACGCATCGATCTCATCGAGTGGTTGCGGCCCAAGTGGCGGGACTCGAACCTCGACCGTCCGCCGGAAGATCGCATACCGAGAGTGATGGCGCTGCTCACGGAGAACGTTGCAGCGGCCGCGGAGGCGCTCCAGGCCTCCGGGCTCCAGCCGACTGCTCCCATGCGCGGACCGGACCCGGCGATCGGCCTGCAGGGCGTGATCTGCTTTCCCGACCCCGACGGCCATATCGTCGAGCTGATCGAGTACTTCCCGGGACAGCTCGGGAGCCGCACGGACTCTCTGCCCAAGCGGAGCTGATTCTCAGGCTGAGCGACGTAGCGGCTGCCGGCTGACCTCGTCAGGTCCGCCCTCGTAGGCATCGGTGCCCCGGCTCTCGCGGGACGGCGCGACTCTGGCCAGATTGCGCTCTGTGTTGTCGGCACGGATGCGGTCCAGTGGCTCGCCGGTCAGGACATGTGGATGCCAGGGCTGGATGTTCATCGAAGACAGCGCGCGGATGGCGAGCGCGATCCCGTTACTCCCTGAGCCATTGGCGCTGGTTCGCAACACCAGTGAGGCCAACAACATCATCAACGGCGGCCTGTCGCTTGGACGTGGCGACGAGGTGCTGCTCTGGGACCAGAACCATCCCACCAACAATGTGGCCTGGGACGTACCGGCTTCCCGGTTCGAGGGCGCACGCAAGCTCGAGTCATTCGGGCAGCGGGACGATGCTGCCCTGGCTGCGCTGGGCGTGACTGCCGGGATTCATGACACGATCGGGCCGGGACGTATCGAAAAGCGTACCGAGGCGCTGTCTCAGCGCCTGAAGCAGGGCATGCAGGTGAGATCAGCCGCCGGCTCTACGCCGAGTTCGGCATTGCCGGTGCTGCCACCGGTGGCATGCGTCTACGTCCTGCCATCTACAACACGGTGGAGCATGTGGATCGGGCCATCGAGGGACTGCGTCAACTTGGGAAGTGCTGATCAATATGCCGTCAATAGCGCAGGGACGCACCTCAGGCCGGATCGTCGGGCGTTTCGCCGTAGTCCTGCCACGGCTGGTCGCGTTCGCGGATCACTTCGCGAAACCCCTTCTCCTGAAAGCTCTCCACCCAGCGGTAGGCCTCTTCGGTGTGCCGGGTGGCACCGTCGAACAGCGTGCCGAGGAGCTGGGTGGTGCGCAGGCCCATGTTCTCGAAGGCCTGGTTGATCAGCAGCTTATTGAGCGCGAGTTGATTGGCCGGGATGTGACGGAAGCGCTTCGCTTCCTCCTCCACGTGGGCGGACAGTTCTCCCGCCGGCAGGACCTGACTGACGAGGCCGATGCGGAACGCGGTGTCGGCATCGATGGCGCGGCCGGTGAGCAGGAACTGCTTGGCGTGCTCGAGTCCGAGGCGGTACACCCAGAGCATGGTGGTCGGCGTGCCGTAGATGCGGCTCGGTGCGTAGCCGATGCGGGCGTCGCTGGCCATGTAGAGTAAATCGCAGCACAGCGCGAGGTCGGTGGCGCCACCGATGGCCCAGCCGCGGATCTCGCCGAGGACGGGCTTCGGGCACTCCCAGATGCGCATGAAGCGCCGTACGTTGTTGCCCATGAACTGCAGATCGCGCACCGGATCCCAGGCGCCTTCCCGGGCATCGATCTCCGGCGCGCCGTAGGGGACGTCCCAGTCGCGTCGATTCGCGGTAAGGTCGTAGCCGGCCGTAAAGGTGTCGCCGACACCGCGAAGCACGACCGCTGCAACTTCGGGGCTACGGCTGGCCCGGTCGATGCCTTCGGCGACGCCCTGGATAACGGCGTTCGTCAGGGTATTCTTTTTCTCCGGGCGATTGATGGCGATGACGGCGATGCCGTCGCGTTCCTCGTAGAGGGTTTCTGGGGCAGCGTTGCTCATCGCGTCGCTCTGTTCGCACGATACGGTAGGGTGTGACCCACATCAGCGAAGCCGCAGGAGTGACAAGGCATGGTGGCGATCTCCCCTCGACGCCGGGCGGGTGCGGGCGTCGCTGCATCGCGTCGAACCGCACGCATCCAGACTCGACGTTAACCCGTGCCTGAACGCATTGGCAACGCAGTGCCGCGGGTCTCTGCGTTGAGGATGATTCCAGGCAAACGCGCATTGCCCAGCGCCCCGATCGTTGCGGGCAAACTTGAACATCTCATGGCCATCAACGTCTCCGCGGAGACGCTCACCACCGGGGAAAGTACCATGCGACCGGAACTCGCCGAACAGATCGCAACCCAGACGCAATTCTTCGCACCTCTGATCGTGGAGCCCGAGGGCGTCCGTCTGTACCGGGACGAACTGGACACGGTGCCGGTGGAGTGGACCGAGCCGGTTGCCGGGCCGACGGACCCAAACCGCGTGGTCCTGTACCTGCACGGCGGCGGGTACTCCAGTGGGCTCGCCGCGTGGGCACGGCGAGGGACCGCGCGCTTGGCTCTGGGCCTCGGCTGCCGGGTGGTGGCGCCGGACTACCGGCTGGCGCCGCGCTTTGCGTTCCCCGCAGCGCACGAAGATGTGCTGGCGGTGTACCGGCATCTGATCGGCGCCGGCGGTTTCGCATCGGAGAACGTGGCGGTGGCCGGCGACTCGGCCGGGGGTGCGCTGTCGGTGTCTCTGTGTGCCGACGCGCGTGACCTGGGCATGCCGATGCCGGCCTGTGCGATCACGAACTCCCTGTGGGCGGATCTGGCGCTGAACACGCCGTCGCTGGACGATCCGGTGCGCAATGGCTTCGACATCCGCCGCGAAATGGTGGAGCAACTCTCGGCCACGCTGCTCGCCACAGGCGACATCGATCCGCAGGATGGACGCCACTCACCCGTCTACCGTGATCTCACGGGGCTGCCGCCGCTGCTGGTGCAGGCCGCAGGACGGGACGTTTGCCACGACGACAGCATCCGGCTGGCGGCCTCGGCCCGCGCCGCCGGAGTGGCCGTCACTGTCACCGAGTATCCGGAGGCCGAGCACATCTGGATCCTGAACGGGCCGTGGCGGATCGAGTATCCGGAAAACTATCCGGACAACCCCGCGATTCGCTGGATCGACAGCGGCGCCGAGGCGCCGGAGGCGGCCACGGCGGTGGCGGAAATGGTTGCATTCATCCGCCGGCGCACCGGCGGCTAGCGGGCCATGCGCCTTCGACGAACCTTGTTCCGAGGCTAATCTCAGCCCACGGATGTGACTTTCGGCGCCTCCTCGAAGCCGACGAAGCTGGCCACGTCCGCCACCGGTCGGCGTCGGGAGACGACGGCGTTGGCGGGGAACTCCTCGTCTGGATCGCCCATGGCCACGCAGCCGAGGCCGCGGGACCACGCAGCGTTGACGAGCCCATTGACCCAACGCGCCGCAGTCCAGCACGACATCGTCGTACTTCACGCTATTGCTCCTCGATTGGTTGTGGAGACCGAATGTACCCATTTGCGTCGAATTGACCGAGCATCCCCGTAAAAGGTCTGGGTTGCTGATCCATGCCGGTTGTCTGATTGCGCAGCGTGCCGCTTTTGCATCCGAACGTGCAGTGCCGAGTGGTCGTTGGATGGTCGCGGCGGACACGCCGGGCTGGCTGATGCATCCCGAGCGAGGGGGTTCCAGTCGGCGCTATGGTAGTCTCCGCGCAACAAGAAACGCCGATCGCTGCCAACCACGATGAACGTGGCTGGCTTACGGAAACCCGTGCAGCGCAGTCAAGTGAGGGAATGTGAACAGCAAGCCTGCAATTGTCATTTCGTCGCTCGATGCGGAGAGGCTCGAGTCACTACTGGATTCACTGCCACGGGGCGCGTTTCCCGGCAAGGCCGAGCTGGAAGCGGAGCTGGCGCGGGCGGAGATCGTAGCGCCCCGCGACGTCCCACCGACCGTGGTGTCCATGAATTCCACGGTGAGATTCCAGGTCGAGTCCTCGGCAGAGACGTTCAGTCTGACGTTGGTCTATCCCAAGGACATGGATGCCAGCGGCGGCAAGATCTCCATTCTCGCGCCGGTGGGGAGCGCGTTGCTCGGTCTCGCCCAGGGGGATCAGATCGAGTGGCCGAAGCCGGGAGGAGGCACGTTGCGCGTTCGCATCGAGGAGGTGGTGTATCAGCCGGAGCGCGCCGGCGAGTATCACCGGTGACTACACGCCACCACGCCCGGGACGTGCTCGCAGTGGTCGCGTTCGAAGCGCTGAGCGCCTTGGGCTTTCGCTGCGCATGAGGCCAACGTAGCGTGCTCACCAGCACGTCCTTGGATGCAGCTGAGGTCTGCGCCGAGCAGAGCGGACGCTGGAGAAGTGGGGGCGATTCGATCGTACAATCGTCGCATCGATGGCCCGGGATGGGGGCTGCAGGTGACCTTCGATCGGTACATCGGCATGGAGCGGTACCAGGAGGCGGGCGAGCAGGCGGGGAACGCGGTAACGGCCGCCATTCATATCGAGCCGCACCACTGCAATCCCATGGGCAACGTCAACGGCGGCGTGATCATCTCCCTCGCGGACAACCTGTCCACGGGGGCGGCGAACCGTGCCTGCTTCGAGAAGACAGGTGACCGGCGATTCATGGTCGGCATCGATCTCCATGCGGCCATGCTCGCCAACCAGCAGGGCGGCACGATCAGGGGGATATCTCGCATCGTCCGCGCCGGTCGCCGGGTGACCGTCGTTCGGACCGAGGTGTGGGGAGATGGCGACAGGCTGCTCGCTGAGGTCACCACCACCCACGTCCCTGTCTGAACGCGTCGGTCTTCGAAAAGAGGACGGTTGAACCATGCGGCTGACTGACGCGCTTCGTGCCGAGTACGAGCGACTGTTCGAGTCCTGCTGCGTGCGATCGAACCGGCAAGTGGATGTTCATGAGCGCGTCCGCCCAACCCCCACTGTCCCACGCCCTGATGCTTCGGCGAAGTCCGCACCACTCGTTTCGGTCCATCGCATGCGGCGATCCCGCGACGCCGCTTAACGGGGCCGCACAGCCATTCTAAACACCTATGGGCGTCGCCTGATGCTGCAGTGCATGCAAGGCAACTCCGACGGCTCATGTCCCGCTAACTCTCGCTAAAGTGCCGTAACTCCTGCCGCATTCTGCGGTGCAGTTCGTGACCATCGACGTGCATTCTCAGCTGAATCTGGAGTCACGACATGGAAACGTCTACGCCCGCTTCATCCGTCAACGCTGTACTCAGCACCGTCCTGCGACCCGAGATTCTGCGCATTGCCGCGCTGGTACTGGGCGTCCTGGCCGTCCTGTTCCTTGGACTGATCACGGCTGGAACCCACGCAGGTGCCCAGGAGGCACGTTCCTCGGTCGGCATGGGCTGGGGGCAGGCCAACGTGGTCGCCGCCGCCATGTTCGGCGTGGTCACCCGAGTCTGGATTCTGAGCACCCTGACCTGCGCCGCAGGGGTCGTACTCGCCTTCGTTCGTCGTCTGCCGGCGGCCGGCGCATGCTTCCTCGGCTCCGCCTTCGGCGCGCACTGGCTGCTGGGAGGCTTCCTGCGGGCCAGTGAAGGCGGGGGCCTGTTGTGGCTCCTCCTGCCCGTGTATCTGGCTGGCGCAGCGGCGTGCGGCGCGTACTACCTGTCGCTGCATCCTTACGTGGCGACGGTAGCAGAACCAGAGGTCTAGGAATGCGCCTCATGAAACCGAGGAAGGGCGGCGGCCTCGGACCGATGCTGGTCCTGGCTCTGGCGCTCTGTCTGGGCGCCGAGGCGCGCGGCAGCGACGATATCCACGAGATCCGGGCTGATGCCGAAAGGCTCTGGCAGACCCTGGCGGCCATGCCCTACGCTGCCCGTGGGTCGGGGCCGGTGCTGTACACATTCGAGTTCTCCGAGTGTCCCTATTCGCAGCAGTTCTATCGCGAGTGGAACACGCGACTTGAGGGCATCGAAGTTCGCCGTCTGTTCTTCGCGGTGAGTCAACGCAGCGCCAACGAAACCGCAGCCCTCGCACGCTCGCGTGATGCAGACGATTACGGCGCTTTCATGGAGGGTCGCAAACGCGCCCCGCGGGTCGATGATCCGCGTCTGCCCGCCGTCGACTTCAACCGCAACGTGGACCACTTCAATTCGGTCATGGGTCCGGTCAACGAGGTCGTGCAACCCATCCTGCGCAGCAATGGCGCGATCACCGGTGGCCTGATCTCACCCACGTTGATCTGGCGGGAGCAGGACAAGGTGTATGCGGCGGGGGGCTACGAACTGGAACACGTGGCGACCATAACCGCCCGGATTCAGGCTGCAGCACGGGACACGGTGTCAGAGCGCTGACAATGGTTACGGGAGAGGCGCTGTAAGGCGCTTGCCCCGCGAGCCTCGTGGCGGTCAGACCCGGATTACACGGGGGTTTTCCGGCGCAAAGTCGGGCCGTGGTGGCCATCGAGCCCCGTTCCGGGGCGGTCGGTTCTGCCGTATGATCGCGCTCCCAGATCTGAGACGGCGAAGCGTTCATGCAGACGCAGGGGCAGTGGGTCAGTGCCGGGCTGCTGGCAATCGGGATGGTTGTGGCCAGTCTGATTCTCGGCGCAGCCGTTCGGGATTTTCGGATCAGCGACCGTCATGTAGAGGTCAAGGGATTCGCCGAACAGGAGGTCGCGGCCGATCTGGCGATCTGGCCCATCAACTACCAGTTGGCAGCCGGCAGCCTGGAGGAACTTCGCCGGGAGATGCGTGCCGCCGATGATGCGGTGGTGGCATTTCTCAACGGCTACGGCTTTGCCGACGATGAGATCAGCCGCAATCCGCCGCGCATCAGCGACCTGTGGATGCACGCCCATGGCGATCACCGTCCGCCCAACCGCTACTCGGCCGAGCGTGGCCTGACGCTGAGGACACGCCAGGTCGACGCGACGGTTCGGGCCCTGCAGGACTCGGCTGAACTGGTCAGCCAGGGCGTGGTGCTGACGCCCAACTGGGGTCAGGCAGCGCAGTTCCTTTTCACGGGCTTAGACGACCTCAAGCCGGCGATGATCGCCGCAGCCACCGCTGATGCGCGCCGTGCGGCCAGCCAGTTCGCAGCCGATTCCGATTCGCGCATTGGCCCGATCCGCTCCGCGCGCCAGGGCTTCTTTTCGATCACCGAACGCGACCCTTCGACGCCGGAGATGAAGCTGATCCGGGTCGTAGCCACCATCGAATACATCCTGGAGTAGCCTGACCCGGCTGTCCGCGGTTGAGGTCCCGATACGCACGCGTCTGCAGCTTGTCCGCCGTTATTGGGCATGGGCCGACTTCGGCGGCCTCGCAGAACCAAGCGGTCGCCGAGTTTCGCCCTGGCCTGCGCGAGACCGCTACTCGGCCCGTCGGACTGGCGCCGAATTATCTTCGGCGTTGCGGACGATGTAGAAGTTGTAGGGATCGATGCCGGCGTGGGTCGGACGGCGATCGGTCACGAACGTGAAGGTCTGCTCCCCGCTGACCACCTCGCGCCGCTCCATCAGAATGACGTCGTCGGCATCGAAGGCGGCGCGTCCCGGCTCGTCTGTGAACAGCCCGATCTCGATCTCCTCGCTCAGCGGTGTTTCGGTTTCCGCGCCGAGACCGTCGGCATAGAACTTGTGCGCCACCACCGGCACTCTCACCTCGAAGCGGCCATCGTCGAGCTCGCGGGCGGTGGGTCGGACGGTGCGCAATTCGTAGAGCGTGATCTTCTCGAACAGGTCAGTGATGAGCTGCTGCTCGGCGTCCGTTTGCGCCTCAGCACGCAGCTCCGCGATCAGGTCGGTGGAACGCGGGTAGGGCGCAGACTGGAAGCCGTAGCGCTCGATCAGGCGGCGCAGCGCGCGGTTGACGGCGTCCTCGCCGAGCCGCTCCTGCAGCAGGTACATGACCAGGGAACCCTTCTGGTAGTGGATGTAGCCCTGGTCCTCCACCCGGGCCAAGGGCAGCTCCTCCACCGCTTCGCCACCGCGGGCGCGCAGGTAGCTGTCGAGCTCGTACTTCAGAAAACGGCGGATGTGGTCGGCGCCGAACATGTGTCGCATCACCATCAGGGCCGAGTATTGGGCCAGCGTTTCGCTGAGCACGGTCGCGCCCTGGGTATCGGCGCCGATGACCTGATGCGCCCACCACTGATGGGCGAGTTCGTGCGCCGTCACGTAGGTCACGTAATCGATCTTCTCCGGATCGCGACTGTCTGCGATGAAGCCGATGGACTCGGAGTAGGGCATGGTGTTCGCGAATGCCTGGGCGAACCTTTCGTAGCCAGGGAACTCGATGATTCGCGCCTGTTGGAACTGATAGGGACCGAAGGCTTCCGTGAAGTAGTCGAGGCCGTGCGCCAGCGCATCGAGCATGCGCTCGACGTTCCAGTCGTGTCCGGGATGGTGATAGACGACGAGGTCGACGCCGTTATGTTCACGGCGGCGCTCCGCGTAGCGGGCCGACTGGATGGAGAAGAAGGTCAGGATCGGCGCATCAGACACGAAGCGGGCACGACGGCGGCCGTCGTCGGTGGCGTCTTCGACGCGCCGGCCGGGTGCGATCGGGGTCTGGTCCGCGCTGGTGGTCACGGTGATGTCGGCGGTGCTCCAGCCGCCGCCGAAATACGGTCGCACCGTGGCGCTGTCGTCCTCCAGTGCCGGTGGTCGCAGGTCTGCCGGCAGATCGTTGCGGCGGCGCACGCTGCGGTCACGCAGGAGCTGCCAGCGATCCATGCCGATGACGGGTGCAATCTCGAAGTTGTTCAGAAACGTGCCGTTGTGGACCAGCCGCGTGTCCGGATTCGCGTGGGGGAAACCTCGGACCTCGCGTTGGCTGCGGAAGGTGAGTTCGAGCGTATCGCCCGGTTGCAGCGGCCCTGGCAGCCGGTAGATGCGGTAGTCGAAGTCCTCGTCGTGGTGATCGAGCTCGGCGCCTGACAGTTCGATTTCGCGCAGCTTCAGGCGGCGGTCCGGGCTGCGCACGTGAACTTCCTCGAGCGCCTCGCCAGTCTCGTTGGTGAGCATGTAGCGGCCGCTGACCTCGGCGCGAAGTTGCTCAGGGTAGAGTTCGACATCGAGTTCGACGTGGGTGATGGTCGGCTGTGGCAGGGTCGCGTGGACGAGGTGGCGCCGTTCGTACTCCGCCATGAAGCGTTCATGGTCGCGCTCCGTGAAATAGTCGTTCAGTACGTTGGTGTTGTAGAAGACCCAGGAACCGGTAGCGACGAAGACCAGCGCTGCAGCGGCGGCGATTGCTCCGGGCGCCCCGCGCAGGCGAGCCGGCGCCCGTCGCAGCCTCGGGGTGAGGCGCGTCTCGGTCCCGCGCCGCCAGAGCAGGTGCGCCGCCACCAGCAGAAGGATGGCCGCCGCGCCCCAGTAGAGTCGCAGCCACCAGGCCGCCTGCCAGTAGTGTCCGGCCCCGTTCATGTCCGACAGCGGCACCTCGGGCGCGGAGCTGTAGAGGATCAGCGGGTGCTCCATCCCCACGTTGAACAGAACCAGGGTCGCCACGAGAAACAGGGCCATCACGCCCCAGCCGGTGTACTTGTTCGGACTGAGTGCCTGCACGAACACTGCAAGCGCCGCCAGCAGGACCATGTCGAAGGCGGTGGGCAGCAAGTACCAGAGCACGTACTTGTCCAGCTCGAAGTGGGTGTACCCGCGGACGAGCTGCACCGCGATCGCCGCCAGCATGCCGAAGGCGACCGTGGCCACCAGCACCAGCGTGACCGCGAGGGTCTTCGGTACCACGTAGGCCCAGTTCGGGATGGGTGCGGCATCGACGATCTCGTGCAGGCGGCAGTCGCGTTCGCGCCAGACCAGCTCGCCGGCGTAGTAGATGGCGATGATGAGCGGCACCAGCGAGAAGGTGCCGATCAGGACCGGAATCAGAGTGTGGGTGACCGGGAATCGCGGCGTTCCGAACATCTCGCCGCTGAACCAGAGGCCGGCACCGGCATTGAACAGGCCCAGCGCCACCAGAATCCCGAACGCTGGGCTCGAGAAGATCTGGCGCATCTCCAGCCGGCAGCGGAGGCCGAGCTGGGCCAGCGCCGTGTGGCGATCGAAGCGGGGTGCAGGGAGGACCCCTGCGGTAGCGGGCGCGGTCGGCTCCGGCTCGTCATGGGGCGCGGACGAACCACGCTCAGCCAGACCTTCGAAACGGAACGTAAGGCGGGCGAGCAGCAGCGCGACGCATCCGATCAGCAGCCACAGCAGGCGGTTCCAGAGCAGCAGTCCTTCCAGCGCAATGGCCTCGGTGTTGCGCTCGGCAGCGGACTGATAGCGGGTCGCCTGTTCGAAGGCGGCGAGGCCGAAGGGATCGAGCACGGCCAGGGTCCGCTCCAGTTCCGGCCGGGGTCCGAGGGCGATGTTCAGCACGAGGTAGATGGCCAGCAGGCCGATGACGCCCAGGTACGTGCCGAGCATGGAGCGGGTGACGGTCGCCAGGGCGAAGAACAGCGCGCCGGTGACGAACAGATTGGGCAGCGCCAGTACGCCATAGGCGAGGCCGTAGTCCCGCAGGCGGTTGGCACCAAGCGTCTCCGGGTCCAGCCAGGGCATCAAGGAGCCGATGAAGATGGCCAGCGGAACCGCTGCCAGTGCCAGCGCGGCGGCGAGCAGGGCGCCCGTGAAGCGCCCGAACAGGTAGGCATCGCGGCCGATCCGCGTGGTGCGGATGATGGGCCCGAAGCCGGTCTCGTCGTCCCGCAGCACGACGCCGGCGACCATCGCCGCCGCCGTGAACATGAAGAACAGGGAAAGGATCAGGTGAGTCTGGGCAATGGCGTAGGGACTGTTGGCGAACACATTGCCGCCGGCGCCGATCTGCACCTGCTCCACGGTGACCGCGCCGAAGGTGAGCAGGAAGAAAATAGCGGCGCTGGCGTAGAACACGGGTCCGCCGCGCTGGAAATTGAATTCGAAGGCAGCAACCCGCGTCAGCATCCGCATCGGACTCAGGCAGCGGCGCGGACGCGCTTGAGGGTGGAGAAGTAGACGTCCTCCAGGCCGCCCGTGATCGCCTCGAAGCCGTCGTCAGGAGGGGCGTCGGCGAGGACGTGCACCACGGTTCTTCCGGCGTAGAGGCGCGTTGAGAGGACCTGGTGGGCCTCCTGCAGGGCGTCGAGCTCGTCGCGATGGACGGTCTTGCGCCAGACGCGGCCGCGCAGGTCATCGATCAGCTCGAGCGGTGCCCCCTCGAGCTCGATGCGCCCCTGGGCGATGACGGCCATGCGTGGACAAAGGTCTGAGACGTCCTCGACGATGTGGGTGGAGAGAATCACCACCACGTTCTCGCCGATTTCAGCGAGCAGGTTGAGAAAGCGATTGCGCTCCTCAGGATCGAGTCCCGCGGTCGGTTCATCGACGATGATCAGCTCCGGACGACCGATCAGGGCCTGGGCGATGCCGAAGCGCTGGCGCATGCCTCCGGAAAAGCCGGCCAGTGCCTTGTTGCGGACATCCCAGAGATTGACCTGCTGCAGCAGCGCCTCAACGGTCTGCTTGCGCTCGTCGCGCTGTGCGATGCCCTTGAGTACGGCGAGATGTTCGAGCATGTCCGCGGCGGTGACGCGCGGATAGACGCCGAAGTCCTGGGGCAGGTAGCCGAGCAGTGGTCGTACGCGCTCGGGTTCGGCGAGTACGTCGATGTCGCTGAAGCGGATGCTTCCCGAAGTCGGGGTGTGCAGAGTGGCGATGGCGCGCATGAGCGTCGATTTGCCGGCGCCGTTCGGTCCGAGCAGGCCGAACATGCCGCGCGGGATGCTGAGCGTGACCGCGTCGAGGGCGCGGGTGCCATTGCCATAGACATGGCTGACGTTGTCGAGTTCGAGCATGGCAGCCTCGTCTTTGGCCGACAGGTCCGAGGCCGACTATACCTGGCCCAACGTCCGCTGCTCGCGTCCCACGACGAAACGAGACCCAGGCATGTTGAGGCGAGGGCTGGCCGCAGCGCGACGCACGGCCAGGCCGTTCGCTGCCAACTCTCGCGCAGCGAACCGTTACCGAATCTGGCGATCAACTCCTGACTAGACTGGCGGCAATCTGGTCAGCGGCCGGGATTTCGAGCGTCCATTAGGCTTGGCGGCCAGAATATAGTTCAACTACCTCGCTGTTCTGGTGAGGGAGGCAGGGGGAGAGACACAGAGATGAGCGGCCGAACTGAATCCCTGATGCCAAG
>SKUB01000210.1 GCA_007122315.1 Pseudomonadales bacterium | reverse complement strand
TCACCGCCGAGCAGGGCCATGCGGCTGTCGAGGATGTTGCCGTCGCAGGCGGCGATGACGCGGGTCACCTCGCTGACGAGGCCGGGGCGATCGGGACCGACGCAGGTGATCACCAGGGCATGGCTGGACATGGGTTGCGACTCCGCGCTGCGCAGGGTCGCTGAGGCTAACCCGACGTCCGCCTGCAACGCCACGGAATCCATGCATCCGCGTGTCGTCACGTCCTTGTGATGCCACGGGGCCCCCATTACCATTGCGGCCTGATTTTCTGGGAGCCACCGCCATGTTCACGGGCAGCATCGTCGCGCTCGTCACGCCGATGACGGCGACGGGGAGCATCGACTGGGACGCGCTCGCCCGACTCATCGACTGGCACGTGGCCGAGGGGACCGACGGCATCGTTCCGGTCGGGACCACCGGTGAGTCCGCGACCCTCGACACCCCCGATCACATCCGCGTCATCGAAGAAGTGGTGCGCATGGTCGCCGGTCGCGTGGCAGTGATCGCGGGTACCGGCAGCAACTCCACGGCGGAAGCACTGCAGCTGACCCAGGCGGCCAAAGACGCGGGGGTGGACGCGGCGCTGCAGGTGACGCCTTACTACAACAAGCCCACCCAGGAGGGCCTGTTCCGGCACTACTCGCTGCTGGCGGAAGAGGTGGACCTGCCGCAACTGCTCTACAACGTGCCCGGGCGCACCGCCTGCGATCTGCTGCCGGCCACCGTCGCCCGGCTGGCGCCGCTGCGGAACATCGTCGGCATCAAGGAAGCGTCCGGGGATGTCTCCCGGGTGGCCGAGATTCACCGGCTCTGCGGCCCTGATTTCGCGGTGCTCTCCGGCGAGGACGGCAAGAATCTGGAGCTGATGCGCGCCGGTGCCTGCGGCCTGGTGTCGGTGACGGCGAACGTGGTCCCCGGCATGCTGGCCGCGTTCACGGACGCCATGCTCGCCGGCGACGATGCGGCTGCGGCCGCCATCGACCTGCGCCTGCAGCCGCTGCATCGGGCGCTGTTCCTGGAGTCGAACCCGATTCCGGTGAAGTGGGCCCTGTACGAACTCGGACTCATCGACGCCGGTATCCGGCTCCCGCTGACCCCCCTGTCGGAAGCGTTCCGTGAACCGCTGCGGCAGGTGTTGGTCCAACTGGGACTGCTGACTGAAAGCTCCCAAGGTGAATCCATCGCATGAAGTCACCCCTCATTCCGCGTGCTTTCGTTCTCGCGCTCATGACCGCACTGCTGCCCGGCTGCAGCTGGTTCGGTGGCGACGACGGCTGGTTCCGTGACCGCAGCGATGATTATCGCGAGGCGCGGCCGGTGCCGCCGCCCGTGATCCCTTCGGATCTGGACGACATGGCCATCGGCGAGGCCATGTTCATTCCGGAAGTGCCGGGCATGGACCGCTATCTGGAAGATGACGACTTCGAACTGCCCCGCCCGGCGACGCTGTTTGCCCGGGAAGAGGATCGCGGCGTGCGCATCCAGCGCTTTGCCGATGCCTCCTGGGTGGTGGCGCCGGATCCGCCGTCGCTGGTGTGGCCGCGGATCATTCAGTTCCTGGCGGACAACGGCGTTGCCGTGGCCCAGGAGCAGCCGGAGGCGGGCATTCTCGAGACCCAGTGGATCGAGGTCCGTGGCGATCGCTTCCGCGATATCGTCCGCAGCGTGCTCGCGGAAGAAGCCGGCGACGTGCCGCTGCACCGTCTGCGCCTGGACGTGGGTCAGGCCGTGCGGCGTGGCGCCACCGAGATCAGCTTGACGCATCTCGGCACCGACGGAATGCCCGTGGATCTGCCCTGGCCCGAGCGTTCGACCAGCGCCCGCGCGGAGGAGGTCCTGCTCAACGAGTTGGCCGGGTATCTGGCTGCGGAAGTGGGTCAGGCCGGCATCTCCCTGCGTGCGCAGAACATTGCCGCCGAGCCGAAGGCCGAGGTCCTCGCCGGTCGTGACCGGCCGCCGGTGCTGCGGTTCCGGCTGGACTATGACCGCGCCTGGGCCACCATCGCCACGGCGCTCAACAACGCCGACATTCCGGTGCTGGATTCCGATTCGCTGGCCGGTTCCTATCAGATCAGCTTCGACGAGCGGCAGTTCCGGGGTGAGGAAATGGGCTGGTTCCGGCGCACGTTCTCCTTCCGCGCCCGCGGCGGCGAGGAGCTCGAACTCAAGCTTGAGCCGGCGGACGACGGTTTCGATCTGCGGGTGCTCGGACCGGACGGTCAGCAGAATGTGGGTCGGGAACAGGCGGAGCAGGTGTTGAACATCGTGCGCGAATTCGCTTCCTGAACGTGCTGCGGTTCTGTTCGCTCGGCAGCGGCAGCCGCGGTAACGGCACTCTGGTGCAGGCGGGGGAGGCCTGCGTCCTCATCGATTGTGGCTTCAGCCTGAAAGACCTCACCCGCCGCCTCGGCGATGCCGGCGTCGCCGTCGACGATCTGACTGCCATTCTGGTGACCCACGAGCATGCGGACCACGCCCAGGGCGTCATGCGCGCGGCGCGGGCCAGCGGTGCGGCGGTGATGGCCACTGCCGGGACCTGGCGCGGCATGAAGAGCCAGCCGGGGCCGAAGGATGAGGTCATCGCCGCGGAAGAGCGCTTCGCCATCTGCGGGATGGACGTGTTGCCGGTGACCGTGCCCCACGACGCCCGCGAGCCGGTGCAGTTCCTGTTCGAACACCAGCGCCTTCGGCTCGGCGTGCTCACCGATCTCGGCCATCCGACCCAGCACGTGGTGGAACGCTTCGGTGCCTGCGACGGGCTGCTGCTCGAGTACAACCACGACACTGACATGCTGCAGCAGGGGAGCTATCCGCCGGCGCTGAAGCGGCGTGTGGGTGGCGCGTTCGGACATCTCGCGAATGCGCAGTCGAGCAGTCTGCTTGCGGCGTTGCAGCCGGAGCGGCTGCAGGTGCTGCTCGCGGCGCATCTCTCGGAGCAGAACAACACCCGCGAGCTGGCGGCGGCGGCGGTGGATGCGGTGATGGACGGCCTGCCCGGCCGTCGCGCCCTGGCCCATCAGCAAGCCTGCAGCGAGTGGTTCGTCATCGATTGACCCCGGATTCACGGCAACAGCCCCCAACCCAGCGATAAGCCAGTGGGAGCGATAAGCCAGTGGGAGCTGACGTCCGCGCAGCGGGCGTCGCGATCTGTGTCACGCCTGAGTTCGCCGGAAGTCCGCGATCGCAACGCCGACCTGCGGCCGACGTTCGCTCCCACTGGCGTAATGCAGGATTTTCGCGGGGCGCAGTGGGAGCCTACGTCCGCGCAGCGGGCGTCGCGATGTGTGTCACGCCAGACACCGACGGCAGTCCACGATCGCAACGCCGACCCTTCGGGCCGACGTAAGCTCCCACTGGCAGAACGCAAGATTCTGGTTAGGGTTGAAGTTTACGAACCAGAAACGCCAAGGGCCCCTTCAGGGGCCCTTGGCGTTTCTGGCGGAGAGGCAGGGATTCGAACCCTGGGTACCCGCAAGGGTACACCTGATTTCGAGTCAGGCCCGTTCGACCACTCCGGCACCTCTCCGTTTGAACTCTATCTGTCTGCCTTCGGGTCGCCTCCAACCGGCACATTGCCAACGAGGTTCTGTCGCGCCACGGGTCAGATCGGGGCTCGGCAGGGCGCGCATGATAACCGCGCGGAAGGGCGATGGCGAACCCCCAGGCACGAGCGCAGCCCGGCAGCGGGCTGGTCCCGCGGCCAATGTAAGTTAAGCGGCGGGACGCACCGCACACTCTGAACTAGACTCCAGTCACAAAACGGGAGATTGGCGCTTGCCACGTCGGCGGAATGGGGCATATGCCCAGGCATAATTACAAAACGAACACAGCAGCCTCGCCCCGAGGCTCAGGAGCCCGTGCCATGCAGCAGCTCGTTTCAGCGACGGTCGCCCGGCTGTTTGACGTGCCGCGAACCGCTCGCCTCTTGGCGACGAGCCTGCTGATCCTGCTTTGCACCGGCGCCCACGCTGACCGCATCGTCCTGCTGGTCGACAATTCCGGCAGCATGCGCCTGAACGACGTCGAGCGCCTCGTCCCCACTGGCGTCACCCGCTTCATCGAGTCACTGCCCGAGGGAACGGAAGTGGCGGTGGTGAGCTTCGACGCCCGCGGCCGCCTGATCCAGCCGCTGATTCCGGCCGGCGAATTCAATCCCCGGGTACTCGACCGTCTGGACTATCGCGGCCCCTGGACGGATCTGTCGCTGGCGGTGGAGCGCGGCATCTACGAACTGCGACAGACACCGGCCGTCCCCGGACGCGACGCGATCCTGATGATCACCGACGGGGTCATGGACACGGGCAGCCCGGAAGGGGATCTGCGCGCCGAGGCCTGGCTCGCCGGCGACCTGACCCAGCAGCTCACGCAGCGCGGCATCTCCATGTGGGTGGTGGCGCTGAGCGAGGAGGCCGATTTCCGGGTCCTGAACCCGATCACCCGCGCGACGGGCGGCACCTACCACCGGGCCATGACCGCAAACGATGTCGGCTCCGCCATGAGCCGGATCCGCGAATCGATTCTTCGCCTGGACCCGACACCGGAGACGGCACCGGAGCCTCGCAGCGTCCCGGCCGCCGCCCCGACCGCGCGACCAGCTGCCACCGCGACGCCGGCCGCAGCACCTGCCCAGACGGCGGCGCAGCCCGTTCCCCAGGCCGAACCGGAGATCGTCACGCCCACAGAAGCGCCTGCCATTGCGCCGGTGGCCACGATCGCCACAGTCGAGCGGGCATCCGAGTCCACCGAGAGCGCCGCCCGCTGGTGGCTGGCCGCCTCCCTGCTGCTGCTCGGCGCGGGCCTGCTGGGCTGGGCCCTGTGGCGCACGTGGCTGGTGCGGCAACCGCCGCCGAAGCCGGTCATCTCGGCCCTGGAGTACTTCCCGGACTGCTATCTGGTAGACCTGCACGGGGTGACCCATGCTTCCACCCATCCGCTGAAGGGCAAATACAACATGATCACCCGGCTGCAGCAGCCGCCGGATGACGGCATCTTCTACATTCAGATTTTCCGCCGTCAGATCGGGCGGCGGCATGCCCTGATCGAGTACCGGGACTTCTCGTTCTGGATCATCGATCAGCAGTCGGTGAACGGCACGTTCCTGAACGGCAAGCGGGTGACCACGGAGACCCGTCTCAAGCACGGCGACCGCCTGCGCTTCTACAAGTACGAGTTCGAGTACTGCGTGTCGGATCTGGCGCTGTCCAACGAAACGCTGATCGCTGACGACACTCGCGCCAGCTTCTAGGCCTCGCTCGCATCTCGCGATGCGTCAGTGGGAGCGAACGTCGGCCGCAGGCCGGCGTTGCGATCGTGGACTGCCGGCGAACTCGGACGTGACACAGATCGCGACGCCCGCTGCGCGGACGTAGGCTCCCACTGCGCCCCGCGAAAATCCTGCATTACGCCAGTGGGAGCGAACGTCGGCCGCAGGTCGGCGTTGCGATCGCGGACTG
>SKUB01000008.1 GCA_007122315.1 Pseudomonadales bacterium | reverse complement strand
GTGCCGGATGACGGCGTCAGCTACCCGCTGACGCCGGAGGGTGTACGCCAGGCGGCCATGCTAGGTGCGCGCTTCACGGGGGTCGAAGTGGACTACCTCTACAGCAGCACCCGCCTGCGGACCTTGCAGACCGCCGATGCGATCTCCTTTCGCACGGGCACGCCTGTGCGGCTGGCGCCCGCCGCAGTCGAAGTCTCCCTCGGCCCGGCGCCGGATTTGAGCCGCGATGTGTTGCCGGTGTTCCGGAGCTGGGCGGAGGGTGACGAGGATGCTCGCGTAGGCGAAGAAGGCGAGAGCCTGGCGGATTTCAAGGCGCGTTTTCTGCCGTTCTGGGAGGAGCTCGTGGCCGCGCACGGCGACGAGGACGGACGCCTGGTGCTGGTGACGCATGGCGGCATCATCATGTTCATGCTCCCTGAGTTGTGTCCGGAGGTGAGTCGGAGCTACGCAATGGAGCATCCGATGCGCAATGCGGAAGTGGTGAAGACCAGGCTGAAATCCGGGCAGTTGCAGTGTCTGAGCTGGATGGGAGCAGAGCTGGGCGGGGAGGACTGAGTCCAGCAGCTCTAGGCGCCGGCTGGATGCGGCAGCACGGTATGGGCGACCCAGCCGTCGGCAGTGCTGTCGACGTCCACGGCCGCGCCCACGGCGGCGGTGGCCTCGGTCAGCCAAGGGGGCAGCGGGGCGCCGGTCATGGCCGTGAGTTCGATGCCGATGCCATCCTGGAGCGCCCTGAGATTGAGGAAGAGGTGGGCGTAGGGGTGGTCCGGTTCGGGTACGCCGGCGAGCACCATGGCAGCAATCAGCCATTGCAGGCGCACCTTGTCCGCCGCGGGGAGATCGTCGCCGACCTGCACTTCGACGGTGGCATCCCGACCCGCTAACAGTGCGACAAGCTGCTCGACGTCCTCGCGTATGCGCTCCCCGGTGATCACTTCATCCGCATGGGGTTCGGCATGCGCAAGTTCCAGGACCAGGCGGCTGCGATCACGTGCGATACCGGTGACCTTGATGATCTGCTCGAGCCGCTCCGGCAGGCGGCCCGCAGCCGGACGCTGGGCGAGTTCCGCCTGGCCGCCGATCACCGTCAGGTCGTTGTTGAAGTCGTGCGCCAGGCGCGCGGCGGCCCTGGCGAGCACCCTCTGCCTGAGAAGGTGGATTTCGGCGGAAGCGGACATGGCAGCGGCTCCGATCGGATGTCCGGCGGCTACAGGCGCTGGTAGCGGAAGTTGGCGGCGAGATTCGGTACTTCGGGGGCTCTCACGGCCGGACTGATCCAGAAGCCTTGCATGGCGTCGCAACCGAGGCGATCGAGGAGCTGGAAGGTTGCGGCAGACTCGACGCCCTCGGCACAGACCTCGAGTCCGAGACTGTGGGCGAGTGCGATGCAGGAGCGGACGATCACGCGATCGCTCTCAGATGTCTCGATACCGGCGACGAAGGATTTGTCGATCTTCAGTTCGCTGAAAGGCAGCTGAGCGAGGTGAGTCAGGGACGAATAGCCGGTGCCGAAATCGTCCATGGCCAGGTTGAAGCGCTTCAGGCGACACCGGGTCAGGATCTCGGCCGCCTTTGCCGGATCCTGCATGGTGCCGCGTTCGGTCACCTCGAGCGTGACCCGTTTCGGATCCATGCCGCTGGCCGCGGTGATGTTGAGGAGTCGATCGGGAAGGTTGGTGTCGCAGAGCTGGGTCCGCGGCAGATTGATGCTGACACCGAGGTCCATGGCGTAGTCTGCGAACCAGCGCTTGGCATGAGTCAACGACACCTTGAGCATGCGGTCAGTCATTTCGCTGATCAGGGGCAGCTCTTCCGCGAACGGAATGAAGTGTTCGGGGGTCAGCAGTCCGAAGCGGGGATGCTGCCATCGGATCAGCGCCTCGACGTCCCGGATCCGCCACGTGCCATCGGCTTCGCGATGGACGCGGGGCTGAAACAGCGGCATGAGCTCGCCCTGGTCGAGCGCAAGGCGGAGTTCATCCTCTGTTATCAGCCACTGGCCGCGCCAGTTCTGGTGGAGCACCGATTCGAGTCGTTCGAGTTCCAGCGGCTTCTCGATGAAGCCGAGCATGTTCAGGCCAAGATCCTTGCCGAAACGCAGCGCCGCCTCGAGGACCCGTCCACCCTCGCCGCTCATCAGCATCACTGCGGCGTCGCGACGGTGGTCCTTGAGGAAGCGCAGCACCTCGACCCCATCGTCGCCGGGCATGTTGAGATCGAGCAGCACGAGGCTCGGCTCGAACTCCTCGAACGCGCTGGTGACCGCGTTGAGGCCGCAGCAGGCGCGCACATCGAAGCCATAGGACCCTGCAACGTCGGCGATGAACTCGCAGATCAGGGATTCGTCGTCGATGACCATCAAGTTGTTGCCGGGCTCTACGTGCATGTTCATCCAATGCCACCAGATCGAGGCAGGTCCCCAGCGAAAAGCTTAGTTCAGATCCGCCAGGTTGCCGGGTTGGGAATGCCCGCTTCGGGCCGCGTACGGTCAGGCCGCTGGACCTCGCGGACGGCGTGGGAGGATGGCTCGTACAACGGTGCCCTGGCCCGGAAGTGAGCGGATCCGCACTGCGCCGCCGAGCGCCCGCGCCCGCTCGCGGATGCCAAGGAGACCGGAGCGTCCGAACGGCACCAGCCCCTCGAGCACCTGGGCCGGATCGAAGCCGCAGCCATCGTCCTCGATGGTCATCGTGAGCACGCGACTGCGGATCCGGAGGCGGATGAACAGCCGCTCCGGCGCTCCGTGCTGGAGGGCGTTGCCGAGGGCTTCCTGGGCGATCCGATACGCGGCGACATCGATCTCGCTTTCCAGAGCACCCGGGTCCGGCGGCAGATCGAGCTTGACCTCGATCTCGCGGCCGGCGGTACTTCGATCCACCAGCCAGCGCAGCGTCGGGACGAGCCCCAGGTCGTCGAGCATGGGCGGCCTGAGGATGCCGGTCAGGGTGCGGGTCTCCTTCAGGCCACTTTCCAATGCCTCCATGGCTTCCCGGAGCATGCCGCTCACGTCCCGGTCCTCGATCTGTTCCAGCGTGCTTTCCACCAGCAGCCGGGCGACGGTCAGGGTCTGTCCGAGCTGGTCATGGAGTTGCCTGGCGATGTCGCGGCGTTCCTGCTCCTGGGCGTTGAGCAGACGACGCGTAAGCAGCCCCATCTCTTCCGAGTAGCGATGAGCCCTGGCAAGAGCGACCCGATCCTCAGTGAGTTCGTGGGCAAGGTAGCGCTCCGCGTCCCGATCCACTTCCCGTGAGGCATGGCGCCGGAGCAGGACGTAGAGGGCGATGGCGGTTCCGGCAACGAACAGCAGTCCCTTCGCGACATGCGCAAGCGCCCCGCTGGCGATGGCGTCGACCAGCAGATCTGTGGCAACGATCCAGACGGTGGCAAAGGCCGCATAGCACAGCGTCAGGACAAACGGTCCTGATCTGCGCGGCAGTTCCGCTGATGAGGGGCTAGCCTTCACTGTAGCTGTCGCGACGGTGCGTGTTGAGTCCACATTCTGCCCGTCCTGATGGCCTGGAACCTGGATGCTATCATCGGCCTGTGGAGGTGGCGTTCCGGGAAAGCCCTGATTGGGGCGGTGGCGTGGCCGTACACGCTGAGGAGCAGTGATGGGCAGCATCCAGATCGTTCTCGTGGATGACCATGGCCTGATGCGGGCCGGTCTGCGCCGGCTGGTCGAGTCGATCTCGGGCGTCGAGGTTGTGGCGGAAGCTGAAAACGGTCGTGATGCCATCGCCCAGGTCCGTGACCATACCCCGCAGCTCGTGCTCATGGACGTGGCCCTGCCGGTGCTCAACGGGCTCGAGGCCTGCGCGCGGATTACCGAGCGTTGGCCCGAAGTGGCGGTGCTGATGCTGTCCATGTACGCGAACGAAGAGTACGTCCTGCGCGCATTGCGCAATGGCGCGCTCGGATACCTGCTCAAGAGCGCATCCGCGTCGGAGCTCGAACTCGCTATTCGCTCGGCGGTGAAGGGCGACCGCTATCTGAGCCCAGAGGTCTCCAAACACGTCATCGACGCCTACGTTCATCGCACGCAGAGTGGGGGGTCGCCCCTCGACGCACTGACGCCACGGCAGCGCGAAGTGCTGCAGCTGGTCGCGGAAGGGCACACCACGAGGGAGATCGCAGAAGTGCTGCATCTCGGCATCAAGACCGTGGAGACCCATCGCACCAACATCATGCGCCAGCTCGATGTCCACGACGTTGTCGGACTCGTGCGCTTCGCCATGCGTCATGGCCTGCTGCCGGATGACAATGCGCCCGTCGGAGCGGGCGAAGGACCCTGATTGGGCCGCCACCTGGAGGTGTCATGCAGGCCCGCGTGCCCAGCCCCGAGGCACCCTTGCGGGTCGCTGTCGTCGACGACAACGATCTGTTTCGCCGCACCCTCGTCCGGTTACTGGCGCGGCAACCGTGTCTCGAGGTCGTCGCCCAGGCGGCTTCGGGTGCGGAACTCGATGCGCTTCTCGCGAGCGAACCGGAAGTCGTGCTGCTCGACCTGGAAGTCGGCGAAGAATCCGGTTTCGTTCTCCTCGAGCGCTGTCACGCGGTCTCACCTCAGCTCGGGGTCATTCTGCTCACCGGCCACGACCCGTCTGCGCTGCAGATCCTTGCTCGAGAGAAGGGGGCCCAGGCGTGCTGGTCGAAGAGCGACCTGCGCGTTTTGCTGGCAACGCTCGCGAGGCAGGGAGCGGCCTCAGCGCCGGCCCTGGACTGACCGGCGCCAGGCTTCGTCGTGCATGTTGAATTCGGTGTGACGCCCCGAAACCACCGAGGTGGTGTCCCGGTGGCGCGTTTGCCATGATCCACGGGCGCCCGTTGCGAAACGCATCGCGAGGGTCGACGCCCGGGGAGGACACCATGAGCGAGACAGACGCTGCGACGATGCTTCAGAAACCCATCGATCCGAAACTGTTCTCGTGGCCGTCTTCGAAGCCGCGGTTGCTGGGCAGCCGGTGCAACAACTGTGGCACCACGTCATTTCCTTCCCAGACCAGTTGTCCGCGCTGCTGCAGCGAGGATGTGGCGAGCTGCGAACTCGGCACCCGCGGCAAGCTGTGGTCCTACACGATCCAGGGTTTCCTGCCCAAGTCGCCACCCTATGCAGGGGAAGAGACTGCAGAGACGTTCCGACCCTACGGCGTCGGATACGTCGAAGTGCCTGACCAGGTCCGTGTCGTCAGTAGGCTGAAGGCATCGCGCGCCGAGGAACTCGAAATAGGCATGGACATGGAACTCGTGTTCGAACCGTTCCGGGTCGATGACGACGGTGCGGAAATCATCAGCTACGCGTTCTGCCCGGTCGCCTGAAGCGCCTGGACGGGAAGAGGAGGGCGGCAGCCATGAGTGACGTCGCAATCATCGGGATCGGTATTCACCCGTTCGGACGCAGCGACGGCGTGTCGGGGCTGGAGCAGGGTGCCTTCGCCGTGCGGCAGGCGCTGAAGGACTGCG
>SKUB01000022.1 GCA_007122315.1 Pseudomonadales bacterium | reverse complement strand
TTTGTTCCAGCGGATGGCCATGGGCTCGGGAACTGCCGGTGGGAGCGCACGTCCGCGCAGCGGGCGTGGCGATTACGCTGCGGGAGCGACCCGCTCGAACCCGGCGGCTGCGCCGCCGGTCGCGACGCCGGCCTGCGGCCGACGTTTGCTCCCACGGACGCTTTGTTCCAGCGGATGGGCATGGGCTCGGGAACTGCCGGTGGGAGCGCACGTCCGCGCAGCGGGCGTGGCGATTACGCTGCGGGACTCGGCCCGCTTGGACCCGGCGGCTGCGCCGCCGGTCGCGACGCCGGCCTGCGGCCGGCACAATCTCCCACTGGCGTATGGCTTGGATCAGGGAAGACGCAGTGCGCGAGCTGCATTCGATGATCGGGGGTGCTGATGGCTGAGGTGCCGGTGATCACCGTGGACGGACCCGGCGGTGCGGGCAAAGGGACGCTGTGCGTGGCCCTGGCCCGCGAGCTCGGGTGGCACCTGCTGGACTCCGGCGCCCTCTATCGGCTGGTGGCGCTGGCGGCCGAACAGCGCGACGTGGCCTTCGACGACCGCGAGGTGCTGGCCGAGGTGGCCCGCCACCTGGACGTGAGCTTCGAGCTGGAGGTCGATTCTGACCAGACCAGGGTGTTCCTGGACGGCCAGCCCGTGGCCGATGCCATGCGCAGCGATGCCGCCGGGCAGGGCGCCTCGCAGGTGGCCTCGATTCCTGAAGTGCGCAGCGCCCTGGTGGACCGGCAGCGAGGATTCCGGCGGGCTCCCGGCCTGATTGCGGACGGCCGTGACATGGGCACGGTCATATTCCCGGACGCCGAGCTCAAGGTCTTTCTCACTGCGAGTACGGAGGAGCGTGCGCGACGGCGATATAAGCAGTTGATAGATAAGGGGTTGGATGCTAATCTCCGCGACCTTTTCGCAAGCATGGCGGCCCGGGATGAACGGGACGCGCAGCGCGCCGTTGCGCCGCTGCGACCGGCCGACGACGCACTCGTCATCGACAGCACCAGCGTCGATGCCGAGGGAGTACTCGCCCAGGTTCTCGCTGCGGCACGTTCCCGAGGGATCGTGCAGGACTGAAAGCAAGCCCCTCAATTTCGCCGTTAGAGCCAGCAGCGCGGTGATTTGAGGACTTTGAACCGACCCGTGCCGGCTGGGGCACGTGGCAATGCCGGAAATCAATCCACATGAGCGAAAGTTTCGCGGAACTGTTCGAAGAGAGCCTCAAGAGCGTCGAGATGGCACCGGGCGCCATCGTAACGGGGACCGTCGTCGACATCGATGACGACTGGGTCACCGTCCACGCCGGCCTCAAATCCGAAGGCGTCATCCCCCGAGCCCAATTCTTGGACGAGAAAGGCAACTTCGACCTCGCCATCGGCGATCAGGTGAAGGTCGCCATGGAAGCCGTCGACGATGGCTTCGGCGAGACCCGTCTGTCGCGCGAGAAGGCTCGCCGCGCCGAAGTGTGGATGGTGCTCGAGGAAGCGTTCGAGCAGGAGAAGAAGATCCCCGGTTTCCTGCAGGGCAAGGTCAAAGGCGGCTTCACCGTCGACATCGACGGCATCCGCGCCTTCCTTCCCGGCTCCCTGGTGGACATGCGCCCTGTGCGCGACGTGGCCCACCTCGAAGGCAAGGAACTCGAATTCAAGGTCATCAAGCTCGATCAGCGTCGCAACAACGTGGTGGTGTCCCGCCGCGCGGTGCTCGAGGAGGAGAACTCTGCCGAGCGCGAAGCGCTGCTCGAGTCCCTGCAGGAAGGCATGGACCTCGACGGGGTGGTCAAGAACCTCACCGATTACGGTGCTTTCGTGGACCTCGGTGGCGTCGACGGCCTGCTGCACATCACCGACATGGCCTGGCGCCGGATCAAGCATCCGAGCGAGATCGTCAACGTCGGCGACGAAATCCGGGTGCGGGTGCTCAAGTTCGACCGTGAACGCCAGCGTGTGTCCCTCGGTCTCAAGCAGCTCGGCGAGGATCCCTGGGTCAGCATCAAGGCGCGCTATCCGGAGAACGCCGTCGTCAAGGGCAAGGTCACCAACCTCACCGACTACGGCTGCTTCGTGGAAATCGAGGAAGGCGTCGAAGGTCTGGTGCACGTCTCCGAGATGGACTGGACCAACAAGAACATCCACCCCTCCAAGGTGGTGCAGGTGGGCGACGAGATCGACGTCATGATCCTCGACATCGACGAGGAGCGGCGCCGGATTTCGCTCGGCATCAAGCAGACCCAGAAGAACCCCTGGGACGTGTTCGCCGGAAGCTTCACCAAGGGCGACCGCATCTCCGGCACCATCAAGTCCATCACCGACTTCGGGATCTTCATCGGTCTCGACGGCGGCATCGACGGCCTGGTGCACCTCTCCGACATCTCCTGGAACGAGCCCGGCGAGAGCGCCGTGCGTAACTACCAGAAGGGTCAGGAAGTCTCCACGGTCGTGCTGTCCATAGACCCGGAGCGTGAGCGCATTTCTCTCGGCATCAAGCAGCTCGAGGAGGATCCCTTCTCCGACTACACCGCGGTCAACGATCGCGGCACCATCGTCAAGGGCACCGTGGTCGAAGTGGATGCCAAGGAAGCACGCATTCGCCTCGCCGACGAGGTGGAAGGCTTCCTGAAGGCTTCCGAGATCGCCGTGGACCGGGTGGAAGACGCGCGCAGCGTGCTCAAGGAAGGCGAAGAGATCGAGGTCAAGATCATTTCGGTGGATCGCAAGAACCGTGTGATCAGCCTGTCGATCAAGGCCAAGGATTACGAGCTGGAGCGCGAAGCGGTGCGGGAACACAAGGAGAAGGATGCTGCTCCTGCTTCCGGGCCGACGACCATCGGTGATCTGATCCGCAAGGAGATGGATCAGCAGAAGGGCTAGCTTGGCGAGATGACCCCGGAAATCAGCGACTTGCATGCTGAAGCTAGATGACATTCGGTTGTTGCACTCAACTGATTGTGCTAGCTTGACTTTTTGCAAGGAACTGTTCCGGGGTCTCGAACCTCGCGAATGAGGGATGTCGGCGGGCCCATGACCAAATCCGAGTTGATCGAACGCATTGCCGAGCGTCAGAGCCAACTTTCGGCGAAAGACGTGGAGCTTGCGGTCAAATCCATGGTCGAGCAGATGGCTCAGACCCTGGCGGGCGGTGATCGGATCGAGATCCGAGGCTTCGGCAGCTTCTCGCTGCACTACCGCGCCCCGCGCCTGGGGCGCAATCCGAAAACCGGGGAGGCCGTTGGCCTCTCCGGCAAGTACGTACCGCACTTCAAGCCCGGCAAGGAATTGCGTGAGCGGGTCAATTCCAGTCTCCGCGCAGACGACGCCAGCCCCGACATCCGGCGCGAAGGGCAGGGATGACGCTCATCAGCTGTGATTCCCGAGTCTGACCCATGGGTATCCTGCGTTCGTTGATCTTCCTCGTGCTCCTGTTGCTGATGCTCGCCCTCGGCGTGCTCATCGGCATCGACAACAGCGACCCTGTACCCCTGGTGTTTCTCGACTGGCAATCGCCGTCGCTACCCGTCTTCCTCTGGGTGTGTGGGGCGCTGACGGTGGGTCTGCTGCTTGGGATCCTCCTCTCCAGCATCGGCACGCTGCGACAGCGCCGCGGACGCCGTCTGGCAGAACGTGACCTCGAGGCCACGCGACGTGCCATGCAGGCCGAGCGCCAGCCCGGTAGCAGTTGATCCTCATGGCGGATGTGCTGGAGGCCCTGCCGGTCTTCGGGTTGCTGCTGGCACTCGTTCTTGCGGTCGGACTGCTCCTCGTACGGCTCTGGTCGGCGTGGTTGCGACGAAAGCGCCGCCCCCGCAATCCGGTCCGTGGTCTGAACTATCTGCTCAACGAGGACCCGGGTGCGGATCCCGATGCGGATGACGTGGCGGCTGAAGTCACCCATGCCACCCTGGATGGGCATCTGGCGCGTGCCACCGTGTTGCGTCGTCGGGGTGACATCGACCGTGCCGTCCGCTTGCATCAGAGTCTGCTTGCACGCCCGGCACTGGACAGTGATGCCCGGGCGCGGGTGGAGTTGGAGTTGGCCCGGGATTATCTCGCGGCAGGCCTTCTGAATCGTGCCGAGAGTCTGCTGGCGGTGCTGGTCCGCCGTGATGATCCGCTGCGGCAGGCCGCGCTTGAAGCACGCCTGGAATTGCATCAGCGGGAGCGGGACTGGACGGCGGCGGCGGCCACTGCGCGTGAACTTGCCGCAAGTGGTGCCGCGGACATCGCCCGGACGCTCGCGCACTATCTATGCGAGCTTGCGGAGGAAGCCTGGCGTGATCGGGACCTCAGGGGCGCGCGACGTCAGCTTACCGAAGCGCTGGAGCAGGACCCGGGCTGCGTGCGCGCCAATCTCTTGCGCGCACGCCTGGAGCTGGAGGAGGGTCACTATCGGGAGGCCAGCGCGGCCTGCAGGCAGGTGCCGGATCAGGATCCGCGATTTCTGCCGGAAGCGCTGCCCATGCTGGTGGAAGCCCACCACGAACTGGGTACGGATCACGATCTGCTACAGTTTCTCGAGGCTGTGGGAGCGGCCCACCTTCACGGCGCGCGCAGCGATGTCTCTGCCGGTACTTACATCTGTGACGCCTGCGGCTTTTGCGGCCCGCTGCTGCAGTGGCAATGCCCGGCGTGCAAGACGTGGGGCAGCATCGCGCCGCAGGTTGCAGACCCGAGCGACTGATACCGCGACCTTCTTCCGATCCAGCGCTGTGCGCACGCGGTGTGGCGCGGGCATTTCTCACGCAAGCTGCCTGCAGGAGCGTACGTCATCCCGGGACGTTGGCTGTCCCCGGTGAGGGGAGCGCGGCGCTACGGTGGATCCAGCATCCCGAAGGGTCGGGATGCGGGTTCGAGTAACCAGCGCGTTGTTCGAGCCTCAACGTTCCACAATGAGGATGCCGATATGCAGGCTCAACACATGATTCGCACCATCTGCTTGGCCGTAATGCTGACGCTCGGCGGCATGGCTGCCGCCAATGACGTAGCGGTGGAACCCACCGTGAACATCAATCAGGCCGATGCGGCGACGCTCGCTGAAGTGCTCCACGGCGTGGGCATGGCGCGCGCCGAGGCCATCGTCCGCTACCGCGAGGCCAACGGCGGCTTCATGACGCCGGAGGAACTGGCGAACGTCAGTGGAATCGGTCTGGCCACCGTCGATCGCAATCAGGCCCGGATCCGGGTCCGCGACGAAGAGTGACCGGTGGTCCGCTGGACGCGTGGTCACTCAGGGATCGACGACCCCGCGTCACAGGGCCTGGCTGTTGCCTCGCGGCAGCAGCCAGGCTTGGTTTTCTGCCGGTGGCCCTGAAGCTGGCGTGATGAATATCCAGGCTACGGTGCCCCGGGCCTCGAGCTCCAGCATGCCGCGGGCCGTGATGATGGTGCCGTACACCTGGTCCGGCCCAAGAGTCAGGGTGCTCGTGCGGCATTGGGGATCTTCGAGCACCCGCCCCGTGAGGACCCGTCCTGCCGCGATGCTGCCCGTGACATCGGTGGCCAGCAGCCGACAGGGGCCACCGAGCAGAGGCAGCTGCAGTACGAGCACGGAGCCGCGACGGGTCGTATCCAGAGGTGCCCGGTTGAAGCGGACCATGAGGGTCCGCCCGTTGCGGCTGCTGCCGTCAGGGGCATCACCGAAGTCACCCTCGATGGGCTGGCCGAATACCGCATCGGGCGTCGAGCAGGCCGTGAGGTCATCGCCCCACAGCCGCGCCGGGGCCTGGGTGCGCAGGAGCTTGTCGATTGCGGAATGCACTGCTGTTCGACTCCCGAAGACGGTGTGGGGACGTCGCCCCACAGTGCAACAACGTTAGCAGCGCGCCAGGCGAAACGACTTCGAGGAATACCCGGGTCTTGGCCCTGAGAGTCCCTGATGCAGTCTTGCTCTGACGGCGCCGGACAGGCTGAATGGGCCTTGATCGGTGATCTGGTGGGCGCGTGACGGACGACGGGATGACAGGGCAGCAGCGCGATCGTCCGTCCGCCTCGGCAGTGAAAGGAGCGGAGCCCAACGCCATCGTACTGGCGGTGACTTCCGGCCTCGATCGTGGCCAGCTCCTCCGGCTCGTCGGCTTGTACGTCGGCCAGCGCCTGCGTGAGCAGCTGCGGCTGGTGGTGCCGCTGGCGGTGTGGCTGCTGGCTTTCCAGTGGCTGGTGCTGCGGCAGCCTGTGTCCGACCTGCCCTGGATCCTGCTGGGACTGGTCGCAGTGGTCCTCGGCCTCATGCTCTTCATGGAAGGGTTGCGGGTCGGTCTGATGCCCCTCGGTGAAACCCTAGGGCGAGAACTGCCGGTGCGCAGCACGCTGACCCGGGTGCTCGCCATCGCGTTGCTCCTCGGGATCGGCGTCACGTTCGCAGAGCCTGCCATCGCAGCTCTGGCCGCAGCTGCGGCGCTGGTGGACGTGACCGAGACACCCTATCTATACGCACTGCTGGAACTGTGGCGCACGCCGCTGATCATGGTTGTCGGGGCAGGCGTCGGGCTGGCTGCCATGGTCGGGACCCTCAGGCTGCTGCGGGGGTGGAGCCTGAAGCCGCTGCTTCACATCGCGTTGCTGCCTACGCTGGCGCTGACGCTCGTCTATTCCTTCCATCCTGATCTGCGTCAGATCCTGGGGCTGGCATGGGATTGCGGCGCCGTGACCACAGGGCCGGTCACCGTGCCCATCGTGCTCGCTCTCGGGGTCGGGGTCGCCAGTGCCGTCGGCACCGGAGGTAATCCCCTGGCCGGGTTCGGCGTGGTTACGCTGGCATCGCTGTTCCCCGTGCTGTTCGTGCTTCTGCTCGGTTTCGCTGCGGTGATGATGCTGACTCCTGAAGACATCATCGCAGCGGCCTCGGCGCGGACCTCGAGCCCGGAGGCCACGGCCCCATGGGCCCAAGCGCCGCTTGGGGAAGTGCTCGCAGCCCTTCGCGCGGTCGTCCCGCTGGTGCTGTTCCTGCTCTGGGTTCTGGTCAAGCTGCTGGGCGCTCGGATCCCGCGGCCGGTCGAGATCGCCTATGGCATCGTTCTTTGCGTGCTCGGCATGGCGCTGTTCAAGGTCGGCCTGGTCACGGGACTCGCCGCGCTGGGTGAGCAGGTCGGGAGCCTGCTGCCGATTGCCCTGATGGCCCTGCCGGACGTGACGGCTTCGCCGCTTTACGGGCCGGCTCTGGGGCTCGCTCTGGTGCTGCTGTTCGGCGCTGTGATCGGGCTCGGAGCGACCATGGCGGAACCGGCCCTGAATGCACTCGGGACCACGGTGGAGGAGCTCACTGACGGAACGTTCCGCAACGCGATGCTGCGCCTCGCAGTGTCAGTGGGCGTTGCGGCAGGCATTGCTCTCGGCATCGTCAAGCTGCTGTTCGACCTGCCATTGGCCTGGCTGCTGCTGCCCGGTTATGGCCTGGCACTGGTGCTGACCTGGCTGTCCCGGGAGGAGTTCGTGAACGTGGCATGGGACTCGGCGGGTGTCACCACCGGACCGGTGACCGTACCGCTGGTCCTGGCCATGGGGTTGGGGCTCGGCGGTGCGGCCGGGGCCCTGCAGGGTTTCGGAGTGTTGGCACTGGCGTCCGTCGGGCCCATCCTCAGTGTGCTGGCGACCGGACTTTGGGCGCAGTGGCAGGCCGCGCGCCGGCGCCAACAGGGGAGTTGAAAAGCATGACCGCAGAGGGATTGATCTACCTGGACGATGTGGTGCTGATCACGGCGGTGGTCCGCCGTGGGCTCGCCGATGGCGTGGTGGAGGCGGCGGTGGATGCCGGCGCCCAGGGCGGGACGGTGTCCTACGGCACCGGCGTCGGTCATCGGGAGCGCCTCGGCATCATGGGTCTGGCGGTGGACGTGGAACGGGAGATCGTCTACGTGCTGGTACGTCGTGAGGATGAGGCTGCGGTGTTCGCGGCCATGGCCGCCGCCGAGGGGCTGGACCGACCCGGCCGCGGCCTGCTGTACACCACGCCGGTGGAGCGATTGGTCGCCTACGGATCGAAGCCTGCAAAGGGAGCCAAGCAACCTTGACTGCCGTCACCGAACAGCACCTGATCACCGCGATCCTGCCTGCTGACGTGGACACGCTGGCGCTGGCCGCGGCCGTGCATGAGCAATTCGGGATTCTGGCCGTTTTCGAGCATCACGGGCGTGGCATCGGACGCACGACCCGGCGAGTGGGCCGGGCGCCCTTGATGCCCGAACGACGCTGTCTGTTCTCGGTGCAGGTGACGGCGGAACGGGTGGAGGAAGTATTCGCCTGGTTGCTCGAAGCGGCGCGGATCGGTCGCAGTGGTGGTGGTCTCATCTATCATCAGCGGCTCGGGACGAGCTTGTTAGACTCGTGATTTCGCAGGGACATTGGGGAGACATGAATGCCGACAGTGCGATCCATTCTGGTGGGAACGGACTTCTCCGCGGAGTCGGGCCATGCGGCCGCGCGTGCGGCGCGATTGGGGGCCGATCTCGGCTGTGACCGCGGCACGCTGGCCCATGTGCAGGAAAAAGGCACGCTGGCGTCGCTGAACGCGCTGCTCGGGCGGGCGGCACCAGCGGCCGAGGATGTGCGGAAAACGCTCGTTGAACGCCTCTCCGCGGCTTCAGAAGAAGCTGGCGGAGGCTTGCGCCTGCGGCCGGAACTGCTCGCCGGCCGTCCTTACGTCGAGCTTGCACGACTGGCGGCCGAACATGACCTCGTGGTTCTGGGTGCGCGTGGTTCCCACTACCTGCGTGAGCGTCTGGTCGGAACCTTGCCGCAGCGGCTGCTCGGGCGCGTGGACAAGCCGCTGCTGGTGGTTCGACAAGCACCGGAGGCGGCCTACGGGCCCATCCTGGTCGGGGTCGATTTCTCCGAGGATTCGCGGCATGCCATCACCTGGGCGCGCACCGTTGCGCCCGATGCACACCTGCATCTCGTGCACGGATTCCGTCATTCTCAGGAATTGGCGATGCACTACGCCAACGTGACCCCGGGCCTGATTGCCGAGTACCGCGAGCAGGCGCGGCAGCGCAGCGAGGCGGAACTGCTGCGCTTCGTCGGCAGCAGCGGTGTGCCCGAAGGGCAGGTCACGACCTGGGTAGAGGAGGGGGACCCGGCCACGGCGCTGTGCAATCGCGCCGCGAGTGTGGGCGCGAACCTGATCGTCGTCGGCAAGCGGGGAACCTCCGAAGCGGAGGATCTGCTGTTCGGCAGTGTCACTCAGCGACTGCTCGGCGAGGCTCCATGTGATCTGCTGGTGACGCCGCATCCGTGACCGCTTTGCGCTTGCTCTGCCTGCTGTGCGGGGCCTACCTGCTCATCGTATTGCTGATGTATCTGGGTCAGTCCCGCCTGCTGCATCTGCCCGGACTGCCGGGGCGCACCCTGGTGGCGACACCGGAATCCATCGGCCTCGACTACGAGGACGTCACGTTTGCCGCGGCCGATGGTGTCGAGCTGCACGGCTGGTTCGTTCCGGCCAAGGATGCGCGCGCCACCGTGCTGTTCTTTCACGGCAACGCCGGCAACATCTCTCACCGGCTGGACAGCCTGCGGATTCTCCATGGTCTCGGGCTCTCCACCTTCATCATCGACTACCGCGGCTATGGCCGCAGCGAAGGTCGCCCGTCAGAATCCGGACTTTATGCTGATGCCAGAGCGGCATGGTCTGAACTGGTGGACGAGCGTGGCATCGATCCGGAGCACATCATTGCGTTCGGTCGCTCGCTGGGCGGCGCCGTCGCCGCCTGTCTGGCCGGCGAGCGGACCCTCGGCGGGCTGATTCTGGAGTCGAGCTTCACCTCGGTGCCGGATCTCGGTGCCGAGCTCTATCCCTGGCTGCCGGTGCGCTGGCTGGCGCGGCTGGATTACGACACCCGCGCCTGCCTCGCCGAAGTGCGGGCACCGGTGCTGGTGGTCCACAGCCCGGATGACGACATCATTCCCTTCCATCATGGTGAGGCGCTGGCTGCGGTTGCGGACGTGGAGCTGCTGCGCATCCGCGGTGATCACAATACGGGGTTCCTGCGCTCCGGTGATCTGTATCGCCGCGGCCTCGAACGTTTCGTCGACTCGTTGGATCTGTAGCCCCGAGCCGGGCCTCACACCTCACAGGCCCATGCGGTCGGTGCGCGCACGGTGGTCCACATGCGGCGGCCAGCGGCGCGCGGTGTGTGAGCCGGATGCGGCGTGCAGGGTATAGAATGGGCGCAGGGAACGGCCGTCCGGCCGAGGGGAGAGGGGGATGGCGGCGGAGCTCGGCATCTGGAGCACCGTGCTCGGGCTCACCGGGCTGCTCATGCTTGCGGTGCTCATGCTGCCGGCGGCGCGGCGCGTCGATTTCCCCTACACGGTTCTGCTGGCGGGTGTCGGAGTGGCCATCGGCCTGCTCGATGTGCTGGTGGCCCACGTCAGCGTGCCGCTGCTCAGCGACTTCCTCGCCGCGCTGGGCAGCATCGAGATTACCGCCGAGGCGGTGTTCTTCATCTTCCTGCCGGCACTCGTGTTCGAGGCGGCCATGGTGCTCGACGTGCGGCGGCTCATGGACGATCTCGGTGCGATCCTGTTCATGGCGGTGGTGGGCTTGCTGATCTCCACTGCCATCGTCGGGGTGTCCATCTGGAGCGTGTCCGGCTTCACCCTCATCGCCTGCCTCATGCTCGGGGTCATCGTCAGCGCCACCGATCCGGTCGCGGTCGTGGCCATCTTCAAGGAAGTCGGAGCACCGAAACGGCTGTCGATCCTGGTGGAAGGCGAGAGCCTGTTCAATGACGCCACCGCGATCCTGTTGTTCACGATTCTTGCCGGCATGCTCGCTGGAAGTGGCGATCCGAGCCTGATCGAAGGCGTGTTCGGCTTCCTCGTCGTGTTCTTCGGCGGCGCGCTGGTGGGCTGGGTCTTGGGCCGTATCTTCGTCTGGATCATCGCCCAGCTCGAGGACATGCCGCTGGTCGAGCGCTCACTGACCATATGCCTCGCCTACCTGTCCTTCATCGTTGCGGAGCACTACCTCAAAACCTCCGGTGTCATGGCGGTGGTCGTTGCCGCGCTGGTGATGGGCTCGCGGGGCCGCTCGGTGATCCAGCCCCACGACTGGCATGGACTGCACCAACTCTGGGAGCAGATCGGTTTCTGGGCGAACTCCATCATCTTCATCCTCGTGGGTCTTGCCGTCCCCGGCATCATGGCCGGTTTCGGCAGTGACCAGGCGCTGTGGCTCGCTGTGCTCATCGTCGCGGCGTTCGCAGCGCGGGCGCTGATTCTGTTCGGACTGCTGCCACTGCTGTCCGCGTGGCGGTTGGTGCAGAAGGTCAGCGTCGGTTATCGGACCGTGATGTTCTGGGGAGGGCTGAGGGGCGCTGTGGCGTTGGCCCTGGCGCTGGTGATCATCGAGAGTCCCCAGTACAGCGAGGATCTGCGTGCCTTCGTCGGGGTGCTGGTCACCGGGTTCGTACTCTTCACCCTGTTCGTGAACGCGCCCACCATCGGGTTCGTGATCAAGCTGTTCCGGCTCGATCAGCTCTCTGCCTACGATGCAGCCGTGCGCGATCGTGCACTCGCACTGGCGCTGGATCGCATCGGGGACAACATCGAGCGGGTGGCGCTGCGGCAGGACGCCTCGGAGCAGACGACGGCCGAGATCGTCGGCGCCTATCGCGCGCGCAGCGATTCAGCTCAACAGGCGTTCGATGCGCTGCGCGACCTGCCCACCGAGGACTGGGTGCGTATCGGCCTGACGAATCTGGCGGCCCGTGAACGGGCGGCCTACGACCATCAGTTCGAGGACGGGTTTTTGCCTTCACCCGCCTATCGTGCGCTCAGCGAGCATGTCGAGGACATCACGGACGCCCTGCGAACGGGCGGTGTCGAAGCTTACGGACGCACGGCGCGGCGTGGTCTCGGCTTCGGCCGTGATTTCCGGTTTGCCATGCAGGTCCAGCGCCGATTCAACCTCGACGGGCCACTGGCCCACGCTGTGTCGGATCGCTTCGAACGCCTCGTCGGCATGCGCCTCGCGCTTGCGGAAGTGGCCGGTGACGGCCTGCCGAAGATCCGGGAAATGGTCGGCGAGCGTGCCGGCGCCACGGTGGCGGACTGGCTCGAGCGGCGCAGAAGGGAGACCGAGGCAGCTTTGCACAGCCTGCAGCTTCAGTATCCGGATTACGCCCGGCGTATCGAACGACGTCTGCTGCAGCAGGGCGCGCTGCGTCTGGAAGAGCAGAGTTATAAACGCATGCATGCGGATGCGCTTATCTCCGGAGAGGTGTTCGGCGACCTGCAGGCCCGCGTGCGCCATCAGGAACGGGAACTGGAACAACTGCCGGCGCTGGATCTGGGGCTCGATCCGCGCAAGCTGGTAGCCCGGGTGCCCATGTTCCGGGATCTGCCGTTGGCTCGAATCGATCAGCTGGCGGAGTTGCTGAAACCACGATTGGTACTGCCAGGAGAGAAGGTCGTGGCCAGCGGTGAGCAGGGCGACGCCATGTATTTCATTTCCAATGGGGCGTTGCGGGTGGAACTGGAACCGGAACCCGTCGTGCTGGGCAGCGGCGACTTCTTCGGCGAACTTGCCCTGATAACCCGTCAGCCGCGCAACGCGGATGTGGTCGCCACCGGCTTTGCTGATCTGCTGCTGCTGCGGACTGTGGATTTCCAGCGTTTCATGGAAGCCAATCCGGATACGCGGGACCGCATCGAGTCGGTTGCACTCGAGCGACTCAATGCCACCGGAGTCTTTCCGAAAACCAGAACTTGAAATAGAAAATTAATCGCTTTCGTCGAATATGTTTCCAGTTATTTGACTTTCTGTAATAATACTTAGGGGGAAGGGGGTTATTTTTAATTATAACTGAGGCTTGGTAATGGATAGAGTTGCGCAGCTGCGGAAGAAGCAGCAAGAGTTCGAGAAAGTGAAGCAGGAACTCGAACAACTGAAAAAGAGCAAAACGGTTCAAAAGGAGCTGGCGTTCCTGACGGATCTCGAAGCATTGCTGAAGAAGCACGGCAAGACTCTCAATGACCTGCCCAAGCAGGGCAAAGCGCTGAAGGCAGCGCCGGCGCGGACGCGCAAGAAGCGCAAACTCAAGACTTATATCAATCCGCACACGGGCGAGAAGATCCAGACCCGCGGTGGCAATCACAAGATCCTCAAGGAATGGAAGGCCGAGCACGGGTCGGAGGAAGTGGAGAGCTGGGTGCGCTGATCGCATCCTGTCACGCACTCCGACATGACCGGCCAGGGATGGCCGCATGGGTTCACACCACAGCCTGCTTAGCCTACTCGCCTCGATCTCCGACGCTTCCTGAGCCCCTGCGTGTTCGATGTTCCGCGCCGGACGCAACCACTCCGTGATTCAGCTGTCTCATGTCGCAGCAGATGGACTGCGCATTCGCTATGCTGGCGTCGCAGCCACGATCGACATACAGGGGTAGCAGCGATGACGGCAGTACGTGGAATCCAGGCTTCTACGTGGCATCGAACGGAGCTGATCCGGTGTCTGGCGGCCCTGTTGCTGCTGTCCGGCGCCGCGGGCGGTCTGCGGGCGGAAGAGGGTGATTTTGGCCAGTGCGTGGCGGGGCTGCAGGAGCGAGCCCGCGGCGAGGGCATTTCCGAGACCACCGTCGATGAGGTGCTCGGGCGCGTGCAGTTCGTGCCGCGGGTCATCGAACTCGACCGGCGGCAGCCGGAGTTCACCCAGACGTTCACGGACTACTTCGGACGGCGGGTCACGGAAGATCGCGTGCAGCGCGGCCGGGCACTGCTCGCGGAACATCGGGAGCTGCTGCAGCGGGTGCAGCGGACCACCGGGGTCCCGGCGCATTACCTGGTTGCATTCTGGGGTCTCGAAACCAACTTCGGCAGCTTCTTCGGCAACATGTCCGTCCCGGATTCGCTGGCCACGCTCGCCTGCGATCCGCGCCGCAGCGACTACTTCACGGGCGAACTCATGGCGGCGCTGCGCATCATCGACGCCGGCGACATCACCGCGGAGCGGATGCAGGGATCGTGGGCTGGTGCCATGGGGCACGTGCAGTTCATGCCTTCGGTGTTCCTGCGCTATGCGGTGGACGGCGACGGCAGTGGCCGCCGCGACCTGTGGGGCAGCATTCCCGATGCGATGGCATCTGCGGGCAACTTCCTGCGCGGCATCGGTTGGGAGCCCGGACAGCGCTGGGGCCGCGAGGTGCGGCTGCCGGAGGATTTTGCCTACGATCTCGCCGGTCGCCATCAGCGCTTCAGCTTGAGTGAGTGGCGCGCCCGCGGCGTGACCACGGCCGATGGCGCGCAGCTGCCGGATGTGGACCTCGAGGCGTCGCTGCTCGTGCCGTCGGGCCACCGTGGACCGGCGTTCCTCGTCTATGACAATTTCGAAGTGATCATGCGCTGGAACCGCTCTGAGTTCTTCGCGCTTGCCGTCGGCCATCTGGCGGACCGCATTGCCGGCGCAGACCCGCTGCGGCGCCCCCCGCCCGCGGACGCGCAGGCCATGGCGCTGGCCGATGTGAAGCGGATCCAGGAGCAGTTGAACGAGAAGGGATTCGATGCCGGCGCTGCGGACGGCATTTTCGGGCCCGCGACCCGATCCGCGTTGAGCCGCTTTCAGCAGTCGGTCGGGCTGGTGGCGGACGGCCATCCGCATCCCGACGTGCTCGAGAAACTTCTCGACGGCAGTCGGTAAGCCGATCCGCACGAGGCCCAGTGGGAGAGCGTGCCCGCATTTTGGACGCGCCGATCAGCGTGGCAGTTGGGTTCTGGATCAGTCGGCGATCGCGACGCCCGCTTCGCGGACGTCAGCTCCCACTGCGCTGGATTCGAGCGTTTTGCCAGTGGGAGCGAACGTCGGCCGCAGGCCGGCGTTGCGATTGCGGACTGCCGCCGGGTTCAGGCGCGACGCAGATCGCGACGCCCGCTTCGCGGACGTCAGCTCCCGCTGACGCGAGCCAGCTTCGTATGGTCGCGCTGTGAGGGTTGGGCTGAAACGAAGAGGGCCTGGATATCCAGGCCCTCATGCGTTGGCTCCGCCTGCTGGGCTCGAACCAGCGACCCGCTGATTAACAGTCAGCTGCTCTACCAACTGAGCTAAGGCGGAATGGGCTGTCGCGGCGCGCCGGCCGTCGACAGGGGGCGTAGTTTAAGGCGAGCCCTGGGATTTGCAAGGGCCGTCGGACGCCGATCTCTCGCCGCTCGTCCCTTCGATTTACTCCGTTTTTTCAAGGGTTTGGAGCCTGAACGCCAGCGCCGAGCCGGCATGCTATCCTCCGGCGCCGGCAACGGGTGACTCCTTTTTCATATCGAGGCAGTCGATGCACGCAGAGCACGCCTTTCGAGTCCAGGCCGACTTCGAGCCCGCCGGCGATCAGCCGGCCGCCATCAAGCAGCTCGTCTCGGGGCTGCAGGACGGCCTGTCGCACCAGACGTTGCTTGGCGTCACCGGCTCGGGCAAGACCTACACGATTGCCAAGGTGATCGAGCAGGTCCAGCGGCCCACGCTGGTGTTGGCGCCGAACAAGACCCTCGCCGCGCAGCTCTACGGGGAGTTCAAGAGCTTCTTCCCCGACAACGCTGTGGAGTACTTCGTCTCCTACTACGACTACTACCAGCCCGAGGCCTACGTCCCGTCCTCCGACACGTACATCGAGAAGGACGCCAGCATCAATGATCACATCGAGCAGATGCGCCTGTCGGCGACCAAGGCACTGCTCGAACGCCGTGACAGCGTCATCGTCGCGTCGGTTTCGGCCATCTACGGTCTTGGCGATCCGGCTTCGTATCTGAAGATGGTGCTGCATCTCGATCGCGGTGACCGCATGGATCAGCGCCAGATCCTCAGGCGCCTCGCGGACATGCAGTACACCCGCAACGACATGGTGTTCCAGCGCGGGACCTATCGGGTGCGCGGCGACGTGATCGACATCCATCCCGCGGAGTCCGAGCGGGAAGGGGTGCGGCTGGAGCTGTTCGATGACGAGATCGAGGGGATCTCACTGTTCGATCCGCTCACCGGTGAGGTCCTGCGCAAGCTGCCCCGCTGCACGATCTTTCCGAAGACGCATTACGTCACCCCGCGGGAACGCATCCTCGCCGTCCTCGATGACATCAAAGACGAGCTCCGGGATCGCCTGGAGTGGTTGCGGAATCACGACAAGCTAGTCGAGGCCCAGCGCCTCGAACAGCGCACCCGCTTCGACCTGGAGATGATCGCCGAACTCGGCTACTGCTCGGGCATCGAGAACTACTCGCGTTATCTTTCAGGGCGCGAGACCGGTGAGCCGCCGCCGACCCTGTTCGATTATCTGCCGGCGGACTCGCTGCTGATCATCGACGAGTCCCACGTCACCGTTCCCCAGGTGGGCGGCATGTACAAGGGCGACCGCTCCCGCAAGGAGACCCTGGTGGAGTACGGCTTCCGGCTGCCCTCCGCGCTGGACAACAGGCCGTTGCGTTTCGATGAATGGGAGCGGTTGTGCCCGCAGGCCATCTTCGTGTCCGCGACGCCGGGGCCTTATGAGGCCGAGCAGTCCGGGCAGGTGGTGGAGCAGGTGGTACGTCCGACCGGGCTCGTGGACCCTGAGCTCGAGATCCGCCCGGCGGCGAGTCAGGTGGACGACCTGCTCGGGGAGATCCGCGAGGCGGTGGCGGCAGGCGACCGGGTGCTGGTGACGACGCTGACCAAGCGCATGGCGGAGGACCTCACCGAGTACCTCGACGAGCACGACGTGCGGGTCCGCTACCTGCACTCGGACATCGAGACCGTGGAGCGTTACGAGATCATTCGCGACCTGCGCAGCGGGGTCTTCGACGTGCTGGTGGGCATCAACCTGCTGCGGGAGGGCCTCGACATGCCCGAGGTGGCGCTGGTGGCCATTCTCGATGCGGACAAGGAAGGCTTCCTGCGGGCGGAACGCTCCCTGATTCAGACCATCGGGCGGGCTGCCCGCAACCTCCGCGGGCGGGCGATCCTCTACGCCGATCGGGTCACCGACTCCATGCGCCGGGCCATCGACGAGACCGAGCGCCGGCGGGCGAAGCAGGTCGAGCACAACGAGGCCCACGGCATCACGCCCGCAAGCATCCGCAAGGCCGTCGGTGACGTCATGGAGGCCGGGCGCCGGGAACCGGGTGCGGTGGCTGGAAAGGGGCGTAAGAAGGTGGCGGATCGCCGTGGCGGCTACGGTCGTGCGCAGCCGCCGCAGCAGGCGCCAGAGGATCTCGGCAAGGCCATCATCCGCCTCGAGGAGCAGATGTTCGAACATGCCCGGAATCTGGAGTTCGAGCAGGCAGCTGCGCTGCGCGATGAACTGCAGGCCCTCAGGGAGCAGCTGCTGCTGGCGAGCTGAACGGCGCCCGGGGCGTTGCGGCAGTCGGCGCCGGCGTCACGTCAACGCCAGGCAGACGTGTCCTCTTCTATCTGCGAAATGCACAGGTCCCCATTGACTCACGGCGGCTGCGCAGCCCCCGCCCCACGTCCGGGAAGCGGCCGCGACGAGTACCCCGTCGGCACCCGCACCCCACGCAGCCAGTCCGCGAACGCCTCCTGTGCCGCCTCGGCATAGATCCGCTTGAGCTGCTCGGCCATACCGCGGATCTCGAAGCCGTCACCGCGGAAGAAGCGGAAGGTCTGCTCATCCTTGACCACGTAGTAACCGCCTTCATGGACGAGGCGATGGTGGAAGCGACATAGCGAGACCAGGTTGTCCAG
>SKUB01000341.1 GCA_007122315.1 Pseudomonadales bacterium | reverse complement strand
GGGCGCGGCCTGCATGGCCGCTGGGCCGTGTTGCGTCCGCTCGACGTGGAACCCGCCACGCCTTCGCGAACGCGCCTTGCCCAGCAGCCATGCAGACTCGCGCACAGCATGCGAACTTCGGACTCAGGACACTAGGTCCTCGATCGGGCGAACCGAACTTTAGCAGCAGACATCCAGGCGCTGTCGATGGTTGCGGTCTACGTCAACTTCACCTTGCTGCGGGTGTTGGGCATGATGGCGCGCTCACAGATTGCTGTGGTGCGGCCAGGAGTGATGACGATGAGCGACGCTGACCTTTTCCGCCCCAAAGGGCCGCGGGATGGCCAATACGAGACGTTTCTGATCGAGAAGCGGGGGGCCGTGGATTGGGTGACGCTGAATCGGCCCGAGTCCCTCAACAGCATGAGCCGGACCATGATGCTGGAGCTGCAGCACTACTTCGGTGAGCTCTACACCGATCACAGCGTGCGCATCGTTGTCCTGCGTGGAGCCGGGCGGGCTTTCTGTGCCGGCCTCGACCTTAAGCAGGAGCGGGCGGAAGGGGAGGCGGGACCGGTGGCCGGGCTGCGGGTGCAGCGGCGCGTCTCGGAGATCGTGATGCGTATGCGTCGGGCGCCGCAGCCCATCATCTCCCTGGTCCACGGTGCCGCCAGCGGCGGTGGTTTCGCACTCGCACTCGCGTCGGACATTCGCATCGCCGGGCCGAAGGCGCGCATGAACGCCGCGTTCATTCGCATCGGTCTCACTGCCTGTGACGTCGGGGTGTCCTACTTCCTGCCGCGGCTGGTGGGCGCGTCGCTGGCGTCCGAGCTGCTGCTCACCGGCGACTTCATCGATGCCGAGCGGGCGCTGCGGCTGGGACTGGTGTCCGATGTGGTCGATGAGGCCGAACTCGAGGCCCGCGCCCAGCGCAGCATCGACATGATCCTGGCCAATTCACCGGTGGGCGTGCGCCTGACCAAGGAAGCACTGAACATGAACATCGATGCGGGCAGCCTCGAGGCCGCCATCGCCATCGAGGACCGGCAGCAGATCCTCTCAGCCCAGACCGCCGACATGCGCGAGGGCATCAGCGCATTCCTGGAGAAGCGGCCGCCTCAGTACCGTGACGGTTAGAAAGGGCGTCCGAGCGACATGAAGATTGCGCTCTTGCTCCCCTCACCGTAGCCGTAGCCGATGTAGAGCGGTCCCAGCGGCGAGCTGTAGCCGAAGTAGAGGCTGAGGTTGGCCAGACCGTCGCTGACGCTGATGTCGGAGCGTTCATTCCAGACGTTGCCGTACTCCAGGGTCCCGCCGATGGCAGCGGGTAGGATCCTGGACTGGCTCAGGCGCCAGCGTGCCCCGACCAGGCCCATGACGAAGTGCTGGCCCGCCAGCTCCGAGGCGCGGTAGCCGGAGAGGCGGCTGAATCCGCCGGCGCGGAACTGATTGGCCAGCGGCGCATCGTCATCCAGCGTGAGCATGGCGATGGCCGACCATTGCAGAGTGAGCCGGTCGCGGGTGCGAGCGCCGAAGTGGAAGACTTCGAACTGCTCGAAACTGTGATCCGCACCCAGAGCGGAGACGGAACGCCGGTAAAGTAGGCTCGAACGGCGGCCGCTGGATGGAAAGAAGACGTTGTCGAGGCTGTCGCGCAGCACTTCCACCCGCCATTCGCCGCCGTCGACCACGCCCGTGGCGAGGTCGGGATCGAGGCCGGATACATCCGTCCGGTAGCGCCGGATACCTGCTCTGGCCACAGCCGCATTGCCGAATTCGTAGCCGAATTCCAGATCAGCCCCGAAACGGGTGATGTCCGCTTCGGCAATGCGCTGCGACGCTTCGAGCAGCGGAATGCGCTGTCGCTCCCAGGAGGCGCTTGGGCGCAGATAGAAGCGGCCGTCCAGATCCAACGGCTGGAAGTATTCCACTGCCAGCGCCGGTTCTTCGCCGATCTGGGCAATGGCGCGCCATTCCGCGCCAAGATCATCGCGTGCGGTTTCCAGCCAGCCGAGCCGCAGGTTGACCGCGTTGCGGGTGTTGTTGGCGCTGAGCTTCAGTCCGTACTGCAAAAAACGCGGCGCACGTATATCCGGTTCCACCGTGACGCGGATGCCTGTAATCCCCTCGCGTTCCATCAACTCCCAGTGCACCTGCTTGAGCCGGCCGAGGGCGTGAACGCGGGCGGCGCCGGCTTCCAGCGCGTCGATGTCCAGCGGTCCCGGTGTGGTGACTCCCAGGCGATTGAGCAGCAGGTGGTCAGAGAGTTGGGAGCGATTGTCGAGCTCCAGGTAGGCCACTTCCGGAGGTGAACCTGGATAGGTCAGGGGAGGCGCCGCGTTCGGATAGGCATACGCGCGCAGGCGATCCTCGTGGGCGAGGGCAGCGCTGCGACCCGTGGGGATGATCTCCTCTACCGCGCGATCGAAATCCATGGGACCGAGGTTCGCTGCCAGCTTCGGTTCGATGAGAATGTCCTCGTTCCCCAAAGAGGCGATCTGGGGGCGAGTGTTCTGCTGCACCATGAGATGACTGAGCTGGCGCATCACGTTGAGCGCCGAGCGCATGGCCATGCTGTCCATCAGCGGTGTGGCGACGTCCACGGCGATGATGACCTCAGCGCCCATGTCGCGGACCACGTCGATGGGCAGGTTGTTCGCCAGGGCGCCGTCCACCAGCAGGCGTTCGCCGTCGCGGATCGGTGTGAACACGGCAGGAATGGACATGCTGGCGCGCATGGCACGGGCAACGCTGCCTTCGGCCAGCGTCACCGCTGCACCGGTAGCGAGGTCGGTGGCCACCGCCCGGAAGGGAATCGGCAGGCTCTTGAACGTGCCGTCCCGGGTCCGCTGGCTGAGTTCCCGCGCCAGCCGCAGTTCGATCTTCTGGCCGCTGAATGCCCCTTCCGGAAGGATGACTTCCCCGTCGCGGACGCCGACGCTGGCCGGTAGCACCAGGAGGTCGTCGCGCCGACGCTGGGCGGGCCGCGCTTCGCGCGGCGTCTGGTCGTCGAAGGCGTCGACCCAGTCCAGATCCTCTACTAATGCGCGAAGTTCTGCCGCGCTCATGCCGGCGGCGTAGAGTCCTCCGATCAGCGCCCCCATGCTGGTTCCGGCAATGCAATCCACGGGAACGCCGAGGCGCTCGAGTTCCTCGATGACGCCGATGTGCGCCATGCCGCGGGCGCCACCACCGCCGAGCACGAGGCCGATGCGTGGTCGGTCGACCACCGCGTCGCCGCCGCACTCCGGTGCGGAGAATGCCTCGGACGCGAGCAGCGTCAGCAGGACGCCGCATAGCCAGACGCCGATTCTGATCTGCATGACGAACTCCGGGTGACTGCGCAGGGAGGTGGGTAGCTTGGGCCGCGGCCACGGGGTGCGAGCATAGCTTACCGGCCCCGGTCTGAGGTGGGATTGGTTGCGCACATTCGGCTGCCGGTCGGACCGCAGCCATGATTCGGTGAGCGATGCAGGCTAGGATGCCCGCATCGTTTACCGTTGAGGATCCGAGCAATGTCCGACCCCATCCTGATCGAGAACCATGGCCACGTCCGCATCATTCAGCTCAACCGGCCGGAGAAGAAGAACGCCCTGAACGAGGTACTGGCATGGGGTGTCGTGCGGGCCATCGAGAAGGCCGCGGCTGACGACGACGTCTGGGTGATTGGCATCACCGGCAGCGGTGACGCGTTCTGCGCCGGACTGGACCTGAGTGACCGTGGGGAATCAGCTACGCCGCTGGGCCCGGTGAGCCAGACGCTGGATGATGTGCACTGGGTGGGGCGTTTTCTGCTCGGAATGCGCGACTCGTGCGACAAGCCGATCGTGGCTGGCATCAACGGCGTTGCGGTGGGTGCGGGACTCGGTCTGGCGATGAGTGCGGACATCAGGCTGATGTCCCGTGGTGGGCGGCTGATGGCCGGGTACACGCGCATCGGCGGTTCACCCGATGGGGGCCTGACCTGGACGTTGCCGCTGGCCATGGGCTACGAGCCGGCCATGCGCTTCATGCTGGAGAACCGCACCGTGGATGCCGACGAGGCGCTGCGGTTGGGCATGGTCGGCGAAGTATGTGACGAGGCCGAGTTCGGGGACCGCTTCCCCGCCTATCTGCAGCAGCTCGCCAGTTGGTCGCCGTTCTCCATCCGCATGACCAAGCGGGGCATGCACCGGGCCGTTCGTGCCATCGACCTCGAAGCGCAGATGCGGCTGGAACTGGCGAACATCAGCCGTTGTTTCACCACCGAGGACGCGAAGGAGGCGCGCAAGGCGTTCTTCGAAAAGCGCACCCCCGTCTTCAAGGGGCACTGATCACGGTTCAGACGGGGCCGGACAGTTTCCGTGCGGTCTGGCCGGCGCGACGGGCATCGGTCCCGCTGACTCGAATGACGTCGATCTGCGCGCAGTCATTCATATGGGCGAGGTCCACGAGGCCGCGCCTGATCGCCTCGACATCCGATGCTGCGGCAGCGGGCTCCAGCGCGAGGTGACGACAGGTCAGGACGCGTTGCTTGCGTTCGGCTTTGCAATCTGCCCGGCCGATGAAGCGTGTCCCGGCAAGCAGCGGCAGGCTGAAGTAACCGAAGCGGCGCTTGCCTGCTGGCAGATAGCACTCGATCTGGTAGTCGAACTCGAACAGCGCCCCGAGCCTGTCCCGGTGGATGACCAATGGGTCGAATGGCGACAGTGCCTGGGGCCGACGACTGATGGGCGCCCCGCAGGCGGCAATGGCGTCCGCGTCCACGAACCAGCGCGGGTTGCCCGTGAGCTTCGGATGGGCGACCTGCAGGACTTCACCTGCCTCGACCGCGTCAGCGAGCGCGCGATCGACGGCCTTGCCGAGGCCGGTTTCGTGACGTTGATAGCGGGCGTGCCGTGCGGTGAACACGCCCAGATGCCGGCGTGCGCGGGCCACCAGCCACGCAGCATGTTCTGCCAGGTCGGGAACCCGCGTGTCCACCCAGCTGGGCAGCACCCGCTCCGTGAGATCGAATCGCTTCTCGAAGCCTTCTCTTGCCGTGACCATCAGCCTGCCCTCCTGGAACAGCCGCTCCAGTGCACGTTTTGCCGGCTTCCACTCCCACCAGCCGCCACGATGGCCCGCAGGTGCTGCGAAGTCGCGGGCCCGCAGCGGCCCCTCGGCGCGGATGCGATCGAGCACCCGTTCCATTTCCCGGCGGTCAGCCCTGGCCCAGTGCCGGCCTCCGGCGGCCAGGCGCTGCATTCGGGGCAGGGCATGGCGAAAATCGGTCATGGGCAGGAAGGCAGCCGCATGGGCCCAGTACTCGAACGCTTCCCGGCGCGCGATCAGCTGTTGCAGATGCGCGCTGCGGTAACCAGGGACGCGGCTGGCCAGGATATGGTCGTGGGCCCGCGCCACCACCGATATGGTGTCAACCTGGACATGGCCGAGGTGCTCCAGGGCGCGGGCGGCCCCGGGCCGACCGCGTCCGAACGGCGTCCTGCGGGCGACGCCGCCTGCATGCACGGCGATCCTTTTCAGGACGTCCATGGAAAGGTCCGCGCTGGCGGCTGCACTGCTGCTGTACATCGTTCGATGCCCATCCGGTGTCCCGCGGGAGGATAACGCGAACGCTGGCCTCGCACCGTGCCGGGCGTACTATGTTGCATTCGAGGGAAGTCTTTGCGCCTCTGTGCCGGATGCCGGAGAATCGGCGGTGTCTGCCCAGCGCGCGCTGGCGCCCCACCACATGTGATGGCGGCAGCGGTCGGCATCGCAGGATCACCCTGCTTCCGTCAGTGCTGTGTCCGAGTCGGCCGTCTGCTGGCGATCGGCCTGTCCATTCCGGAGTAACGCATTGGCCATTCATGTTGCCCTGAGACATACCACCCGTTATCGCTTTGATCGGGCGGTTGAGATCCATCCTCATGTCCTGCGCCTGCGGCCGGCCGTGCACACCCGGACGCCGATCCTCTCCTATACGCTGAACATGAAGCCCGGGAATCCGTTCATCAATTGGCAGCAGGATCCTTTCGGCAACTGGCTGGCCCGGCTCGTGTTCCCGGAACGGGCGCGGGAGCTCGAGTTCGACGTGGAACTGATCGCGGACATGACGGTGATCAATTCCTTCGATTTCTTCCTGGACGAGAGTGCCCAGCACTTTCCGTTTGCCTACGGTGAACGCCTGAGCCGGGATCTCGCCCCTTACCTGGAGATCACCGAGTCCGGCCCGCTGCTGACGGAGTGGGTGGCGAATATCGATCGCAAACGCACGCCGACGGTGGATTTTCTCGTTGCGCTGAACCAGCGCCTGGCGCAGGACATCGGCTACACGATCCGCATGGAACCCGGCGTGCAGACCTGTGAGCAGACGCTGAAGCTCGCGCTCGGATCCTGTCGCGACTCCGGCTGGCTGCTGGTGCAGATTCTGAGACACCTGGGTTTGGCGGCCCGCTTCGTGTCCGGCTACCTGGTGCAGCTGGCGCCGGACGTGCGGTCCCTGGAGGGACCGTCCGGTCCCGAGAACGATTTCACGGACCTGCACGCCTGGGCCGAGGTGTACATCCCGGGTGCGGGCTGGGTGGGTCTCGATCCCACCTCCGGCCTGTTCGCGGGGGAGGGCCACATTCCGCTTGCCTGCACGCCTGAGCCATCCAGTGCGGCGCCCATCAGCGGCAGCACCGGCGTCTGCGAGGTGGAGTTTTTCCATTCCAACACGGTATCGCGCATCCACGAGGATCCGCGCGTCACCAAGCCCTACAGCGATGCCACCTGGCAGGCGATCAGGGAGCTCGGACGCAGCGTGGATGCAGAACTCACCGCCGGCGACGTCCGACTGACCATGGGCGGCGAGCCCACCTTCGTCTCCGTGGACGACATGGAGTCCGAGCAGTGGAATGTGGCCGCAGACGGTGCCGAGAAACGGCGGCTCGCGGAACGACTCACGCGCCGCATGCGGTCCGAGTTCGCACCAGGGGCGGTACTTCATTACGGGCAGGGCAAGTGGTATCCCGGTGAAGCCCTGCCGCGCTGGCAGAAAGCCTGCTACTGGCGCCGCGATGGCCAACCGATCTGGCAGCGGGAGGAGCTGCTCGCTGCCCCTGACGTGGCGCTGGGCCACGGGGCCGGTGATGCGGAGCGGTTTGCCCGCGGGCTGGTCGAGGGTCTCGGGCTGCCTGCGGACTGTCTGCAGCCGGCCTACGAGGATGCCGTCTATCACCTGTGGCAGGAGGGTCGACTTCCGGTTGGCCTGGACCCGCAATCGGTGGACCTGACGAAAGAACCCGAACGGGCGCGGCTGCTGGAACAACTGCAGGGCGATCTCAATGCTCCGGTGGGATTCGTACTGCCGCTGGAGCACTCCGAGATCGCAGCGCGCTGGCAGACCAGTCCGTGGCCGCTGCGACGCGGCCGGCTCGTGCTGCTTCCCGGCGATTCACCCCTCGGTTACCGGTTGCCGCTGGACAGCCTGCCTTGGGAGTCGGAGGAGCAGCGCCGCGTCGACGAGCAGCCACCGGATCCTTTCGCCGCCCGCAGTCCGCTGCCGCCGCGGGTCGTCGGTCGTCCCGAGATGGCCGCCCAGGCGAATCCGCAAGTGGCTGCCCCGCGTCGGGCCGGGGGACTTGCAGCCGGTCGCCGGGTGGTGAAGACCGCGTTGTGCATCGAAGCCCGTAACGGTGTTCTGCACGTGTTCCTGCCGCCCTTGCAACGCCTCGACGCGTGGCTGGAGTTGATCGCACTGCTGGAGGAGGTCGCCGCCAAGGAGCAGCTGCCGCTGGTGATCGAGGGCTACGAACCGCCGCGGGATCCACGCCTGCGCAAGTTCGGCGTCACGCCCGATCCGGGTGTGATCGAGGTCAACATCCATCCCGCGGAAACCTTCGACGAGCTCGCGGATAACACCGAGCGTCTCTACGAACTTGCGCGCGAGTGCCGCCTTGGCTCCGAGAAATTCATGCTCGACGGGCGCCACACCGGCACCGGCGGTGGCAACCATGTGACGTTGGGCGGGCCGACGCCGGCAGACTCGCCGCTGCTCCGCAAGCCATCTCTGCTGCGCAGTCTGATCACCTACTGGCAGAACCACCCGGCGCTGTCCTACCTGTTTTCGGGCCTGTTCATCGGCCCGACCAGCCAGGCGCCGCGGGTGGACGAGGCGCGGGACGACAAACTGTACGAGCTCGAGATCGCGTTCTCACAGCTGCCGAGCAATGACGATGGCCCACCATGGCTGGTGGATCGCGCGTTGCGCCACCTTCTGACGGACCTCACGGGGAACACTCACCGTTCCGAGTTCTGCATCGACAAGCTGTATTCCCCGGACGGGCCCACTGGACGACTGGGCCTGCTGGAGCTGCGGGCGTTCGAGATGCCGCCTCATGCCCGTATGAGTCTGGTACAGATGCTGCTCCTGCGCAGCCTCGTGGCACTGTTCTGGCAGCGTCCTTTGACGCGCCCGCTGGTGCATTGGGGGACGTCGCTGCACGATCGCTTCATGCTGCCGCACTACGTATGGGCCGACATGCACGACGTCATCATGGACCTGCGCGAGGCCGGGTACGCCATGGAGCTCGAATGGTTCGCGCCGTTCTTCGAGTTCCGCTTTCCCCACTACGGCGATGCACAGATTGGTGACATCAAACTGGAGTTGCGGGGTGCCATCGAGCCCTGGCACGTGCTCGGTGAGGAGTCGAGTTCCCAGGGCACGGCGCGCTATGTGGATTCCTCGGTGGAGCGTGTGCAGGTGAAGGTCTCCAATGTCACCAGTAATCGGTATGAGCTGGCCTGCAACGGCAGACGGGTGCCGCTGCGACCGACCGGTGTGAAGGGTGAATACGTGGCGGGTGTACGCTACCGGGCCTGGCAGCCGCCCTCTGCGCTGCATCCGACCATCGGGGTTGACTCGCCCCTGGTGTTCGACCTGGTTGATACCTGGAACGGACGCGCCGTAGGCGGCTGCACCTATCACGTCACGCATGCCGGTGGTCGCAGCTACGACACGTTCCCGGTGAACGCCTACGAGGCCGAGTCGCGTCGCGTATCGCGGTTCTGGAATTTCGGACACACACCGGGTGTCATCGAACCACGTCCCGATATTGCGAGCCGGGGCCGCTTCATTCCCGAAGGCAGTCATCGTGGACCGATGGAACCGCCCCGGGCTGAGGTCAATCCTGACTATCCGCTGACGCTGGATCTGAGACGAGGCCGCTGACGGTGGCTCGAAGGTGCGCAGCGTGAGCGAAGCCATCGCCGGTGCCGGCGAACCCGGGGGATTACTGTCGCCGAAGTACGCCGACGATCGTGGCGTCTACGATGAGCTCTGGTCTGCTCCCGATGCAGACAGCAAGAGTCAGGTCCGTGGCCACTGGCAGGCGTTGCTCAGCGCATTCCAGCAGCTCGGCGGCCGTGATCTCGAGGGGCGACGCAAGGAAGCGCGGCGACTGTTCCGCGAGAACGGTGTCAGTTACAGCGCTATGGCAGACGGTCAGCGCGGCACCCGTCCATGGGAGCTGGACCCGATTCCGTTTCTGGTCCCGGCTGCGGACTGGGCGAAGATCGAGAGCGGTCTCGCGCAGCGGGCGCGACTGCTCGATGCGATCCTGAAGGATCTCTACGGGCCCCGGCACCTGATCCGTGGCGGGATGGTTCCGGCGGAGCTCATCTTCCGACATCCCGGTTTTCTGCTGCAGGCTGACGGCGCGCTCGGTCACTACGAGGTTGCACTGACGCTCTATGCGGCGGACGTGGTGCGTGGCGCGGACGGTGGTTTCCGAGTGGTGTCGGATCGTGCCCAGGCCCCGGCAGGAGCGGGCCTTGCGCTCGAGACACGCATCGCATGCTCCCGGATCCTGCCCAATCTGATCCGCGCCACCCATGTGCATCGCCTGGCGAGTTTCTTCCGCACGCTGCGTAACGATCTGGCCGGTCGCGCGCCTCACCAGAAACTCGATCCACGTATCGTCGTGCTGGGACAGGGTTCGGATGATCCGAGCTACTTCGACCATGCCTATCTGGCGAGTTACCTGGGTTTTCCGCTGGTGGAGGGGGCGGATCTCACAGTGCGCGAGAGCCATCTCTGGCTGCGGACCATCGAGGGTCTGAAGCTGGTGGACATGGTGCTGAGACGGGTGCCGGATTCGCAGTGCGATCCTCTCGAACTCGACCCCGCTTCGGGCGCCGGCATTCCGGCGTTACTCGAGGTGGCCCGGCGAGGCAACGTGGGCATGGTCAATCCGTTGGGTGCCGGGATCCTCGAAAATCCGGGTCTGCTCCCCTTCCTGCCACGTATTGCCCGCCAGTTCCTCGGCGAGGAATTGAAGCTGGAGTCCATTCCGAGCTGGTGGTGCGGAGACGAGAAGAGCAAGGCCTACGTTCTGGAGCATCTCGACGGACTCCTGATCAAGTCCATCGAGCACGGCCGGGCTCCAGTATGGGGTGGCGCGCTCACCGCCGAGGAACTCGCGCACTGGCGGGCGCGCATCGAGAAAGACCCCGGGCTTTACGTGGGCCAGGAGCCCGGAGTCAGCGCTACCACGCCAGCCCTGGTAAAGGGCGAGATTCGCCCGCGTTCTGCCGTGACCCGCTGTTTCGTCGCCGCGACCGAGGGCACGTTCCGGACGATGCCCGGCGGATTCACACGCACCACGTCACCCGGGGAGATCACCGGGGGGCTCTCCGCATCCCTGCAGGGCACCTGCAAGGACACCTGGGTGCTGGCCTCGGAGGAGGAAAAGCACCTCATCTCCTGGCCTGCCGCCGCGATGCCGGCTTTCGTCGTTGCTTACGAGAGCCTGCCGAGCCGGGCGGCCGAGAGTCTCTACTGGGTCGGTCGGCATGCGGAGCAGGCGGAGTTTCTCACCCGCCTCGCCCGTTCCGCCCTGCGCAAGTTCAACGAGTCGAGGGATTATGGCGATCCAGCCGATTCCGGCTGCCTCGCCATTCTGCTGTATGCGCTGAAGGTGCTGTCGACGGGCCGCAGCAGTGCCGCTCCGACCCTGATCAGCGGCAGCGAGTTCGTCGAGAACACGCTGCTCGAGACCGTGCGCGACGCCACGCTGGAGGGCTCGCTGGCAGCCACGTTCAAGGCCCTAGAACGCAGCGCGCTCAGTGTCCGGGATCGCTGGTCCACGGATACCTGGCGCGTGATCGACGACATCAGCGAGACGCTGGAGGAGCAGCGGCGTCTGCCGCGTGCAGGGTCCGTTGCGCTGGAGGACACGCTGGACCGGCTGGTGTCTGCACTCGTGGGCCTGACGGGCCTGACGATCGAAAGCACCACCCACGAGCACGGCTGGCAATTCCTCATGATCGGCCGCCGGGTGGAGCGGGCGCGCAACCTGATTCTGCTGATGCAGAGCACCGTCATGCGCGAGGCGGAGGAGGGTATCGAGCATCAGCTGCTGGAGGCGTTGCTGATCGCCAACGAGAGCGTCATGACGCATCGGCGTCGCTATCGCGCGGCACTGGATATTTCCAGTGCCGTCCAGGTGCTTCTGCTGGACACCAGCAACCCCCGTTCGCTCGCTTACCAGGTCCTGGAGCTGGCGAAGCATCTCGACGCGCTGCCGCGGGAAGGCGGAGCGCGACGCGGCATGGCTGCCGATCAGCGCGCGCTGCTGCAGGCATCGACCCTGGTGCGCCTCGCCGATACTTCGACTCTGCTGGCCACGGATGTGGACCAGCCCCATCAGCGCGATGAGCTGGCGGCGTTTCTCGCTGCCGTCGATAACGAGCTCGGCATCGCCACGGCGGCCCTGGATCAGGCCTACTTCACCCATGTCCAGCCCACCCAGCAGCTGGTGGCGGTGACGCGGGACGTTGATGATAAACCTGAGGTGGACTGAGCGATGCGCTACCGGGTCACCCACACCACCCACTACGACTACACCGACACGGTGACTCTGTGTCACAACGAGGCGCGGCTGACGCCTTCCAGCGAGGGGCGTCAGCAGTGTGGGCGTTATCTGCTCACCGTCACCCCGACCCCGAAGGTCGTTCGTGAGCGCCGGGATTACTTCGGCAACCGGGTCACGTACTTCGGCGTGGAGTCGCCGCACAGTGAGCTGATCGTGAACATGGTGAGCGAAGTGCTCACGGAAGCTGCGCCGACACAGCTGCAACTCGGCGCCGAGCGGCCCTGGGAGGAGGTCCGCGATGCGATGGTCCGTGGAGACGAAGCCGACCTGCGCATGATGCAGCACTTTCTGTGTGACTCCCCGCTTGTGCGCACCTTGCCTGAGTTGGCAGGTTATGCGCTTGAATCCTTCACGCCCGGGCGTGGGATCATGGAGGCCGCGATGGACCTGACCCATCGGATTTACGCGGATTTCAGCTACGACTCGACAGCCACCACCATTTCCACGCCCCTGAGCCAGGTCTGGAAGGAGAGGCGTGGTGTCTGTCAGGACTTCGCTCATCTGGCCATCGCATCGTTGCGCGGTATCGGCCTTCCGGCCGGCTACGTGTCAGGCTATCTGGAGACGCTGCCGCCCGTGGGCGCGAAGAAGCTCGTGGGCAGCGATGCTTCCCACGCTTGGGTGGCACTGTACGTACCCGATGTGGGCTGGCTCGAATTCGACCCGACCAATGATCAGATGCCCACGGAGCAGTACATCGTGCTGGCGCGAGGTCGGGACTATGCGGATGTGTCTCCGCTCAATGGGGTGATTTACGGGGGCGGCCCCCACACCATGGAAGTGAGCGTCGATGTGCTCGATCTCGACGCACCGGTCTGATCAGGGAGCGTGCGCAGCGGCAGTGACAAGGAGCAGATATGACGATCGAATGGAAGGGGTATCCGGCAGCGGGGCTTTTTGACGAGATGGTGACGCCGGGCGGGCGTATCCGCCCGGGTGCCGGAAAGCTGGCGTCGACGCTGGCCCGGTTCAGCGACGAGGAACTCGCGACCCGCAAAGCGGCGCTGGACCTGTCCATCAAGGAGATGGGCATCACGTTCACGGTTTACACCCAGGAGGAAGGCTCCATCGATCGTGCCTGGCCGCTGGATCTCATTCCTCGGATCATCCGCAAGCGGGAATGGGACGCCATCGAGAAAGGCCTCATTCAACGTGTGCGTGCGCTCAATCTTTTCATCAACGATCTCTATCACGATCAACGCTGCATTGCGGACGGTGTGTTTCCTGCCGCGCTGCTCGAGAACTCGGTGAATTTCCGCCCGCAGTGCGTCGGCGTCGACCCGCCGCTGGGTGTCTGGGCCCATATCTGCGGGTCTGACCTCGTCCGGGACGAGAAGGGTACGGTGTACGTGCTGGAGGACAATCTGCGCGTACCTTCGGGTGTGTCCTACCTGCTCGAGAATCGGTTGGTGATGAAGCGGGTACTGCCGGAACTGTTCGAGGATTACACGATCCGGCCTGTGGACGACTATCCATCCCAGCTCTTCGATACCCTGGCAGCTCTGTCTCCGCGACCAGCGGCTCACCCCGAAGTTGTGATTCTGAGTCCCGGGATCTACAACTCGGCCTACTTCGAACATTCCTATCTCGCCCAGCAGATGGGTTGCGAACTGGTCCAGGGTGATGACCTGGTGGTGGACAGCGACGATTGCGTCTATATGCACACCATCCGCGGTCGCGCGCGTGTCGATGTGATCTATCGTCGCATCGATGATCTCTTCCTGGATCCCGAAGTGTTCAACAAGGACTCCGCGCTGGGTGTTCCCGGCCTGATGCGCGCATGGAAGGCGGGCAACGTGGCGCTCGCCAACGCGCCAGGTGCCGGGGTTGCCGATGACAAGGCGGTGTACACCTTCGTGCCCGATCTGATCCAGTACTATCTGGGTGAGAAAGCCATCCTGCCGAACGTGCCGAGCTACGTCTGCGAACGGAAGGAAGACAAGGAGTATGTTCTCGACAACCTTGACAAGCTGGTGGTCAAACCCGCCAACGAATCCGGTGGTTACGGCATGCTCATGGGCCCGAAGGCCAGCAAGAAGGAATTGGCGGAATTCGAACAGCTGGTGCGCAAGAATCCGCGCAACTATATCGCGCAGCCCATGCTGACGCTGTCCACCGTCCCGACGCTGATCGGTTCCAGCGTAGAACCGCGCCATGTGGATCTGCGGCCCTTCATCCTCTCCAGCGATCGCCATGCCGTCACCATGGGCGGGCTGACGCGGGTCGCCCTGCGCAAAGGGTCTCTAGTGGTGAATTCGTCTCAGGGTGGCGGCAGCAAGGACACCTGGGTGGTCGACGAGGAGGGCAGCTGATGCTGGCACGAGTCGCGGGCAACATGTACTGGATGGCGCGCTATCTGGAGCGGGCCGAAGACGTGGCGAGGCTGATCAACGTCAATGCCAATCTGCTGCTGGATCTGCCGCGAGGCATTGCGCCGGGATGGCGGCCGCTGGTCACCATCATGGGTGCGGACGCGGCCTTCGTGGAGAAGCATGGCGACACGGCTGACGAGACCAAGGTGCTGCGTTTCCTGATTGCGGAGCGTGACCACTCTCAGTCCATTCTCGCCACCATCGGCAGCGCCCGGGAAAATGCGCGGACGTTCCGCGACGCGATCCCGCGAGAGGCGTGGGAGGAGATCAACGGGCTGTACCACTTCACGCGGGATCAGCTGCAGGCAGGATTGTCCAAACGCGGTCGCTTCGGCTACCTCAAGGAGATCATCCGGCGTAGCCAGACCGTGACCGGCCTGCTGGCCGGGTGCATGAATCAGGACGAGGGCTATTCGTTCATCCAGATCGGTCGCAAACTCGAGCGCGCGGACATGACCACCCGGATCCTGGACGTGCGTACGGCCAGTCTGTTGAGCGGTGAGGTGGGCGACCTGCGACCGTTCGACAACATCCAGTGGATGAGTGTGCTGAAGTCACTGACCGGATATCAGATGTATCGTCTCGAGATGCAGGTTCGTGTCCAGCGCGACGATGTGCTGCGCTTTCTGCTGCGGTCCAGGCGCTTTCCACGGGCGGTGCTGCGCTGTATGGACGACCTCGGAGAGCGCGTCGAACAGCTCGGTAGCGGCGAGCGACCTCTGCGGGTCATCCTGCGGTTGCAGCGAAGCCTCGAGGACCTGGACGTTTCGACGTTGTCCCAGGACGCGCTGCATGAGCTCATCGACATCCTGCAGATCGGTTTCAACGATGTTCACGCGGCCTTGGACGACACGTACTTCCTCGGCGCTCGCGCAACCGTTCCGGACGTGGCAGCGAACGTAGCCTGACACAGGGCAGCTGACCGCAGCGTGGGCTGCGGTCTCAGCGTCCGAGCAGGGTCTCGAGGTCCCTGACCCGACGGCGCAGATAATGAACCTCGTCGAGCAGCTCCAGGGTCAGGGACAGGGCCGCCGTGTTCAGCTCCAGATCCTGCTGCAGACGCAGCGCGCGGCGGGTGCGCCCCAGCTCAGAGCCGCTGAAGCGCCAGCCTTCCGGCTCCTGACCATGGGGCTCGAGCACCCCATGTTCCACCAGTTCGATTACCCAGGCCCGCTGCAGGCCACACGCGCGGCAGAGCTCCTCGAGGGTGAAGGGTCCGCTTTGCTCCAGAATGACGCCAATGTGCACCTCTTTCATCGCTTAGCCTCCCGGGCGTCGAAGCTCGATGCCTTGGCCAGTGCCTCATAGAGCTCACGTTCCTTCGCGGACAGCTGCTTTGGCACCGTTATCTCGAACTCCAGGAACTGATCGCCTGGAGGCTTGCCCGGGAGACCCCGGCCCCGCAGCCGCAGACGGCTGCCGGTCGTGGTCCCGGCGGGAACCTTGACGCTGACGCGCCCCCCGAGGGTATCGACCTGGATGCTGGCGCCAAGGGCGGCCTCCCAGGGTGCGATGGGGACGCGCATCGTCAGATCGCGACCGTCCACGGCGTAGCGCGGGTGGGGCACGAGCTGGATTTCCACGTAGAGATCGCCACGGCCCCGGGGACTGCCGGCGCCCTGGCCCTGCAGGCGGATCTGCTGTCCATCCGTGACGCCTGCGGGGATCTTCACCCGCAGATTCCGTGGCTGCCGCTGCATTCGACCCTGGGCATCCACTTCGGGGATGCTGAGGTTGAGGGTCTGTTCCGAGCCTGCGAAGGACTCTTCGAGCGTGATGGGCAGGCGCACGTGAAGATCCCGTCCCACGTCCGCGAAACCGCCGTCGCCGAACCCGCCCTTGAACCCGCCGCCACCGAACATGCTGCGGAAGAATTCACTGAAGCCGGCGGCATCGCCCATGTCGCCAGCGTCGAACCCGCCACTGCTGAAGCCGCCGCCCGGCCCGCGCCCGGCGAAGGGATCGCCGCCCTTGCGAAAGGCATCGTAGGCGGCCCGCTTCTCGTCGTCGCCGAGCACCTCCCAGGCTTCGGCGACCTCCTTGAACCGCGCCTCGGCCTCCGCTTCGTCGCTGACGTCTGGATGGTAGCGACGGGCAAGCTTGCGGTAGGCCCGCTTGATCTCCTCGGTGGGCGCGTCCTCGGCGACACCGAGGATGCCGTAGTAGTCCTTGCTGTCCATGAACACCCATGCCCCTGGAGGAATGACTTCGTCTGCGCGGTCCCGGCCCCGGGACCGCATTCGTGAGATAGTGGGATCGATCCCGCGGAAATCAAGCGCTTCCCGCCGCCGCCGAATGTCGTTCATGTTGAGTTGCAACGCTGCTGGCGGCACAATTCGGCCCCCGAACGGCCGCCCCCACACCGTTCACCGAACGATTGCGACCGGCTGCAGCAACGCCGTGCGCTCAACAGGAGACGTTCCGATCATGAGCCAGACGCCACGGGATACCCTGAAAACCCGCCGCACCCTCACCGCAAACGGCAAGGAGTACGACTACTTCAGTCTGCCGGCTGCACAGGAGGCCGGTATCGGAGACCTCAGCCGTCTGCCGCGATCCCTGAAGATCCTGCTCGAGAACCTCCTGCGCTTCGAGGATGGGAGCACGGTAACCACTGATGACATCAAGGTGCTCGGAAAGTGGACCGAGTCCTCGCCGGAGCGGGAAATCGCCTACCGACCCGCCCGGGTACTCATGCAGGACTTCACCGGCGTGCCGGGGGTGGCGGATCTCGCGGCCATGCGGGAAGCCGTCAAGGCGGCGGGCCGGGACCCTGCCGTGATCAACCCGCTGGTCCCGGTGGATCTCGTCATCGATCATTCTGTCATGGTGGACGAGTACGGCTCGGCAAAGTCATTCGCGGCGAACGTCGAAATCGAGATGGAGCGCAATGCGGAACGGTATCGGTTTCTGCGCTGGGGTCAGAAGGCGTTCGACAACTTCCGGGTGGTGCCGCCGGGAACGGGAATATGCCACCAGGTCAACCTCGAGTATCTGGCGAAGGGTGTCTGGTCTGCCGAGCAGGACGGCCGCACCGTGGCCTACCCGGATACCCTTGTAGGCACGGACAGCCACACCACCATGATCAACGGCCTCGGCGTGCTCGGCTGGGGCGTGGGCGGAATCGAAGCAGAGGCTGCGATGCTGGGGCAGCCGGTTTCCATGCTGATTCCGGAAGTGATCGGGTTCGAAGTGACCGGCGAGCTCAAGGACGGGATGACCGCCACTGATCTCGTGCTCACCGTCACCCAGATGCTGCGTGCGAAGGGCGTGGTCGGGAAATTCGTGGAGTTCTACGGCGACGGTCTCGATCACCTGTCGCTGGCAGACCGCGCCACGATTGCCAACATGGCTCCGGAATACGGCGCCACCTGCGGCTTCTTCCCGATCGATGCCGAGACCGTCAATTATCTCAAGCTGTCCGG
>SKUB01000261.1 GCA_007122315.1 Pseudomonadales bacterium | reverse complement strand
TTCCGGGCGAACTGCGCCTCGGCGTGGAACTGCTGGCACCCCGGGCCGCCTCCGCCTGCGTCCGCCCCCTGGGGCAGCAGACCGCCTGGAACGCCTGGGGACCCGCACTGGTTCTGCCTGAGGTCGGGGCCCTGTCTCAGCCGCCCTACCTGATCACACCGAGTGGCTCCTTCGCCCCAGGCCAGAAGGTGATCCTCAATCGCTATGGCACCGGGCTCCGGGCCCGTCTGCAGGTCCTGGAGCGGGCCAGCCACGGCTTCGCCGAGTATCGCTTCGAGGAACTCGGCGGACAGCGTGACGTCCCCCAGGACACCGGGATCGAAGTGGAGTACCTGGATGGCGAGACTGCTTTCGACCAGGCCTGGTCCCAACGCGACAGCCCCCGATGACCGCAGACGGAGCGCGCCCGGCGGTAGCGCTGGCCGGAACATGAGGCGGATTCGGGTTGCGCCGCATGCCTCTACACGGCAATCATGCTCAAATCGGTCTTGAGCCTGTACGGCTCGGATACTGCAGCGATGCGTCGCTGCGGCGGCGGGCGTCTGCGGGGACAACCTTCGGAAAGCGTCGACTACCACACGGATGCACAGTCCCGTGAACGATAACCTCGGCTCGGGAGAGCCGCGGCGCGGCCGCGGTCGTTGCACCATTTGAGCGGGACGGTCAGCAGGAAGCAGCAGGACGCATGAGTCGAACGGATCCCATTCATCTCATCATCGCCGACCCCTCCGAGAACAGCGCGGAGGAGTTGGTAAGCGATCTGCGCAATGCCGGTCACGCCACGCGCGCTCAGCACATTTCCGGTCTCGAGCAGCTCGATGACCTCCTCGACGGTCAGCGCTGGGACATGCTGCTGTGCCGTCGCAGCGATGAGGCCGAGTACACGCCCGAGGATCTGTTCGCACGGGTCCGGCAGCAGGAACTGGACTGCGCCATGATCCTGATCGAAGACACGAACGACCCGGCACGCCTCACAGAGGGCCTGCGGGCAGGCGCCACGGACGTGATTCTCGAGGGCGAGGACGAACGCTTACTGCTGGTGGTGCGACGCGAACTCGGGAACGTGGCCGAACGCCGCAAGCGCCGCCAGGCGGAACTGGCGATGAAGGAGTCCGAGCGCCGCAACCAGCTCCTCCTCGACACCTCTCGCGCTGCCATTGCCTACATCCACGAAGGCATGCACATCTACGTGAACAAGGCCTACGTGGATCTGTTCGGTTACGCGGACGAAGACGACCTTGCGGCGATTCCTCTGCTCGACATGATCGCAGGCGATCACCAGGGTACGTTCAAGCAAAAGCTGAAGGACTTCGATGCCGACGCCTCCACCGAGCCGTTTGCGATCAGCGGCCTGCGCCAGGACGGGGAAGCCTTCGATGCCACCATGGTGCTGAGCATGGCCGCTTTCGATGGCGAACCCTGCATGCAGGTTCTCATTCGCCGCGAAGAGCAACCCGCCGCCAGCAGCGCCGAATTGCAGCAGCTTCGCACTCAGGACCCCACCACCGGCCTGCTGAACCGGCCCTTTTTCATCGAGCGGCTCGAGCAGATCGTCGATGACGCCCGTCGGGAACGCCATAGCGGTGGCCTGATGATGCTGCAGATCGATAACTTCGCCGAACTCCGGGAACAAGCCGGACTGACAGGAACCGACTCGGTGATCCGGGAGCTGGCTGACGTTCTCGCTGCCCAGACCCCTGACGGCGTGACCCTGGCGCGCCTCAGCGACGACACCTTCAGCGTGGTCTGCGTCGACCGTGCCCGGGACGACCTGATGCAGCTCGCGGAACACTATCGTGAGACCGTGGAAGCTTACATGTGCACCGTGGGGAACCGGACCATCCGGGCAACCCTGAGCGTGGGTGCGACATTGATCGGCAGCCGCTCGGAAAGCGCCCAGGAAGCCCTCACCCAGGCCAGCCGGGCAACCAGCCATGTTCGCGATCGCAATCGGCAGGGAAACGGGGTTTATCTGTTCGATCCGGCCGACTTCACGACGGAGCGGGGCTCGAGCGATTCGGACGACGATCGCACCCGGGAGATCCTCCATCTGCTTTCAGATGGCATCAAGAACAACACCCTGGTGCTCCTGTATCAGCCCATCATCAGCCTGCGGGGAGAGGAGCGCGAGCACTACGAGGTCTATCTGCGGCTGCCGGACGCCAACGGCAATCTGCTCCGGCCCGACGAGTTCATCCATCTTGCCGAGCAGTCCGGTATGGGTGGGCGCCTGGATCGCTGGGTGGTGCTGCAGGCGGTGCGCAGGCTCGCAGCGAGACGCAGCGAAGGCCGGGACACGCGCCTGACCATCAACCTGACCCACAATGCGCTCACCGACGACAGCTTCCTGCCCTGGCTGAAGGTGGCCCTGAAGGCCGCGAAGCTGCCGCGCGAAGCTGTGGTCCTTCAGTTCACCGAAATCGCGGCGACCACCTATCTCAAGCACGCCAAAGCTTTCAGCGAAGCGCTGTCGAAGCTCGAATGCATGGTCAGCCTGTCGCGCTTCGGGGGATCCGTGAATCCCTTCGGTACCCTGCGTCACCTGCAGGTGGTCTACGTCAAGATCGATGGCGCCCTGGTGGGTGACCTGAACGAGGACGAGGCGGGCCGCAAGAAGTTCCGGGAGATGATCCGCAAGCTCGAGGACGACGGCATGCTGCCGGTGGTGCCCTTGGTCGCGGACGCGCAGGTCCTTGCCAATCTGTTCCAGGCCGGCGTCAACTACGTGCAGGGCAACTACTTCGCCGAGCCGGCTGCGGAAATGGACTTCGAGTTCCAGTCGGATATCTGAATCGCAACCGCTGCTTCACTCCCCCGCAGCGTGAGCGAGATCTTCGTCAGTGAATCCGAGCAGATAGAGGATGGCATCGAGGCCGAGCTCGGAAAGCGACTGTTCCGCCGACTCCCGCACCATGGGCTTGGCGCGGAATGCGATCCCCAAACCCGCGATGGACAGCATCGGCAGGTCGTTGGCGCCGTCACCCACGGCAATCACCTGATCGAGAGTGATGTGTTCTGCTGCGGCGATTTCCCGCAGCAGCGCAGCCTTGCGGTCACCATCCACCACTTGACCGACCACCCTGCCCGTGACCCGGCCGGCGACGATTTCGAGTTCGTTGGCGTGCACGTAGTCGATGCCCAGCCGCTCCTGCAGCCGTCGTCCGAAATACTGAAAGCCACCAGAGAGAATCGCCGTCTTGTAGCCGAGTTGCTTGAGGCAGGCCAGCAGCCGCTCCGCGCCCTCGGTGATGGGTAGCGTATCCGCCACCTGCTCCAGCACCCCGGCGTCGAGACCCTCGAGCAATGCGACCCGACGCCGGAAGCTGGCGGTGAAATCCAGCTCGCCACGCATCGCCTGCTCGGTGATGGCAGCCACCTCGTCCCCGACACCCGCGATACGCGCAAGGTCGTCGATGACCTCGGTCTCGATCAGGGTCGAGTCCATGTCGAAACAGATGAGGCGGCGATTGCGCCGGTAGACGTTGTCGAGCTGAAACGCGATATCGATCCCGAGTTCGGCAGAGGCTGCCAGGAACTCCGCCCGGATGGCCTGCTGATCGGGGAGATCTCCCCGCAGCGCGAGCTCCACGCTGGAACGTGTCCGCTCCGGCTCGGAGGCAACAGACAGGCCACCGGAGAGGCGCCGCATGGCATCAATGCGCAAGCCATGACGATGAACGATGGCCGTGACCCTGGCCAGATCGCCGGCCGACAGGCGCCGCGCCAACAGCGTCACGATGTAGCGGGAACGGCCCTGACGCTTCACCCAGTCCTGCCAGCGTTCCGGTGCCATGGGCTCGCAGCGCACCACGAGACCGAGTTCGTGGGCGCGGAACAGGACATCCTTCAGGATGGGTTCCGGATCCACGGCCTGCGGCAGCGCGACGACGATGCCGAGAACGGCCTGCTCGTGAATCACTGCATGGCCGATGTCGCGGATTTCCACCGCGTGCGGAGCCAGCAGCGCGGTCAGTTCCGCCGCGAGACCGGGCCGCTCGGCACCGGAAACGGAGATGAGCAGCATCTCCTGGTTCAAACCGCGGCGTCCGTGGTCGTGGTTCGACGCGCCGGGCAGGCTAGAATGGCCGCCGCCGAATCGCGGCGCTGCCATGGCTGCTCCGGAGTCCAACCTGTTGCCGAATCCAAACGCGTCACCCTCTCTGAGTCGATCGACGCCGCCGCGGGAACCGCTGTGGCTGACTGGAGCGCTGCTGGCCATCGCCCTTGGTGTATTGCCGATGCTGCTCGTTGCGCTGGCACTGCTGGCACACCAGGGCAGCGCCGCGAGCGCGCAGTATGGTAGCACCATCGCCGATCGGCTCGCCGCCAGCGCACACGGTCCGCTGCTCGCCGACGACATGATCGGACTCAGCGTCCTGGTACGCGAATACAAGGCGCTGGCTGACGTGGCGACGGTGGCCATCTACGGCGCGGACGATCGCCTGCTGGCCGCCGCCGACGGCAGTCTGAGCAGCCCCGCCCGGCTGGAACGTGAACCCCTTCGCGGAACTCACGTCGCGACGATCAGACTCGAAGACAGCATCGCGGGCTTCGCCCGCGTCGCCCTGCGGCCGGCGTCCTTCACCGGCGGGCAGGCCTGGCTGCTGGCCGCCGCCATCCTGGCCAGCCTTCTTCTGGCTGGAGTCGGAGGCTGGCTCGGCACCCGCCTCGACCAGCGCCTGCTCACGGCGCGGGAAGATCTCGAAGAATTCACCGGCCAAAGCCCTCGCGCCCGAGGGCATCTCGCAGCGCTGCTGGAAATGGCCACCGAGTATGAATCCGAGCGCAGCGCCCCCGTGGCCGCTGATGCGCTGCGCGAGCGCCAGCTCTACGTGCTGATCGTCAATCTGTTCAATCAGATCTCCCTGCCCGCAGACGCCCGCAGCGTCGTGCTCGCCGAGTGTGAAGCCGTCCTCGATCAGGTCTGCCGCCTCTATGGCGGTCGCCAGGAAGCACTGCCGCGTACCGGCATCCTGGTGACCCTCGATGCCCTGAGCGACAGCGGCGATCACGCCTTCCATGCCGTCTGCGCCGGGCTGCTCGCGCAACGGGTGTTCGCCGACCTCAACCGGCAGCGGGTTCGCGACGGCGAAGTGCAGCTGGCACTGCGCATCGGACTGGAACGGGTGATCGAAGAGCCACCGGGCGAACATCCGGAGGATCTGATGGCGCAGGCCTTTCCGGATAGTGTCTCGCGGGGCATCACCCTGAGCTCGCTGGCCCGGGACGAAGGCATCGCTATCGGTGATGCGGTGCTCCGGGCCTGCAGCGACCCGGAGCGACTGGTGCGGGAACCGCTGCAGTCCGCGGCACTGCGGGCTCTGGGCGACAGCGGTCACGCCTGGCTGGTCCGGGACCTCGCGCCCGGCTACCGGGGGCTGCTCGAGCGGCAGGCCCAGCTCCTGCTGGGCTCGGCCTGATCTCGGCTTGGACTGATCTGGGCTCGGCCTGATCGGGCTCGGCCTGATCGGGCT
>SKUB01000187.1 GCA_007122315.1 Pseudomonadales bacterium | reverse complement strand
CAGACCGGAAGACTTCATCGCTCGGTTGGCCGCCTTGGTTCCAAAGCCGGGATCCAACCTGACCCGCTACCACGGCGTCTTCGCGCCCAACTCAGCGTTTCGCCGAGCGGTGGTGCCGGATGCCCGCAAGCACCGCAGAGGCCAGGGAAAGGCAGCATCGTGTCGGGATGACGGGGCGAAGCCCCCGAAGAGCGGACCGCTACGTGACAGCGCCCCGCCCCGGAGCGGAACGCCAGCTCATCAGCCCGTGGTTGACCGTTACTTCCGTGAAGGGCTCCCCTTGGTCTGTGGATCTCTGCCTTCTTGATCGGCTCGCTGGCTTGTAGGAAACAGGCCTCCTGTTCCGTGAGATTCTTCGCCTGCCGATTGCGGATGGCGAAGCACGTTACCGGGAACGCAACCATATGATCGAAGCCGCGAACGGCTGAATCAAGCAGGTGGTGGGGTTCAGGCGATTCAGTATCCGGCAGCACCAAGGGGCATCTGGCAGGTGGGATCTGGTCTGCTTGGCAATCAACTTGCTGCGGAGAAGCCGGCTCATTGCTTGGACATGAGGGCAACGAGCTGAAAACGGACTCAACTCATCGTTACGCTTGGTTGGATCCGCCCACCCGAGCTTAACGCCGATGGGTATCCCGTCAACAGAAGCGGAGTCCGCCAGCAGCAACGAGTAAGCCGACACAGCGTCGGCTACGTCGCCGATCTTCTATGGCGCAGGCTAGCCAGCGTCATGAGGCTTTTCGGCGTCATCAGAAAGAGGCTCAGCATTCGGCTCAGCGAATTCGGGATAGAGTTCATGGGTACACGCCGGGCAGATACTGTGCGAGAAGTCGGCCTCCGAATGCGCCCTCACGTAGCTCTCGACCTGATGCCAGTAGCCGTCGTCATCGCGGACCTTCTTGCAGCCCGCGCAGATCGGTACGATCCCTCGCAACGTCTTGATCTGGGCCTGGGCACTTTCGAGTTCACGCACCCGCAGCGCGAGGGAGTCCTGCATCGCGAGCAGACGCTGCCCCACCGCAACACGTGCCCGCAATTCACCAGGGTGGAAGGGCTTGGTCAGATAGTCATCGGCGCCGGCATCCAATCCCTCTACGATCTCGAGCTTTTCATCCTTCCCCGTGAGCAGGATCAGGTAGAACGCCTGAGCGCGGTGCAGACGGCGACAACGCCGTATGACCTCCAGGCCATCGAAGCCGGGCATCATCCAGTCGAGAATGGCCAGCTGCGGCGCCTCGGACCCGCGGAGGACCTGCCAGGCATCGCCCCCGCTCATCACCTCGACGACTTCATGCCCGCTTGCCCGAAGCAGGCCGGACAACAAGGTTCTCGAAGTAGCCTCATCGTCCGCGATGAGAATCCGTCTGCCCGTGTTCAATGCGTCCTCCCTGAAGCAAAGCGTGCGGTTCTGCCCGCTTTGACGCTCTATGCTCCATCCAAATGCGCGACCAGCGCGCTACGCAGCGCATCGAAGGTCGTCTCGACCAAGGCAGCCGCATCTGTCATGACGATCGGGTCCTCACCACGTGCTGCAGCCTCGAGACGAATTGCCACCGAGCGCAGCGCCTCACCTCCAATACTTGCAGCTGCGCTTTTGACATCGTGTGACCGTGCAGCCACGACTGCATAGTCATTCGCTCGTACACCATCGAGCAACTCGCGGAGTTGACGCGGCGTTTCCGCCAGGAAGGTCTCGATGATCAGCCGTTCGAGATTCTCGTCGCCGAGCACTCGGGCACGCAACGCAGGCGCATCGAAAATCCCCACCGGATCGAATTCCGATGGCCGATCCACGGGCCCGGCGGCGGGCAACCACTTGTCGAGGATGGCTTCGATACCGTCGGGCGTCACAGGTTTGGCAAGGTAGTCATCCATACCCGCCGCAAGGCAGCGCTCACGATCTCCCCGAAGCGCATGAGCGGTCAGGGCGATGATCGCGATCGACGGGTCGCTGACGCCGGTCGAACCGTCACGAATCCTCGCGGTCGCTTCGAGCCCGTCCATTTCAGGCATCTGGACATCCATGAAGACCAGATCATAAGCGGATCTTTCCAGCGCCCGAATCGCTTCGGAACCATTGCTCACCATATCCACGGTCAGGCCGAGTTTGTCCAGGATACCCATGGCCACGAGCTGATTCGTCGTGTTGTCTTCTGCCAGAAGGATGCGTCCGCTTCGAGCGCTCCGCGGAGGCTGTCCTCTCACTTTCGTCGCGTCGATCAGGCGTTGTGTATCGTCGCTCTGCAACAACGCGCACACGGCGTTGCGGAGGTCGTAGTATCTGATCGGTTCATTGATACGGTACCGTTGCGCCAAGCCGTCTTCGGCCACCGCCTCGACCTGGCTGAACGGAACCACTTCGATGATTGCGATCGGGCTTCGCGCACGAAACTCGCGTACCTCGTCGCGTGCACTCCGATTCCCGGACCCGCCCTGGACGAGGATCAACAGGTCATACACCACTTCGGCGTCACCCGCCGCAAGCCACGCCTGCAGCCGGGCAACGTCGTCCACGATCTTCCCTTCCAGACCCAGATCTCGAAGCATGGCCAGCGTGGCGCGCGCGCGCAGCGGATGGGCATCGACGATCAGCGCCTTGCGGCCTGCGAGACCTTCGGGCGGCATCGCGGCGGTCGCCTCGCCGCCGTGTGAATGGTCGACCGGCAGCCGGAAGCGGAACGTCGAACCCTGTCCCGCTTCACTGACGAAATCGATCTCACCGCCCATCAGGTCGAGCAGACGCTTGCAGATCGCCAGCCCCAGGCCTGTGCCACCGAATTGGCGCGTCGTGGAAGGGTCGACCTGACTGAATGCCTCGAAGAGCCGGCACTGCTTGTCACTCGGAATACCGACGCCGGTATCGCGCACGGCGCACGTCAGCCGCGCTGTACCGTCCGCTTCGACATCGGTCCCGATCGTGACCTCGACCTCGCCCTGATGGGTGAACTTGATCGCGTTACCGATCAGGTTGACGAGAATCTGGCGCAGGCGGCCCGGGTCACCGCAAACGGCGCCGGGCACTTCCCCCTTCACCTGCCCGACCAGCACGATGCCCTTGCTCTCGCAACTGCTCGCGAACATCGCCATGATGTCATCGAGCAGCGCCCGAACGTCGAGCGCCACGACCTCCACTTCCAGTCTGCCCGCTTCGATCTTGGAGAAGTCCAGGATGTCGTTGATCAACGCCAGAAGCGACTCACCGCTGCTGCGGACAATCTGCGCAAAGCGAAACTGTTCGCCGTTCAAGTCGGTATCGAGCAGGAGATCGGTCATGCCGATGATTCCGTTCATCGGCGTGCGAATCTCGTGGCTCATATTGGCGAGGAAGTCGCTCTTGGCCCGGTCCGCCGCCTCCGCAGCCCTGGCCATCTCCCAGGCGATCCGGGTCTGCGCCTCGAGCGCGCTCATCATCTCCCGGAGTTCCTCGTTCCCCCGCTCCGCCTTCGCTCGTGCCTCGAGGAGCGATTGCTCACGCTCGACCTGTTCCGTGACATCGGTGTGCTGACCGACGAGTCGCCGTGGCGCACCTTCGGGCGTTGAGTCTGTGACCATGCCGACAGCCCGCAGCCAGCGATAGCTGCCATCGCTCGTCCGGAAGCGGCAGGTGTGGTCGTAGCGACCGTCGCCGAACCTCATGTGGCGGGAAGCATCCACGAATCCCTGCCTATCCTCAGGGTGAACGCGATCCATGAAGTAATCGGCTGTCACCGGTCCTTTCGGTGGCGCCTCGCCGAGTACCCGATGCAGGGCCGCTTCGGTATAGACGAGCCCTTCCTTGAGGTCCCACTCCCAGAGCCACGCGCCGCTCGAAGCGTTCGCCAGTTCGAAACGCTGATTGACTTCCTTCAGCTCGCCGATGTTCACGTGGCAGCCCATGACGCGCCGCGGTTCGCCGTTCGGCGCGTGCTCGACGACTTCGCCATTCGCCCGGACCCAGCACCACGATCCATCCTTGCACAGCATGCGATGCTCGCTGCTCCAGCTCGGCGCCTCGCCCTTGTAATGGCGCTGCAGTCGCATCAGTGCCCGACGCCGATCGTCCGGGTGGCAGAGCCGTTCGACCGTGTCGATGGTCATCGGCAGCTCACCCGGCAGATACCCGAGCATGGTGAAGAACGTGTCGCTGAGATAGAGCTGCCCCGAAGGCAGATCGAGATCCCAGAGTCCGACTCCCGCGGTTTTCATGGCAATGGACAGCCTTGACTCGGCCTTCTCCAGGGAGTCTTGGACCCTGGTGACGTCGGTGATGTCCGTTACGATCGCGACGAGAGCGTCGAACTCACCGGACAATCCCTTGAGCGGAATCTTGTCCGTCCGCACCAGACGCTGTTCGCCGCTACCGGTCGTGTAAGGCTCGATGATGCCGAGCTTCGGCTCGCCGTTGCCCAACACTTCAAGATCATCGCGAAGGTAGGCGGCAGCTTCCTGCTCAGGAAAGAAGCGCTCAGTCGGCTGACCGACAATGGCCTCCATCGGGAGACCGATGGAGTCGGCCGCCTGACGATTGAGATCGAGAATCGTGTTTCTGGAGTCCTTGTAGAATACGACGGCGGGAATCGCATCGAGGATCAACCTGAGCTCTCGACGCTGACGTGCGAGCCGTTCAAGCGCGATCTGCCGCTCGCTGATGTCGATGTGACAGCCGACCATGCGCTCCGGTCGGCCGTCAGCAGACCACTCGACCACCCGGCCGAGACAGAGCACCCATACCGTCTTACCGTTCTTGTGGCGATACCGCGCCCGGACGAAATAGGGAATCTCCCCATGCGAGTCGAAATGCTCACGCATATTGTCGAGAGCGGTCGTAAGGTCGCCTGGATGGATCAAGTCCTGCCATGTTTCAGGTTTGGCGGGGAGTTCCCCTGGCGCGTATCCGAGCATGGCGAGCCAGGACGCACTCAAGAACAGGGTGTCGGCTCGGATGTCCCAATCCCAGTAGCCGGTGCTGGGCGAATCCAGAATCGTCTCCAGGTACCTCTTCTCCGTCTGGATCGACTCGTTGCGATCAGCCAGTTCCGCACGCTGCCGAGCGAGTTCGTGCGCTTGCTGCTGTATGAGCGTCACGTCGGTCATGGTCGCCACCACGGCGACCAACGTTCCGCTAGGCTCGCAGATCGGCTCCGCGCTGACCGAGATCCACTTCAGATCTCCGGCAGGAGTGTGTACGCCATGGACGAGGCCATGAACGGCCTCACCGGTACGCAAGACCACGCTCGCCGGGTGCAGTTCTCCGGGAAAATCTTCCCCTTCGACAGTCACGGCACGCCATCGCGGATCACGCGGTGTCCGGCCGAGAATCTGTGCTTCGGGCAGGCCGAGGATGCGTTCAGCGGAGGAATTGCACCGCGTGACCTCGCCGTCCGCATTGAGAATGACGAGGCCCTCCGCCATCGCCTCGAGCATCGTTCGCTCACGCGTCCGTTCGATCTCCAGCTCCGTGATATCGAGGGCGGTCACCACGAACCCGGACGAGTCATCGGCGACGTT
>SKUB01000300.1 GCA_007122315.1 Pseudomonadales bacterium | reverse complement strand
GCCTCCTGGCGAGCCCCTGAAGCCTTGGAAAGGGCTCTTTGCCCCTCAAACGGCTGTTCCAGGGGCTGCAAACCGCGCACTTAGGGGGGCCGTCCTTCAGCAAATCAATGGCTTGCTTTGGTCCGACCCCAAAGCCGCACTTGCTTTGGTCCGACCTCAAAGCCGCACAGCCGCCAGCGTCACGCTGTGTACGCTGACGTACCGATGCACATCCCGCATGCCTGCAGGCTGAGGCGAACGCCAGGGCCGGCTCACTCAGGCAGCTCGTGATGACGAAGCAGAACCCTTTCGAACCAGCCACTGTCCCGGGCAGCGCCCCGCTCTCACTCAATTCCCGGCCGGATTCCCTTCCGCTCGATCCCGCCGGAGACAGCGCATGAAAGTCAGCATCTATCGCTACAACCCTGAGCTCGACGACGCGCCACGTATGCAGGACTACAGCTTCGAGCCACCCGACAAACGGGACTTGATGGTTCTCGATGTGCTCGAGCTACTCAAGGAACGGGACCCCACACTGACCTACAGGCGCAGCTGTCGCGAAGGTGTCTGCGGATCAGACGGCATGAACATCAACGGGGCAAACACGCTTGCCTGTATCACGCAGGTGTCAGACGTCCTCGAAGGCGGCACGCTGCCATCAGGCCAGAAGCTCGCGCCCTCCGATGCCCTGACGCTAAGACCGCTACCTGGCATGCCGGTCATTCGCGACCTTGTCGTCGACATGGAGCTGTTCTGGCAACAGTACAAATCGGTCAAGCCATGGCTGATCAACTCGGACCCGCCGCCGGAACAGGAACGTCTGCAGTCTCCGCAGGAGCGTGCGCGGCTCGACGGTCTCTACGAATGCATCCAATGTGGCTGCTGCACATCGGCCTGCCCCTCCTGGTGGTGGAATCCCGAGACCTACGTCGGGCCCGCCGGCCTGCTCGGCAACTTTCGATTCCTGGCCGACAGCAGGGATACAGACACGATCGAGCGACTCGCCGCCCTCGATGATCCATTCCGGCTCTTTCGGTGCCGAGGCGTCATGAACTGCGTCGCTTTCTGTCCCAGGAAACTGAATCCTCGACGCGCGATCTCGAAGACTCAGGACATGTTGCTGAAAGGAGAGACCTGATGGATCGCCTGCTCGGGTACGAGAACGTCGGCCATGTGCTGAGTGTCCTTTCTGATATGCATGAGCAGATCGGGCAAGTGCTGGGAGAACTCGGTCATCAGGCGGCCGACGAACGCAGGAAGCTGAATCTCGAGTATCTGGCCGAACACCAATCTCGCCGTGCCACCGCCCTCGTGTCGTATCAACAGAATGCCGACCCTACGCTGCTCGAACAGTGGTTCCAGATTCCGTTTCCCGAGGAACCCAGCGACCTGATCGCGTCGCTACAGACGCGCGAATCAGATCAGCTTTCGATCGACAGTCTGGTCTGCGAAATCGATACCTTCATGGATCGACTGCTACCCCATCTGAGAGACCGAGCGGAAACGCGCAACGCCAAGGCGCTGTTTGACGACCTGATGGAGATCGAGAGCCGGGAGCGTCACCTGCAGTCGCGCGCGCTCGCTTCTTTTGCGCAAATCTAGCGTCGGCGTCTGCGTGACCAGGAACTACGTCACAGGCACTCGCTGGCCAGGGCTTGCTTTGGTCTGACCCCCGCAAGTGCTCCGTCAGCTGCCGATCTTGCCGCCGTCGGCGCGGGTGATGGCGACGGTGGCGGAGCGCGGCGGACCGTCACCGTAGTCCGGCCAGCGGCTGCTGGAGCGGCCGGCGGCGAAGTCTTCCGGGGAAGTGGTCGCGCCGGGATGCTGGACGTTGATGAACAGCGTCGTCTGATCCGGCGTGCTGACGCAGCCGGTGATTTCCTGGCCTACTGGGCCGGTGAGAAACCGGCGGATCTCGCCCGTGTCCGGATCGGCGCAGAGCATGGCGTTGTTGCCCATGGGCGCGTACGGGCCCTGATTCTGATCCGCATCGGCGATGTCGGTCTGGATCCAGAGCCGGCGATCGGCATCGAAATAGAGCCCGTCGGGCATGGCGAAGCGGCTGTCCGCAGTGAGCGGCTCTCCGGCGAGATCACGGCTGTCGTCCTCGTCGCCGGCGAGCACGAACAGTTCCCAACTGAACGTGGTCGCAGCGTGGTCGTCGTCCGCCTCGTGCCAGCGGACGATCTGGCCGAAGTGGTTGTGCTTCCGAGGATTGACGGCATCGACCTGCTCAGCGCTGCGGCGCTTGTTGTTGGTCAGGGTGAAATAGACCGCACCGGTCCCGGGATCCACCGCTCCCCACTCCGGCCGGTCCATGGGCGTGGCACCGGCGATGTCCGCCGCCCCACGGCTGTTGAGCAGGATGTCGGCCACGGTGGCGAAACCGTTCTCGGCCTTAAGTCCGTTCTCGCCCGGAACCAGGGCCAGCCACTTACCGGAGCCATCTTCGTCAAAGCGGGCGGCGTAAAGCGTGCCCTCGTCGAGCAGCGAGCCATCTGCCGTGGCCGCGTCATAGGGGCGGCTGGAAACGAACTTGTAGATGTACTCGAACGGTGAGTCGTCACCGCTGTAGAGCACCACGGGCCTGCCCTCCCGCTCTGGAGCAAAGATCACGCCTTCGTGGGAGAAGCGACCGAGGTGGGTGCGCTTGACCGGGACACTGTCCGGGTCGAATGGATCGAACTCCACCACATAGCCGAAGGTGTGCGCTTCATTGCGGTAGTCCGACGCTGCGTCGTCCCCTCGCGGGGTCGCATCGAAGCGCAGGTAACGGTGGGCCTCCTCACCCGCGTTCGCTGCCGCCAGGTGCCAGCGCCAGATGTTGAAACGGCCGACGTTGTAGCGCGCGAGGCTCGCCGGCGCATCGTCGCCCTCGTGGTGGAAGTAGAGCCACCAGTTCTCCTCACAGGCGAGGTAGGTGTTCCAGGGCGTGACGCCATGAGAGCAGTTGTTGAGCGTGCCGCGGGCGCGGGTGCCGTCGGGGCTGTAAGGCGTCCGCATGCGCGGATCGCCGGCAAGCGGCCCACCGATGGTCACCGGGGTCTCGGGCGTCAGGCGGCGATTGCGGCGGCAGCGAATACTTGCCCAGTCGCCGTCGTCGCCGCGCTTGATGTGCACGACACTGACGCCATGGGCGTTCATCTCCTTCAAGACCTGATCCGGATCGCGACTGCCGTCCTCGCGCAGCAGGACGTCGAAGGCAGAGACCTCGCGACCCCGGGCAGCCGCATGCAGCAGGCGCGGTTCCATGTACTCGTGATTCGTCACCAGCAGGCCGTCGTCAGAACTGCCCTGATGCGGATCCTCGCCCTCAATGGGAAAGAAGTGCATGCCATCGTGATGCATGCCCATCTGCATGGCCTGTTCGGAACCGCTGTTCTGTGGCGTGAACTCTGGATGGCTGCCCGTGATCGGCTCGCCCCAGGGCAGCAGCACCTGGGTCCGATGGCCCTTCGGCACCACCAGCGTATCCGCAGCGCTGACCGGAACCGGCTCGAAGCCGAGCCGCGCGCTCTGCGCGGCGGGCCGAGCAGCGTCAGCGGCGATGGCCGAACGCAGGGCCGCGGGAGCAAACAGGCTGGCGACCGCCAGCGCGAGACTGCCGCGCAGAACATCGCGACGTGCATAGCGCGCCGCGGCCACGGTCTGGAAATCCGGCCGATCCGCGGGGCTCCGCCGCGGCTCGGCGCCGTCGGCCAGTGCGGGGTCCACGCTGCCCGCCACAAACGTGTCTCTCATACGCTCCTCGCCCCAATCGTCATCACACTTTCATGACAGTTTGGCACGAATAGAGCGGATCAGTCGCAGCAGCGCCAGCCGCAGGGTGCCCTGGACATCATTGGTCGTCGGCGGAGAACTCCAGGATGCGTACGTCCATGCTGTTGCCCGCAAGCGCTTCCTTGGCTGCCGTTTCCTCCGCCTCGTCATGGATGCGGGCACTGAGCAGCAGATGTCCCCGATCGAGATGCTGCTGCAGGCCGTCCACATCTTCCTGGCTGATGACGGCGATCATCGCCGCACCGGCGGCGCCCACCGCCGCAATGCCAGCCAGTCCGATGACCAGAGGTCCGCCGAGGGCCGCGGCCGTTGCAACCACCGCGCCGGCGGCCACCGTCTGCCCGGTAAATGCGAGCCCGCGACCAATACCGTGGGTGGAATTGTCGCCCTGGCTACTGGGCTTGAATGCAGGATCCGAGTCGTCACCCTCCGCCTCGAACAGATGATCGAAATGTTCCTTCACGCTGTTGGCGGTGGTGAGAAAAGTGATGCGATCGTTGCTGAATCCGGCCTGGATCAGTCTTGCCGCCGCCGTTTCCAGGGACTTGGGGTCAACGAACACACCCACCGCTTCGCGGATGATGCTTTCCTGCACATGACTCATGATCACATTCCTTCTAGGTGACTGCGCCAACTCGAGGTGCAGTCCACACTGCACACAGGTTTCTACCGGAGCAGTCGGCACAACCTAGATCCGGAGACATCCTCGGTCAGTTCGGTTCAGCACCTAGGCCAGCCTGGCCCGACAGGTGGAACTGGGCTGAACGCTCGTATTTCCGGAACGGGAATCGCCAGCCGTCAAAGGAGAACAGTCGCCACCTGGCGTGGTATCAGACGCGAGCTCATCGCTGGAATGGCTGGTCGCCAGAACCGGGGCCTCGAGGGCGCCCGCCTGGCCTGGGAGTTCCTGACCAGCCAGTGAGCATGCACTCATCTCAAGCCAAGCGGCTCACGCCAATGCAAGAGCGTGCGCTTGCCTTGCCGTGGTCGAAGCAACGCTAACCGGGCGATGCAGCCGTGCGGTCTGGCAGGAAACGCCTGGCATGCCTCAGCTCGGCGCGATCGGTGTCAGCATCTGCCGCCACCTCCAGCAGCCGCGCATAGTACTCACCTGCCGCCCCATGATCTTCCAAGGCCTCCGCTGCGCGACCGGCACCGTACAAGCCAAGAAATCGATTGGGCTCTCTTTCCATGGTCACGCGAAACGCCTCCAGGGCCTCTTCGGGACGGTTCGCCTCCAGCAGCATCCAGCCCAGCAGTTCCCGGGCCGGTGCCAGCCGCCCCGGCGACACCGCGGACTTGTCGGTCCGATCCTCGGCTTCGACAGCGTCGATCAACAAGGCAATGGCTTCATCCTCGTGGCCCTCGGCGAAACGCAACCAGGCGCGAGCGACCTGCCACTTGATGTCGACCTGCTCCGCCCAATAGTCGTCGCTGCGCGCAATCAACTCGTCACGCAGGGAAGCCAGCTGCTCGATGTCGTCGCCTGCGGCTTGCGGCACACCGCTGCGTGCGGCACCGACCGCGCGCGCAAAGTGGGTCATGGCCTGAGTATGAGGCAGCTCTGAAGGATGCACGGTCAATGCGGCGGCTTCACTGAACGCCCGACGCTCCAGCGCATACCGGGCCGGTATGGCTGCAATGGAGAACGCGCCGGCCTGGGTGGCTCCCACGGCCGTGATGTCCACCTCGTCGATGAGCGCTTCGGCCCGCAGGAGCACCTCCCTGGCCGCCCGGTCACGGC
>SKUB01000290.1 GCA_007122315.1 Pseudomonadales bacterium | reverse complement strand
TTGTCGGACTCGATCACCACCAGGGCGTCGTCCACCTCCACCTGATCGCCCTCGGCCACGCAGAGTTCGATCACCTCCACTTCGGAGACGTCACCGATATCCGGGATGCGGACCTGCTCGATGCTCATACGGAGTGGACTCCTCGTTCAGACGGTGACCGGATCGGGCTTTTCCGGGTCGATACCGAAATGGGCAATGGCCGCGCTGACGTCGGTGGCCGGGATGATCTGGCGGTCAGCCAGTGATTTCAGCGCCGCCACCACGATGAAGCGGCGATCCACTTCGAAGAAGTGCCGCAGCTTCTCACGGGTATCACTGCGCCCGTAGCCGTCGGTGCCGAGCACACGATACGGATGCGGTACCCACTCGCGAATCTGATCGGCAAACGCCTTCATGTAATCGGTGGCCGCGATGACCGGCGCTTCCACCGCACCGAGACACTCCGTGACGTAGGGCACCCGCGGCTCTTCCTCGGGATGCAGCATGTTCCAGCGGTCCACGGCCAGGCCGTCGCGACGCAGTTCGTTGAAACTCGTCGCACTCCAGACATCCACCGCGACGCCGTACTCTTCCCGCAGGATCTCCGCCGCGGCACGCACCTCGAGCAGGATGGTTCCGGAGCCCAGCAGCTGCACGGCTTTGGAGCCGGCGCGCGCCGTCCCGGAATCGGCTTCGAGCCGGTACAGTCCACGAATGATGCCGCCGGCGCTGTTCGGCGGCATTTCGGGCTGCACGTAATTCTCGTTCATCACCGTGACGTAGTAGAAGACGTCCTGCTGCTCCACGTACATCCGGCGCATCCCATCGTGGATGATCACCGCGAGCTCGTAGGCGTAGGTGGGATCATAGGCAATGCAGTTCGGAATCGTGGCCGCCTGCAGATGGCTGTGGCCGTCCTGGTGCTGCAGGCCTTCACCGTTGAGCGTCGTTCGCCCGGCGGTACCGCCGAGCAGAAAGCCGCGGGCCTGAATGTCGCCCGCCGCCCAGGCCAGGTCACCGATGCGCTGAAAGCCGAACATGGAGTAGAAGATGTAGAACGGCACCAGCGGGAAGTCGTTGGAGCTGTAGGACGTCGCCGCCGCGATCCAGGCCGACATGGAGCCGGCCTCGTTGATACCCTCCTCCAGAACCTGGCCGTCGGCCGTTTCCTTGTAGGGCGCGATACCGCCCGAATCCACCGGCTCGTAGAGCTGGCCCGCCGACGAGTAGATACCGATCTGCCGGAACAGCCCCTCCATGCCGAAGGTGCGGGCCTCATCAGGAATGATGGGGACGATGCGGTCCTTCAGGTTCTTGTCCCGCAGCAGCGTACTCAGGATGCGCACGAACGCCATGGTGGTGGAGATCTCACGATCTCCGGAGCCTTTGAGCACGTTCTCGAAGCGCTCGAGATCGGGTATGGGCAGCTCCTCGCTGCGACGGCGCCGTTGGGGCAACTCGCCACCGAGCGGCTCGCGCTGCCGCCGCATGTAGACCATCTCCGGGCTCTGGGAGTCAGGCCGGTAGTACGGCACCTCTTCGAGCTGGGCATCAGTGAGTGGAATATCGAACCGGTCGCGGAAGTGCTTGAGGTCGTCGACACCGAGTTTCTTCGCCTGGTGGGCGGTGTTCTCGCTCTCACCGGACTCGCCCATGCCGTAGCCTTTCACGGTCTTCGCCAGGATCACCGTGGGCTGGCCTGAGTGGTTCACCGCTGCATGGTAGGCGGCGTAGACCTTGTAGGGATCGTGACCGCCGCGATTCAGGCGCATGATGTCGTCGTCGGACAGATGCTCCACCATCTTCAGCAGTTCAGGGTCCGTGCCGAAGAAATGCTCCCGGGTGTAGGCCCCGCCCTTGGCCTTGTAGTTCTGGTACTCACCGTCCACGGTTTCGTTCATGCGCTGCAACAGCTTGCCTTTGTCGTCGCTCTCGAACAGCGGGTCCCAGTGGCGGCCCCAGACCACCTTGAGCACATTCCATCCGGCGCCGCGAAACACGCCTTCGAGCTCCTGAATGATCTTGCCGTTGCCGCGCACCGGCCCGTCGAGCCGCTGCAGGTTGCAGTTGATCACGAAGATCAGATTGTCGAGCCCTTCACGGCCGGCCAGCGAAATGGCGCCCAGCGACTCAGGCTCGTCACACTCGCCATCGCCGAGAAACGCCCACACCTTGCGGTCATGTTTCGGCACCAGTTCGCGCGCATCCAGGTATTTCATGATGTGCGCCTGGTAAATCGCCATGATGGGGCCGAGGCCCATGGAGACCGTGGGGAACTGCCAGTAGTCCGGCATCAGCCAGGGATGGGGATAGGACGGCAGCCCCTGCCCATCCACCTCCTGGCGGAAGTTGTCCAGCTGGGCCTCGTTCAGCCGTCCCTCGAGATAGCTGCGGGCATAAATGCCTGGCGCGCAGTGCCCCTGAATGTAGACCAGATCACCGGAATGCTTGTCGTTCGGTCCCTTGAAGAAGTAGTTGAAGCCCACGTCGTACAGCGTCGCCGACGACGCGAAACTCGCGATGTGGCCGCCAATGCCCGGGTCCTCCTGATTGGCGCGCATGACCATGGCCAGCGCGTTCCAGCGGATCAGGGAGCGGATGCGCCGCTCCATGAACAGGTCGCCGGGCATGCGCGCTTCGCGGGTGGGTGGAATCGTGTTCCGATAGGGCGTCGTGATGGTGTAAGGCAGCCGTGCCCCGGTCTCGGTCATGCGCGCCGAGAGCCGCTCGAGCAGCACATTCGCCCGCGCCGTGCCCTGAAACTCCAGGACCGACTCGAGGGCATCGAGCCACTCCCGAGTCTCGATGGGATCGGTGTCCTCGACACCCCGGGGAAACGCCATGACGATAACTCCTCGCTCTCGCGACCACCGAAACCGTGTCGATGGCCACCATGATCCTGATCAATCCATTGCGCGCATGCCCAGCCAGGCCGCACCGCGGACCCCGCTGGCATCACCGAACCGGGCCGGCTCGAGTCGGGTGCGGACGCGATCGCTGAACACGAAGCGGTCCCACCGCCTTTGCACCCCATCATAAAGCATGCGCACCTGGGATAGGCCGCCACCGAGAACGATGACATCCGGATCGAGCACGTTGATGACACCGGCCAGCGCGGCCGCAAGCTGCCATTGGTAGAGATCCAGCGCGAGTCGCGCAGCAACGCCGTTCGCGCTGTCCGGGTCCGCAGCCGCGGCCACCACCGCCTCGGCCGCGTCCGCCTGACAGCCCAGCTCGTTCGCGCTGCGCGTGAGGCCCGCCCCGCACAGCCAGGTCTCGACACAGTCACGGCGGCCGCAGTAGCAGGTGCGAGCCGGCAGCGCAGCACGCCGGGCACACACGTCCTCGGGCGCACCCGTGAGCGGAGGCACCGGGTTGTGCCCCCATTCCCCGGCGACGCCGTTGGGTCCCGCCAGCAGCCGGCCATCCACCACCACGCCGCCGCCGACGCCGGTACCGAGAATCACGCCGAACACCACGCGGGCGCCGGCTCCGGCGCCGTCACTGGCTTCGGACAAAGCAAAACAGTCGGCGTCGTTGGCGACCACGATCTCGCGGCCCAGCCGATCAGCCAGATCCTGCGGCAGAGACCGGCCGTTGATCCAGGTAGAGTTGCAGTTCTTCATCAGGCCGGTTTCCGGGATCACCGAACCCGGCGTGCCGATGCCGAGACTGGTCAGCGTACCGCTGGCCGCTTCTGCGCGGCCGACCAGAGCGGCAATCGCTTCCAGCGTCTGCCCATAATCGCCGCGTGGGGCCGCGATGCGTTCCCGAAAGACTTCGCTGCCGTCTATAGCCAGCACGACGGCTTCGATCTTCGTTCCACCGAGGTCGATGCCCAGACGCATCAGCGGAGCTCCGCGAGGCGCGCGCAAAGTTGTTCGGCACCGTCGATCACCCGTGGTCCAGGACGCACGACGAGATCGGGATCGATGTCCGCCACGACAGTGCCCGCGGGCAGGCGCAGGTTGGCCGGCAGCGGCGCACTGCTCAGGTTGAGCAACAGATCCAGCCCGACGGTAAGCAGTCGCTCCGTGGACAGACGCACCACCGGCCCTGCGGTGCCGGGAAACGGATTCGTCGCACCGCAGTGCGCCAGCAGATCGTCCACGAAGTGCTCCTGCGACAGGGTCATGAGCGGTGTGACGGAGATGAGCGGCAGGACGCGATAGGCGTCAGCCGCTACCGGGCCCGGCAGCGCGTCGAGCCGCTGCTGGAAGTCCTCGGCAACTTCGGCCGCACCCCCGAGCGCCTCCGTCAGCACCTTCAGTTCGGTGGCCACTGCGGCCAGCGTGTGCGGTTCCGATACGTACACCGGTACCCCGGAGGCTTCCAGACGCGCCAGCCGGGCCGGCGTGACCGCCGCCCCCCAGACCAGAATCCAGTCCGGCCGCGCTGCGGCCAGCCCTTCCCAGGACAGGGCGAAGGCATCGCCGACCCGCGGCAGGTCCTGCGCCGCCCGCGGATGGTCTGCAAAGGACACGGTGGCGACGACGCGGTCGCCGAGGCCCAGCGCAAAGAGACTCTCCACCAGATGCGGAGACAGGGCCGCGATGCGCGCAGGCTTCTCGGCCGGAACCTCGATGCTGCGGCCCCATCCATCGACCAGCGTGGATGCCTGCGCCGGCAGGCAGAGGACGGCGAGCAACAGGCCCAGGGCAGCCCTGATCATGCTCTGAGCGCAGCGCGCAGACGGCGCCAGTCGAATGCCGGGCCGGGATCGGTCTTGCGGCCCGGAGCGATGTCACAGTGGCCGACCACGGCGTCCGCTTCGAGACTGGGATAGGCGCGCAACAGAGCCTGGATCGTTGCGACGAGGGACGTGTACTGGGCGTCGGCGTAGGGCGTCTCGTCAGTGCCCTCGAGTTCGATGCCGATGGCGAAATCATTGCACCCCTCCCGGCCGCACCATGAAGACACGCCGGCGTGCCAGGCGCGGCGGTCGAACGGCACGTACTGGGTGACGCTCCCATCCCGCGCGATCAGCAGGTGGGCGGAGACGCGAAGGTCGCAGAGTTCCTGCAGGTCCGGGTGGCGCTCGGGATCGATGGCATTGCAGAACAGCGCGTCCACGAGACCGGTGCCGAAGCGTCCGGGCGGCAGACTGATGCCGTGCACGACCACGAGTTCCGGGACGCTGCCGGGCGGGCGGGCGTCCTGATTCGGCGAGTCGCAGCGCCGCGCGCAGCGCAGTCGATGGGACACCACTTCCCACGGCTCCCTGGCGCCCGTCGACTCCATGCAACACTCATCCGCGAACGGCCCCACACGGCGCAGGAGCGTAGCATGCTGCCCGCAGGCAGGGCAGGATGCGCACCTGTCGCATTGCCGGAGCCCTCATCACCATGTTCGAGCATGCACTTTCGGAGTCCGCCGTCCTCGCCAACGTCCGCGCTGCCCTGGCCGAGGACGTCGGCAGCGGCGACCTGACCGCGGGCCTGATTCCCGAAGATGTCCACGGCACGGCAGATGTGATCACCCGGGAGGACGGGGTGTTCTGCGGTCGGCCCTGGGTGGACGCCACGTTC
>SKUB01000289.1 GCA_007122315.1 Pseudomonadales bacterium | reverse complement strand
GCGACGGTGGAAAACGACGAAGCGTTCCGTCCCCAGAGTTTTGCAGCGGCTGCGGAGCGCCTGCGCCGGGCGCTTTGAGCGCGGCGAATCCAGGACGAGGTTGCGCTCGCGCCGTCGCGATGGCTGAGGTAATCTGCCCGATACCCCAGAGAAGATGCAGACGTACTGATGGCGGAGAATGTCAACATTTCGGTTCTCTTCGCCGATGTCTGCGGCAGCACCCGTTTGTACGAAACGCTCGGCGACGAACGTGCGCAGCAGGTCATCGGCGAGTGCATTGCCTTCATGCTTCAGGTCGTCGAGCAGCATGGCGGCACCCTGGTCAAGACCATCGGTGACGAGATCATGGTGCGCTTCGACGATGCGAGCGCAGCGGTGCGTGCTGCCTGTGAGATTCAGGAAGAGAACGAGTCGCCGCGTCTGTATGCCGGACAGCGGATCGCGCTGCGAGCCGGCCTGCACCACGGCCCCGCCATTCTCGACGAGGGCGATGTATTCGGCGATGCCGTCAACGTGGCCGCCCGCATGGCCGGTATCGCGAAGGCGACGCAGATCATCACCACCGGCGATACGGTTGCCATACTCGAGCCGGAACTCGCAGACATGGCGCGGGAGTTCGATCGCACGCGGGTGAAGGGCAAGGCCGTGGAGCTGCGGATTTGCGAAATCCTCTGGGAAGCGGAGGACGTCACCACCATGAACATGCCCTCGGCCTCCCGGCAGGTGCAGGAGAACAGTTACCTGGTTCTGCGTTACGGTGGCGAGGAGACCCGCATCGGGGCGAATGACCGGCCGGTGGTGACCCTCGGTCGCGGGACCCAGTCGGACATGGTCATTCAGGCGCCGCTGGCCAGCCGGGTGCATTGCCGGTTCGAATCCCGGCGCGGCAAGTTCGTGGTGGTGGATCAGAGTACGAACGGGACCTTCGTTCGTACCGCGGACGGTGAGAATGTCTACCTGCGCCGCGAAGAGCTGCTGATCTGGGGCAGTGGTGCAATCGGATTGGGAGAGGACGTGACGGAAACCAATCAGCATCTGGTTCACTTCACCTGTCCCTGAGGTGCCGAGCGGATGCCGAAGGGAGTCGAGCCGATGAACTGCACATGCCGGGCTGATGCCATAGCGGATGCCATCGCTGTCGCCATCGTGGCAGGGGGCCGGTGTGGCTGAATTGCAGTGGGAATCTGCCGCCGTCACCCACGAAGGCAAGCGCCGCCCTCACAATGAGGATGCGGTCCTCGCCCGCCCCGAAGTCGGTCTCTGGCTGGTTGCCGATGGGATGGGTGGCCATGCCGCCGGCGACGTCGCCAGCCGCATGGTGACCGAAGCGCTGGCCGACGTGACCGTCGACGGCGAGTTCGCGACCTTCGTCGACTGCGTGGACGACGCCCTGATCGAAATCAATCGCGCCATACGCAGCCACTCCAAAGCCCATTTCAGCGGCAAGACCATGGGCTGCACGGTGGTGACCATGCTGGCACAGGCCAACGTGGGCGTGTGCATGTGGGCGGGCGATTCCCGCCTCTATCGGGTGCGCGACGGCGTTTTCACCCAGATCTCCCGGGATCACGATCCGCTGGAGGAACTGGTCGAGCGCGGTGTGCTCACGCCGGAGGAGGCGGACGACCATCCCGACTCCAGCGTCATCACCCGGGCCGTGGGCGGCCAGCCGGAGCTGCACCTCGACTGCATCCTGTTCGACCTGGCCCCGGACGACATCTACCTGCTGTGCAGCGATGGGCTCTACCGTGAACTCGAGCGCCACGAAATGTGCGAGATGCTCCTCGCGCCGGACCCGGTGGAGCAGCGCGTCGAGGCCTTGCTGGACAAGTCGCTCGAGCGGGGGGCTCGCGACAACGTGAGCATCATCGTCGCGACGTGCCGGGAGGCTTGAGGATGGCGGGTTCACCTTCAGGAGGTAAGGGGCGGCCACGCAGCCATGTGCTCACCCTGGCGCCTGAAAGTGCCCAGGTCCGCGAAGTGGCCCGCAGCTGGGCCGCGGGTGAAGTCACGCTGGAAGACTACCGGATGATCCGCTCGATCACGCTGGAAGGCATGTTGAGCGGTGAGATCGCGGTGCCGGAGGATGTCACCGCCTCCCATGCGGACGCCACCTTGCGCCCGGGCGAGGATCCGGACATCACCGAAGTCGGCGACGAGACCAAGGACGATCCCGCAGACATCACGGAACCGAACCCGGATCCACCGGTGAATCTGGACCACGAGCCGACCACGCACGCGCCGCGGCTGGCCTGGCTCGCCGGAGTCATCCTGCTCGTTCTCGGCGTGATCCTGCTCCTCACGCTCATTTGATCAGCGCTGTCCCGGGATGGGCGGCGTGACACCCTGGGAGATAAGCACCATGAAGGCGTCCGACCTGTTCGTGAAGTGCCTGGAAGAGGAAGGGATCGAGTACATCTTCGGCGTTCCCGGAGAGGAGAACGCGGACTTCATGATGTCTCTCGAGGAGTCAGGCAAGATCCGCTTCGTCCTGTGTCGCCATGAACAGGGTGCAGCGTTCATGGCGGAGATCTACGGCCGCCTCACCGGCGAGCCGGCAGGCTGTCTCGGCACGCTCGGGCCGGGTGCCACCAATCTGATCACCGGGGTCGCGGACGCGAACATGGACCGCGCGCCGATGCTGGTGCTCACGGGGCAGGGGGCGTCGACGCGGCTGCACAAGGAGTCGCACCAGGTCATGGACGTGGTGCACATGTTCGAGCCGGTCACCAAGTGGGCGGTGCAGGTCATCCACCCGAACAACATCCCGGAGATCGTGCGCAAGGCGGTGCGCCTCGCGCGCACGGAGAAGCCCGGAGCGACCCACATCGAATTGCCCGAGGACATCGCGGAACTCGACACCTCCGCGACGCCGATGATTCCGCGCCGGTTCCGGCGTCCGGTGCCGGCGGACAAGATCGTCAATCAGGCCTTCGATCTGATCAAGAACGCCAAGCGGCCGGTGATCCTCGCGGGCAACGGTGCCATCCGCAAGCGGGCGGCCAAGCAGCTCCGGATCTTCTGTGAGAAGACCGGCATCGGCGTCGCGAGTACGTTCATGGCCAAGGGCTGCGTCGACATGGACGCACCCTACTGCCTCTACACGGTGGGGCTGCAGGCCAAGGACGTGGTGTCCTGCGCCATCGATGCCGCGGACGTGGTGGTCACCCTCGGCTACGACATGGTCGAGTACCACCCGATGCTGTGGAACGACCAGAAGGACAAGCGCATCATCCACCTCGACTTCCTGCCGGCGGAGATCGACGAGCACTACCATCCGGAGGTGGAGGTGGTGGGTGATCTGGCCCACGCGCTGTGGATGCTCAACGAGCGCGTCGACGAGATGGGCGGGCTGAAGTTCGATCTGCCGAATCAAGCCGCGGCCCGGCGCGACATGAAGCTGGAACTCGAGCAGTACAAGGACGACGACACCGACGGCCTGATCCGGCCCCAGAAGGTGCTCTGGGACGCGCGGCAGGTCATGGGTCCCAACGACGTGCTGCTGTCCGACGTGGGCGCCCACAAGATGTGGATCGCGCGTCACTACCAGTGCCACGAACCGAACACCTGCCTCATTCCCAACGGCTTCTGCTCCATGGGCTTCGCCCTGCCCGGCGCGGTGGCCGCCGCGCTGGTGCATCCGGACCGGCGCATCCTCGCGATCTGCGGTGATGCCGGCTTCCTGATGAATGTGCAGGAGATGGAGACCGCCCGCCGGTTGAACCTGAACTTCACGGTCATGGTCTGGGAGGATCATGGCTACGGACTGATCAAGTGGAAGCAGGACAACCACTTCGGGCGGCATACGGAACTCGACTTCGGCAACCCGGACTGGATGAAGCTGGCGGATGCGTTCGGCTGGAACGGCCACCACGTCACCCGCAGCCGGGATCTCGCCGGCGCGCTGGAAGCCACGTTCACCGAATCCGGTCCGAGCCTGCTGGTGGTGCCCATCGACTATCGTGAGAACGCATTGCTCACCAAGCGCCTCGGTAACATTCAGTGCCCGATCTGATCTGAGCGCTGCGGCGAGGAGACCTCCCATGCTCAACGACAGCTATCCGTTCTATCTGGCGAATGTCCCCGAGGCGCCGAACGCGGACCTCGAGGTGATCGATAAATACACCGGCGAGGTGGCCACCCGGGTGGCCATGGCCGCAGCCGCAGACATCGACCGCGCCATTGCCGCCAGCGTGGAGGCGGCGCGGCCCATGGCCGAAATGCCGGCCTACGCCCGCAAGGCCGTCATCGAGCACTGCGTGAAACGCTTCCGGGAGCGCTTCGACGAGCTGGCCATGAGCCTGTGCATCGAGGCGGGCAAGCCCATCAAGGACGCGGAAGGTGAGGTCACCCGCCTCATCGACACGTTCGTGATCGCGGCGGAGGAAAGCGTGCGCATGGGCGGCGAGGTGCTGCCGCTGGACATCTCGCCGCGGGCCCATGGCTATCGGGGCTACTTCAAGCGGGTGCCCATCGGCCCCTGCTCGTTCATCAGCCCGTTCAACTTTCCGCTCAATCTGGCCGCCCACAAGGTGGCGCCGGCGCTGGCGGCGGGCTGTCCGTTCGTGCTCAAGCCGGCGAGTCTCACCCCCATCGGTGCGTTGATCATCGGCGAAGTACTCGCGGAGACAGATCTGCCGAAGGGGGCTTTCTCCATCCTGCCCTGCCGGCGTGACGGGGCGGATCTGTTCACCACGGACGAACGCCTGAAGCTGCTGTCGTTCACGGGCTCGCCCGGCGTCGGCTGGGAGCTGAAGGCGAAGGCCGGGAAGAAGCCGGTGGTGCTGGAGCTCGGTGGCAACGCAGCGGTGATCGTGGATGCGGATGCCGACCTCGAGGATGCGGTGGATCGCATCATCTTCGGTGCGTTCTATCAGTCCGGCCAGAGCTGCATCGGCGTGCAGCGGATCATGGTGCACGAGGCGATCTACGACGATTTCCGCGATCGGCTGGTGGCCGCCACGAAGCAACTGAAGAAGGGTGACCCGAAGAAGCGCGAGACCTTCATCGGGCCCATGATCTCCGAGAAGGAGGCGAAGCGCCTGCACGACTGGGTGCAGCAGGCCGTCGCCGCGGGGGCGACGCTGTTGTGCGGTGGCGATCGCGATGGCGCCATGCTGGACGCGACCCTGCTCGAGAACGTGCCCACCGATGCCGACGTCAACTGCGAGGAGGCGTTCGGACCGGTGGCCAACCTGTTCCGCTTCAGCGACTTCGAGCAGGCGCTGGAGATGGTCAACGACAGCCAGTTCGGGCTGCAGGCCGGCGTCTTCACCCGCGATCTGTACAAGGCACAGATGGCCTGGGATCGGCTGGAGGTGGGCGGCGTGGTCATCGGCGACGTGCCGTCCTACCGCGTGGACAACATGCCCTACGGCGGCGTGAAGGAGAGCGGTCTCGGCCGGGAAGGCATCCGCTTCGCCATCGAGGACATGACCGAGATCCGGCTCATGGTGGTGCGGACGCCGCGCTGACCTTGCCCCTCCAACAGGGCTGGTGAGGGGTGAGACCT
>SKUB01000230.1 GCA_007122315.1 Pseudomonadales bacterium | reverse complement strand
GTGACCTCCTTGCGACCTGAGGACTGCACGTGGAACACGGCCCGCTGCAGCACCCGCTGAAAGCCCAGGGTCGGCTGGGTCTCCCGCGAGGCATCCCCCACCGGAATCAGCGGCGTCGTGGTATCGATGAACTCCTCGAGGTCCCCCCTCAGCTTGTCGAGATCACAGCCCACCGCCTTGAGCACCTGGATCGCCGTGCTGTTGTCCAGCAGGGCGAGCAGAAGGTGCTCCACGGTCATGAATTCATGACGCTTGCTACGGGCTTCCTTGAACGCCAGGTTGAGGGTGACTTCAAGGTCCTTGCTGAGCATGACTGCGTACTCCACGCGAACTGCCCATGGTCCCTTTTCGGGGGTTCAGTCGGTGATCTCGACCTGGGACATGAGGGGATGGTTGTTTTCCTGCGCGTATCTGTTGACCTGCTCCGATTTGGTCTCCGCGATGTCCCGCGGATAGATGCCGCAGACTGCGCTGCCGGTCGTGTGGATCGCCAGCATGACCTGGGTAGCCTTCTCCCGGGTCATGCCGAAAATCTGTTCCAGAATGTGCACGACGAACTCCATGGGAGTGTAGTCGTCATTGAGAACGATAACCTTGTACATGGGGGGGCGCTTGAGCTTCGGCTTGGCGACGTCCGTCGCCAACCCGTCATCGCCCTCGCGCCAGTCCTCATCTGGGCCACCGCCGTCGCCACTACGAATGGGCAGGCGCCGATCCGAACCCACCATGTTCTGACCTGCTACGTTCACTACATCCACCAACATGATACCAATGCCCGGGATTTCAAGACCACAACCCGTGTTGACCGCAAAAATCAGTCCCCTTCATCCTCTGTTCATGTCTTGACTGGAGCCATGACTATAATCAGAGTGCGTCTGGGGGCAAACCCGTATAGCTGTCGGTGCGACGCAGCGCGCGAATAATTCAAACATGGCGCGCCTTAAACCAACCTGAAGCGTAGCACCGTGTCCGGGTCTGACCGTTTTGCACCCCGGGGAGGGATTGTTATGCCAACCGGAACCGTCAAGTGGTTCAACAACGCCAAGGGCTATGGCTTCATTCTGCCCGAAGGCGGTGGTGAGGATCTGTTCGTACACTACTCGTCCATCCAGATGGACGGCTACAAGACGCTCAAAGCGGGCCAATCGGTCCATTATGAGAACCAGCAGGGCGACAAGGGCAGCCAGGCCGTCAACGTCACCGCGACGGACGAGGGCACCGGCAACCCGGGTAGAGGGAGCAGCGACAGCGCTCCCATGCCCATGGCAGCAGGTCCACGTTCGGGCTGATTCAGGCTCGAAGCTGCAACGAAAACAGCCCTCAGCTGCGAACCACGCTCGCAGCTGAGGTCGCTCACCCCAGCCGGGGCCCTCCCTGGCCCCGTCGACCGACTTCAGATCCCAGCGAGGATGGCGTTGAGCGTGGCGCTCGGCCGCATCGCCGCTTCTGCCTTCTTGTGATCCGGGTGATAGTAGCCGCCGATGTCCATGGCCTGGCCCTGGATGACGATCAACTCCTCGTTGATCTTGTCTTCGTTCTCCGCCAGGGCCTTGGCTACCGGCGCAAAACGATCCCGCAGTTCCGGATCCTCGTCCTGGGCCGCCAATGCCTCGGCCCAGTACATGCCCAGATAGTAGTGGCTGCCGCGGTTGTCGATCTCGCCGGTCTTGCGCGAGGGCGACTTGTTCTCCAGCAGGTGCTTTTCTGTGGCGGCATCCAGTGCCTTGGACAGGACCCGCGCACGGGGGTTGTTGCTCTTGGCCGCAAGGTCATCCAGGGATACGCACAGGGCCAGGAACTCACCCAGAGAATCCCAGCGCAGATGATTCTCTGCTTCGAACTGTTGCACGTGCTTCGGTGCGGAGCCGCCAGCGCCCGTCTCGTAGAGGCCGCCGCCCTTCATCAGCGGGACGATGGAGTACATCTTGGCGCTGGTGCCGAGCTCCAGAATGGGGAACAGATCCGTGAGGTAGTCGCGCAGGACGTTGCCGGTCACCGCGATGGTGTCCTCGCCGTGGCGCAGGCGCTCCATGGTGTGACGGACGGCGGTGTCCAGGGTCATGATGCGGATGTCGAGGCCACTGGTGTCGTGATCCTGCAGGTAGCGCTCCACCTTGCTGATCATCTGAGCATCGTGGGCGCGGTACTTGTCGAGCCAGAACACGGCCTGCAGGCCAGAGGCGCGGGCACGGTTGACGGCCAGCTGCACCCAGTCCTGGATGGCGGCATCCTTGGTCTGGCACATGCGCCAGATGTCTCCGGCACCGACATCACTGTGTTCGAGCAGCACGTTGTCGGCCTCGTCCACCACGCGCACGGTTCCCGCCGCCGGCATCTCGAAGGTCTTGTCGTGAGAGCCGTACTCCTCCGCCTTCTGGGCCATCAGACCAATGTTCTGCACGGTGCCCATGGTGGTGGGATCGAAGGCATCGTGGTGTTTGCAGAAATTGATGACTTCCTGATAGATCGTGGCGTAGCAGCTGTCAGGAATGATCGCCTTGGTGTCCCGCAGGTTGCCGTCGGCAGCCCACATTTTGCCGCCGACGCGGATCATCGCCGGCATGGATGCGTCGACGATGATGTCGCTGGGCACGTGCAGGTTGCTGATGCCCTTGTCGGAGTCGACCATGGCCAGGCCCGGTCGCGACTCGTGGCAGGCACGAATGTCCGCCTCGATCTCGTTGCGCAGCGAGAACGTGGCCTCCTTGACCTTCTCGAGCACGGTCTCCATGCCCAGGCGGGCCTTGATGCCCAGCTCGGCAAAGGTGTCGGCGTGCTTTGCGAACGCCTGTTTGTAATAGACCTCGACGGCGTGGCCGAAGATGATCGGGTCGGAGACCTTCATCATCGTCGCCTTCAGGTGCAGAGAGGCCAGCAGGCCTGCGCGGCGCGCGCCCTCGAATTCCTCTTCGAGGAACGTGCGCAGCGCCTGCACGTCCATGAAGGCGGCGTCGATCAGCTCGCCGTCCTTGACAGGGACGGCTTCCTTGAGCACCTGCACCTTGCCGTCTTCACGAACGAGCTCGATGCGGAGCTTGCCGGCCTTCTCCACCACCGTGGAGACTTCGGTGTGGTAGAAGTCGCGCTTGCGCATGTGGGCGACGTGAGTCTGGGAAGCCTGGCTCCACTTACCCATGGAGTGGGGGTACTGCTTGGCGAAGCGTTTCACGGACGCCGGTGCGCGGCGGTCGGAGTTGCCTTCGCGCAGGACCGGGTTCACGGCGCTGCCGAGTACGCTGGCGTAGCGCTGGTTGATCTTGCGCTCTTCGTCGTTCTTCGGCTCTTCGGGATAGGCCGGCAGCGGATAACCCTGGCGGTTCAGCTCCTCGATGGTCTCGATGAGCTGGGGAACGGAGGCGCTGATGTTGGGCAACTTGATGATGTTCGCGTCCGGGTCCTGGGTCAGCTCGCCGAGCTCGGCCAGGGTGTCCGGAACCCGTTGCTCCTCGGCGAGGACCTCGGGAAATGCAGCCAGGGCGCGCGCCGCAAGCGAAATGTCCGCCAGCTCGACCTCGACGTCGGCGGCTTTCGTGAACGTACTTACGAAAGGCAGAAAGGAATGCGTTGCAAGCGCGGGTGCTTCATCAGTGAGGGTGTAGACGATCTTGTATTTTTTCACGGCATTCGCTTTTGTCTGGAGGTTCATCGGATTTCCGGCGGATGGCCGCGCCTAGGCGCCACCGGGCCAGTCGCCAGCGAGCAGGTGGGGATTCTAGTGGGTTCCATCCCCGACGAGAACCGCAGACCCCCACGGCGGGGGCAGTATAGGCACTACCAGCCCCCTTTTCGATGGCCGGGGGCTGACGTCGCTTCCGGATACTGACTTCGCTTCCGGATAAAGCTGAACCGGGCGGTATACCATCGTCGCTCGGCACCGCGGCACCGGAGGACGCTTGGCCAGACTGATCCGACTCTGGAAACCGCACGGCGTACTGTCGCAGTTCACCTCTGCCGACGGCCGACCGACCCTGAAGTCACTGCTTGACGTGGCTGACGTCTATCCCGCGGGCCGCCTCGATCTGGACTCAGAGGGCCTGCTGCTGCTGACGGACAGCGGTGCCCTGCAGGCGCGCATTGCCCGACCCGGCAGCGGATTTGCAAAGCGGTATCAGGTGCAGGTGGAAGGCCAGCCGGACCCCGCAACGATGGAGCAGCTCTGCCGCGGTGTCGTGCTCAAGGACGGGCCGGCCCGGGCGCTGGCGGCCCGGGTCATCGCGGCGCCGGATCTGCCGGAGCGTGATCCGGCGCCTCGCCCGCGTCCCGGGCGCGGCAGCTGCTGGCTCGAGATCGAACTCGATGAAGGTCGCAACAGGCAGGTCCGGCGCATGTGCGCAGCGGTGGGTTATCCGGTTCTGCGCCTGGTCCGGGTGAGTATCGGTCCCTGGACCCTGGCCGGCCTGCAACCGGGGAACTGGCGGGCTGAGACGCTGCACGCGCCGGTCAGCGCTCGCGCCGCATCCAGGCCGCGGCGGCCGCCTGATCGTCCTCCCGGGACTCGATCCAACGGGCGCCGTCCGGATAGATCTCGCGCTTCCAGAACACGGCGCGGGTCTTGAGGTAGTCCATGACGAAGCGGGCCGCATCGAAAGCCGCCTGGCGGTGGGCGCTGGCGGCCAGCACCAGCACGATCTGATCACCCGGAACCAGCCGTCCCACCCGGTGGATCACGGTCAGGGCCGACAGCGGCCAGCGTGCCCCCGCTTCCCTGGCCACTGCCTCGACGCTGCGCTCGGTCATGCCCGGATAGTGCTCCAGTTCCAGCGCCACCACGTCCTGATCGCTGGCACGGGCCCGGACGCAACCGGTGAACGCCACCAGTCCACCCGCATCCGCGGCCGCGTCACGGACCACGGCCTGCTCATAACCCAGGTCGAAGTCCTCGCTCTGAACGCGCACGTCGAGCCGCATTCAGCCTCCGGTCACCGGTGGCAGAAACGCGAGTTCGTCCCCCGCGTGCACGATTAGACCCTCCGCTTCCACCAGTTCCTGATTCAACGCCAGCCGCACGTTCCCTGCCGTGAGTGCCGCCACGGCTGCGGCGCCGTGGCGATCCGCGAGCTGCTCGAGCACGTGCTCGAAGGTGGAACCGTCCGCAGGAACCGCGAGGGCCTCGTCGCTGGTGCCGAGCTGTTCCCGCAGCGATGCAAGATAGCGCAGTCGCAGTTCGCTCATGACGACTCCCGCACCCAGCTGCCGGAGCGTCCGCCGTGCTTCTCCATCAGCTCGACGCGCTCGATGGACATCCCGCGATCCGCAGCCTTGCACATGTCGTAGATGGTGAGCGCGGCGATGCTCACTGCCGTCAGCGCTTCCATCTCCACGCCGGTGCGGGCGTCGATGACGCAGTGGGCCTCAACCCAAAGGATTCCCGCCTTTTCGTCTGCACGGAAGCTGACGTTCGCAGCCGACAGCGGCAGCGGATGGCACAAGGGAATGAGATCGCCGGTGCGTTTGGCCGCCTGGATCCCGGCGATGCGGGCGACCGCGAGCACGTCACCCTTGGCGACGTTGCCTTCCTGGATCCGCGCCAGCGTCTCCGGCGCCATGCGGACGCAGGCCCGGGCCACCGCTTCCCGGCGGCTGACGGGCTTTTCGGACACATCCACCATGCGTGCACGACCGGCGTCGTCGAGGTGGGTGAGCGGAGCTGCATCGCGGGTGTCGGCCATCTGAGATTCCGATTGCATCGACCCGGCACGTCGCTGGCCGGGATAGGACGGGGTGGCTACAATACCGCGCCTCGTCGACCCCACCAATCCCGGAGCCCATGGCGACCGAAGACACGCCTGCATCCACCCGCGTCATCGTCGGCATGTCCGGCGGCGTGGATTCGTCCGTGGCCGCCCTGCTGCTGCGCGATGCGGGCTACCGGGTCGAAGGCCTGTTCATGAAGAACTGGGAGGAAGACGACGGCACCGAGTATTGCACCGCCCGGGCCGATCTCGCCGATGCCGAACGCGTCTGCGCGGGTCTTGGCATCCCGCTGCACACGGCGAACTTTGCCGCTGAGTACTGGGACAACGTGTTCGAAACGTTCCTGGCGGAGTATCGGGCCGGGCGCACGCCGAATCCGGACGTGCTGTGCAACCGCGAGATCAAGTTCAAGGTGTTCCTCGAGTACGCAGAACTGCTCGGCGCCGACCGCATCGCCACCGGCCACTACGTGCGCATCCGTCACCGCGGTGACCGGGTCGAGCTGCTGCGCGGCCTCGATCCGAACAAGGACCAGAGCTACTTCCTGCACGCGGTGCCCGGTACAGAACTCGGCAAGGCCATGTTTCCCGTCGGCGAACTGCGCAAGGACGAAGTCCGGGACATCGCGTCCCGGGCCGGATTCCACAACCACGCGAAGAAGGATTCCACCGGCATCTGCTTCATCGGCGAACGGCGCTTCAGTGACTTCCTGGCGCGCTACATCCACAGCAGTCCGGGCCCCATCGTCAGCGTCGAGGGCGTGACCCTCGGCGAGCATCATGGCCTCGCGTACTACACCCAGGGTCAGCGTCAGGGTCTGGGCATCGGTGGCATCCGCGGCGCCGACGAAGCGCCCTGGTACGTGGCCGACAAGGATCTGTCCCGCAACGTGCTCATCGTCGCTCAGGGCGCCGATCATCCTGCGCTGCATCACCAGTGGCTGGTGTGTGAACAACCATCCTGGGTGGGTGTGGCACCTGAACTGCCCTGGCGGGGAAGCGCCCGCATCCGCTATCGCCAGGCCGATCAGGCCTGCACCCTGTCGCGGCGGGCGGACGGTGCCTTGCTGGTCACATTCGATGTTCCACAGCGTGCCATCACGCCGGGCCAATCCGTGTGCTTCTACGCCGGCGACGTGTGCCTCGGCGGTGCCGTCATCCAGGATCGTGGTCGCCACGCAGGCGGGCAACCGCTTCGGAGTGTCGCTTGAGCTACACCGCCAACGATCGAGCCGTGGCGCTGGCAGGCGTCTTCCAGGCCGGTGCCCTGGTGGCAGACGTAGCCCACGGCCGCAGCCTGGACGAGCAGGCCTTCCGCGCCACCCTCAGCAGTCTTTTCGTGGAGAGTCCGGAGACGGTACCTGAGGTGTTCGGTGGCCTCGGCGGCGTCCGGCTCGGGCTGCTGCTGCTGCGGGATGCGCTCGCCAGCGATCGCCAGCGCAGTCACGCCGAGGTGCTTCGCTACGCCCTCAACATCGTGCATGTCGAACGTCGCTTCGCCGCCAGAACGGCACTGCAGCAGGAACTCGAGTCGCGCATGGTCCGCATCCGCGAGCAGCTCAATCACTTCGACATCGGCCATGAAACCATCGTCGCTGCCCTGGCCAGTGCCTATCAGGACACGCTGTCCACCCTGCCCCAGCGGATCCAGGTGGTGGGCAACGCCCAGGCGCTGCAGGAGGAGCGGAACGCGGAACGCATTCGCGCCCTGCTGCTAGGCGGCGTTCGCGCAGCGCTGCTTTGGCATCAGGTTGGCGGCCGCCGCTGGCGGCTGATATGGAGTCGGCGACCGGTACAGGCGGCGGCCAGCGAACTCATCGATCGGTTGTCCGCAACCTGAGGCCCAACCTGGAGAGCACCATGGACCTGTCGAGCCTCACCGCCATCTCCCCCATCGACGGCCGCTACGGCAGCAAGACCGCGCCGCTGCGCCCGATCTTCAGCGAGTTCGGCCTGCTGCGTTTCCGCGTGCTCACCGAAGTGCGCTGGTTCCAGGCCCTGGCCGCAGCTCCGGAACTGCCGGAACTGCCGCCGCTCAGCGCTGCCGCGAACGCCCACCTCGACGCCATCGTCGAGAGTTTCGATGAGGCCGCGGCACAGCGCATCAAGGCTTTCGAGCGCACCACCAACCACGACGTCAAGGCGGTCGAGTACTTCCTCAAGGAGCGCCTCGGCGAACATCCGGAACTCGAGGGTCACCTGGAGTTCGTACACTTCGCCTGCACCTCGGAGGACATCAACAACGTCGCTCACGCCCTGATGCTCAAGGCCGGCCGGGAACAGGTCCTGTTGCCGGCCATGGACCGGGTCTGTGCGCAACTGACGCAGCTCGCCCACGCCCTGGCGGACGCGCCCATGCTGTCGCGGACCCACGGGCAGGTGGCCTCGCCAACCACCATGGGCAAGGAGCTCGGCAATTTCGTCCATCGCCTGAAGGCACGACGCGACGACTTCGCCCGGGTCCCCCTGCCGGCCAAGCTCAACGGTGCGGTGGGCAACTACAACGCCCACGTTGCGGCCTGCCCGGACCTCCACTGGCCGGCCCTGGCCCGGGAGGTGCTCGAAAGCCTGGGATTGGCGTTCAATCCCTACACCACGCAGATCGAACCGCACGACGGAATTGCCGAGTACTGTCATGCGCTGATGCGTTTCGATCAGGTGCTGCTGGACTTCAATCGGGACATCTGGGGCTACATTTCACTCGGCTACTTCCGCCAGCGCGCCGTCGCCACCGAGACCGGTTCCTCGGTGATGCCGCACAAGGTCAACCCCATCGACTTCGAGAACTCCGAGGGCAACCTCGGTCTGGCCAATGCCGTGCTCGCCCATCTCGCCGAGAAACTGCCGGTGTCCCGCTGGCAGCGGGACCTGTCCGACTCGACGGTGCTGCGCAACCTCGGCGTCGGTGCCGCCCACGTGCTGATCGCGCTGGAAGCGACCCTGCGCGGCATCGGCAAGCTGGAACTCGACCCGGCCAGACTCGCGGCCGATCTGGACGAGAGCTGGGAAGTACTGGCGGAGGCGATCCAGACCATCATGCGGCGGGAAGGCGTGTCCGAGCCCTACGAGAAGCTCAAGGCGCTCACCCGCGGTCGCCGTCTGGATCAGGCGTCCATGCAGGTCCTGCTCGAGGAACTGCCGCTGTCGGACGCGGCCCGCAGCCGGCTCGCAGCAATGACACCCAAAACCTACCTGGGGCTGGCCGTGGAACTCGCCCGAGAGCTGCCGCCCATCGACGCCGAGGCGTCGTGACCCGTCCCGATCCGACCACCCTGCTCCTGGCCCGGGCCTTCCCGGAAGCACCGGAGCTGGCTGCGACGCAACGGCTCGATCGCTTTCTGCAACATTACTGGCGCCAGCGCTGGCTGCTGCTTCCTGGTGCGCTCGCCGACGACCCCGACCTGCCCGACCTGCTCGATGGCGACGAACTTGCCGGTCTCGCCTGCGAAGAGGATGCCGACGCCCGCATCGTGTTCACCAAGGGGCAGCACTTCCATCAGGAAACGGGCCCCTTCGATCCGCAACGCTTCGCAGCGCTGGGCGACGCCGACTGGACGCTGCTGGTCAACGGCGTCGACCTGGCCCTGCCGGGATTCGAGCCGCTGCTGCGTTTGCTGCGCTTCGTTCCCGACTGGCGCTTAGACGACGTCATGGTCAGTTTTGCCGCACCCGGCGGGTCCGTGGGTCCCCACTTCGATCACTACGACGTTTTCCTGATCCAGGCCCAGGGCCGACGTCGATGGGAACTCGGGGACCGTTGCGATGGACCTCGATACGATCGCACCAGCGACGAAGGCCTCGATCTGGTGAGCAATTTCGATCCTGCCCACGTGGTCCACTGTGAGCCGGGCGACGTGCTCTATGTGCCCCCGGGACTGGTGCATCACGGCATTGCGGAAACACCCTGTCTGACGTTGTCCCTTGGCCTGCGCGCCCCGTCCACATCCGATCTGCTCGCAGCCTGGACCCATGCCTGCATGGAGCCTTCTGGCGAGCTGCCGCTGGAACTCGATCCGCCGTTGCCCGCGGATCCGGGAACCCTTGCCCCCGAAACCATCGAGCTGGCGCGACGGGCGCTCCGCGACGCGCTGCTCCGGAACCTGGACGACGCCGACCCGACGCGCTTCACCCACTGGCTTGGCTGCGCCCTCACTCAGCCCGGGCGCGATGCTGGGCCGGAGCTGCCGGAACCGATGGCTGCAGAAGCACTCGCGGCGAGGCTGGCCGCGGGGGCCCTGCTCGAACGCAGCCCCGGCGCCCGCCTGCTGCGCCACGACGACGGTCAGATTCGATCCCTGTTCGTCGGCGGCCAGGCCTTTCCCACCGACGGCGCCTCAGATCGAGCCCTCGGGCAGCTCGTGGATGGCAGCGTGATCGGTTCCGGGGAACTCGACACAGCTGCCGACTACGCCCTCGCAGCCGAGTTGTACAATGCAGGCTGGCTGTATCTGGTCGATCCCGGGGAGGAAGGAGCATGACCACCGGCGTGGCAGTCCGCAGGGCCGACTGGAATGTGGATCGTGATGTCCTGCGCCGCGTTCGAGAGCGCGTGTTCATCGAGGAACAGAACGTGCCACGGGAACTCGAGTGGGACGCTGCCGATGCGGACGCGATTCACCTGCTCGCGGAAGACCATCGCGGTGAAGCCATCGGCACGGCGCGACTGCTGTCGAGTGGGCAGATCGGACGCATGGCAGTCCTGGCCGAGCGGCGCGGATTCGGCATCGGCCGCGCCCTGCTCGACGCCGCCATCGACATTGCCCGGAAAGAGGGCCGCTACAGCGTGTTTCTGCACGCCCAGACCCACGCGCTGGAGTTCTACCGCAAGGCGGGATTCGAGCCCCGGGGCGAGACGTTCGAAGAGGCTGGCATTCCCCATGTGGAGATGGAAATGACTCTGGGCATCCCCTTCGACCCCCAGCCCGATGCCCCGAAGGAAGTGATCAAGGCGGAATCCGAACGGCTGCCCTACGAGCATCCCGCGCTCGCTGACTGCGACGACGAAGTCCGCATGCTCGAAGGTAAGCCGGCCATCGCCGCCGCCGTTCTGGATCTGTGCGAGCATGCGCGCCGTGAGGTGCTCATCTTCGCCCAGGACCTCGATCCGGATCTGTTCGACAGCACCGCCTTGAGCGAAGCGCTGTCGCTGTTCGCCCGCCGCAACGAGCAGGCCAACGTACGCATCCTCGTCAACGACATCACCCGCATGGTCCGCGACGGTCATCGGCTACTGGAGCTGTCGCGCCGCCTGCCCAGCTCCATCACGATCCGGGTTGTGCATCCGGACATGCGGGATCGATCGGAGAATTTCGTCCTCGCTGACCGTACCGGGCTCGTAGTTCAGCCTCAATACGACACCGAACGCGGCTTTGCCAATCGCCATGACGCTCCCCTCACACGCCAGTTCGGGGATGTCTTCACCCGCCTGCACGACCGCTCGCTGACCGACCCCAACCTGCGGAAACTCACCCTGTAGCTCAAATGACGGTAGGTTTTGCCCACATCCGAGGCGTGTGATCAAATAGCGCCCGTGTTCCACGAGCGACATCCGGTCGCTCCCGCGGCCGGATCCGGATGCGCGATTACTTCTTTCGTCGGTTACTGCTGGTCATCCCCACGCTGATCGGCATCACCCTGCTGGTGTTCGCGGTGACCCGTCTCGTTCCGGGCGGGCCGCTGGAGCGGGCGCTGATGGAGGCCCAGCAGTCCGCGCTGGCCTCCGGCGCCGCCCCCGCCGCCGGTGAGGGCATGGCGCTCTCCGAATCGCAGATTCAGCAGTTGGCCGAGTACTACGGCTTCGACAAGCCCTGGTACCTGAGCTACGTGGACTGGCTCGGCAAGGTCGTGCGTGGCGATCTCGGCCAGTCCTATCGCTATCATCAGCCGGTCTGGGACGTGATCCGGGAACGTTTCCCTGTGTCCCTGTTCTTCGGTCTCACCAGTCTCGTCATCACCTATCTGGTCTGTATACCGCTCGGCGTCGTGAAGGCGATCAGGCACCGGACGTTCATCGACAATGTGACCTCGATCATCATTTTCACGGGCTATGCCGTGCCCGGCTATGTCCTCGGCGCCCTGCTGCTGCTGTTCTTCGCCGCAGAAGTGCAGTGGTTTCCCATGGGCGGCTTCACCAGCCTGCACTTCGACGAACTGTCCTTCTGGGGCAAGACCAAGGACCTGCTGCACCACGCCACGCTGCCGCTGATCTGTTACCTGGTGGGCAGCTTCGCCGTCACCACGCTGCTGATGAAGAACAACCTGATGGACAACCTGGCGGCAGACTACGTACGCACCGCGCTGGCCAAGGGCGTCTCCTTCGAGGGTGCCGTCTACGGCCATGCACTGCGCAACTCCCTGATTCCCATCGCCACCACGTTCGGCCAGAACATCACGCTGCTGGTGAGCGGCTCCTTCCTCATCGAGACCATATTCGACATCGACGGCTTCGGCCTGCTGGGCCTGAATTCCATCTTCGATCGCGACTACCCTGTGGTCATGGGTGTGGTGCTTCTGGCCAGCCTGCTGCTGCTGATCGGCAACATACTCTCCGACCTGCTGGTGGCCCTGGTCGATCCCCGGATCCGGTTCACCTGACATGCGGCTGAATCCACTCACCCTGCGCAAGTTGAAGCGGTTCCGCGAGATCCGCCGGGGCTACTTCTCCTTCCTGATCCTGATCGGGTTGCTGGGCCTGTCCGCAGTGTCGGAGCTGATCATCAACGATCGCGCCCTGGCCGTCCGATACCAGGGCGAGTGGAGTTTTCCCACCTACGGACCGGTGGAGCTCGGCTCGGTGTACGGGCTGGAGGGCACCGACGGCCGCCGGCCGGTGGACTACCGACGGCTGAAAGAACACTTCGATGCCGCCGGTACCGGCGACCGGGTGATCATGCCGTTGATTCCCTGGGGCCCGTACTACAACGATGCGGTCGGCGGCATCCTGCGTGCCGAAGCACCGAACTTCGAGCGCGGCCACTACCTGGGCACGGACACCACCGGCCGTGACATCCTCGCCCGGCTGGTCTATGGGTTCCGCACCGCCATGCTGTTCGCGCTGGCATTCACCGCGCTGACCTATCTGATCGGGGTGGCCATCGGCTGCGCCATGGGCTACTTCGGGGGGCTGTTCGATCTTCTCTTTCAGCGCGTGATCGAGATCTGGTCCAACGTGCCGTTTCTGTACATGGTGATCATCATCTTCTCGGTGATTCCCGCCACCTTCAGCGTCGGCGCGCGCATCGGTATCCTGCTGGCCATCATGGTACTGTTCTCGTGGACGGGCCTGACGTATTACATGCGCACCGCCACCTACAAGGAAAAGTCCCGGGATTATGCGGCGGCTGCGCAGGTACTCGGGGCGGGCACCTCACGCATCATCTTCCGCCACATTCTGCCCAATACCGTGGCGACCATGGTGACCTTCGTGCCCTTCACGGTGGTCGGTGCCATCACTGCGATCACCGCTCTGGATTTCCTGGGCTTCGGCTTACCGCCACCGACCCCTAGCATCGGCGAAATGCTCAAGCAGGGAACGGCCAACCTCACCACCGCGCCCTGGATCGTCACGTCCGCCTTTGCCGCGCTGGTGGTGATCCTGCTGCTGGTGACGTTCATCGGCGAAGCAGTCCGGGAAGCCTTCGACCCGCGCCAGTTCACCCTCTACAAGTAACGAGGATCCTCATGTCCATGCTTTCGAGACCCGCCTTACTGCTTCCCTTCATGGCGCTGTTGCTGGTCGGATGCGGCAGCGGCGACAGGGACGCCCTGGACAGTGGTGCGCTCGAAGAACGACGCGCACAAGCCCGCGCGGCCATGGAGCGGCACTACGCCACCCAGCCCAGTCTGCCGCCGGATCTCCGGGAGGCCTTCGAGCGCGGCGACGTGACCCAGGACGAAATCGATGCCATGGCCGAGGCCGGCGAGCTCGAACCGTTTTTCGTGTTCGCGACGCCGGACGATCTGCCCACCGATCTGGTCTGGGAGGACGGCTCGGACCTGCCCGAGTTCGCATCCCCGGACGCGAAGAAAGGCGGTACCTGGTACACCGCGGTACAGGATTATCCGCGCACCCTGCGCCGGGTGGGTCCCGACGCCAACAGCTCCTTCCGGCCCTTCATCCTCGATGACGTGGTCATGGGCTTCGGCCAGCGTCACCCCGAAGATATCTCCATCGTCGACGGCAACTTCCGTTACTTCCCCGGCATTGCCGAGGCCTGGGCGGAAGACAAAGACAATCGCACCGTCTACGTGCGCATCAATCCGGCAGCACGTTGGTCCGACGGCGAGCGCATCACTGCTGACGATCTCATGTTCATGTTCTATTTCTTCCAGAGCGAGTGGATCAACGAGCCCTGGTACAACAACTTCTACAGCCGCAATTACGTCCGCGCCGTTCGCTACGATGACCTGACGTTCTCGGTGACGGTCCCGGAAGCCAAGCCGAACATGCTCGGCCGGGTACTCGGCCTCGAGCCCTTGCCGGCGCATTTCTTCGATGACTTCGGCCCCGATTTCATCGACCGCTACCAGTGGCGCTTCGTTCCCACCAGCGGTGCCTACGTGGTCCGCGATGAGGACGTCCGTCGGGGACGGACGATCGCGCTGACTCGCAATCCGGACTGGTGGGCGAAGGACCTGCCGTTCTGGCGCTATCGCTTCAACTACGATCGCGTGCATTTCAGTGTCGTTCGCGACACCGCGAAGCGTTTCGAGTCCTTTCGCGCCGGAGAACTCGATGGTTTCGGCCTCAATCTGCCCGACTACTACTACGACCGTCTGCCCGATGACGACGATCTAGTGGCGAGAGGCCTGATCGGCAAGTACACGTTCTACAACGAACGGCCGCGGCCCACCTACGGCTTCTGGATCAATTCCTCGCGGCCGCTGCTGGACAACCGTGACATCCGCGAGGGTATTCACTACGCCAGCAACTGGGAGCGGGTCCTGCGCGAGTACTTCCGCGGCGATTACACGCGCATGCGCACCACGGCCGACGGCTACGGTGAGTTCACCCATCCCGACCTCCGCGCCCGCGAATTCGATGTCGACAAAGCGCTGGAAGCCTTTGCCCGTGCCGGCTTCACCGAACGGGACAATGAGGGTGTTCTCGTCAATGATCGTGGCCAGCGCCTTGCGTTCACGCTGACTACCGGCTACGAGAACCTGCAGGACATCCTCACCATCATGCAGCGGGAGGCCCTTCAGGCCGGGCTGCTGTTCCGGGTCGAGGTTCTCGATGGCACGGCCGCGTGGAAAAAAGTCCAGGAGAAGCAGCACGACATCCAGTTCGTAGCGTTCAACGTCGGCCCAGAGATGTTTCCCCGTTATTGGGAAACCTATCACTCGGTCAACGCCTACGATCGTCCCTTCCTGCCCGACGGCTCACCGAATCCCGAACGGCGCCCCAAGGCGCAGACCAACAACCTCCTGCTCATCGCCAACCGGGAACTCGACGCGCTCATCGAGCGCTACCGGGCATCGGAGAGCGCCGAGGAGATGCGCGAACTGGCCTTTCAGATGGAAGAGATCCTCCATGAGGACGCCTCCTTCGTGCCCGGATTCGTAATGCCGTTCTACCGCGCGGCCGCCTGGCGCTGGGCCCGCTGGCCCGATCACTTCGACGTTCGCATCTCCCGTGATCCACTGGAGTACTGGCTCGGCTGGATCGAACCCGGCAAGCGTGAGCAGGTGCTTGCGGCACGTCGCTCCAGAGAGCGCTTCGAGCCGATCATCGAGGTCTACGACCGCCATCGGCCGGAGTGATTCCGCCCGTGTCGCAGCAAGCGCTGCTGGAGGTCCGCGGACTCGTCACCGCCTTCGATACCGAGGGTGGCCGCGTGCGTGCGGTGGATCGGGTCGACTTCAGCCTGGAGCGCGGACGCACCCTCGGGATCGTCGGCGAATCCGGGTGCGGCAAGAGCGTCACCGCCCTGTCCATCATGCGACTGCTGCCCCAGCCCATGGGACAGATCCTCGCAGGGACGATCCACTTCGAGGGCACGGACCTCGTCAGCGCCGATCAGTCCACGCTGCACCGCATCCGCGGCGGTCGCATCGGCATGATCTTCCAGGAACCCATGACGGCGCTGAATCCCGTGCATCGCATCGGGCGGCAGATCGCCGAGTCCCTCATCCTGCACAAGGGCATCGAACGCCGCGCCGCACTCGAACGTGCGGTGGACATGCTCGAGCGGGTGGGGATCCCCGCACCCGAGGTGCGGCTGTCGGAGTATCCCCATCAGCTCTCCGGCGGCATGCGGCAGCGCGTGATGATCGCCATCGCGCTGGCCTGCGATCCGGCCCTGCTCATCGCCGACGAGCCCACGACGGCGCTCGACGTCACCGTTCAGGCGCAGATTCTCGAGCTGATCGCGAAACTCCGGAGCGAGACGGGCATGGGCGTCATGCTCATCACCCATGATCTCGGGGTGATCGCCGAGCAGTGCGACGACGTGGTGGTGATGTATGCCGGACGCGTCGCCGAGCAGGCGTCGGTGGCGGAACTGTTCGCCCGGCCGCGACATCCCTACACCCGCGGCCTGCTCGACTCCATTCCCCATCTCGAAACGCCGCGCAAATCGCGGCTGCCCACCATCGCCGGCATGGTGCCGACGCTCAAGGATCTTCCCGACGGTTGCCGCTTCAACAACCGCTGCCCCCATGCCGACGACCGCTGTCGTCGCGAACAGCCGCCGCTCAGCCGTGCCGGCGACGGTCATCTGGTGGCCTGCCACCATTGGCAGCGCATCGCCGGCGAGGTCCGCACATGAGCACGCCGCTGCTGGAACTGCGCGATCTCGCAACCCACTTCCCGGTTCGCGGCGGCGTCCTGCTGCGCGCCACAGGCACCAACCGGGCCGTGGATGGCGTCTCGCTGACCGTGCAGCGCGGCGAGACCCTGGGGCTGGTCGGCGAGTCCGGCTGCGGCAAGTCCACCCTGGGCAAGACCGTAGTGCGGCTGCTGGAACCCACCTCGGGCTCCATTCTGTTCGAGGGCCAGGACATCGCGGGCCTGTCGCGGCGTCGGCTCAAGCCGCTGCGGCGCGAGCTGCAGATGGTGTTCCAGGACCCGGCGGAATCGCTCAACAGTCGGCACACCGTCGGCAACCTGATCGAGGAACCGCTGTCCATTCACGGCGTCGGTACGGCAGCCGAACGGGCCGCCCGGGTCCGTGAGCTGCTGGACCTGGTCGGTCTGCCGGCCTCCGCCGCCGAGAAGTTTCCGTTCGAGTTTTCCGGCGGCCAGCGCCAGCGCATCAGCATTGCCCGCGCCATTGCGCTCGGCCCCAAGCTGCTGGTGTGCGACGAGCCGGTCTCGGCGCTGGACGTCTCGATCCAGAGCCAGATTCTCAATCTGTTCCTGGACCTGCAGGCCGAACTCGGCCTCGCCTATCTGTTCATCGCCCACGATCTCGCAGTGGTGCGCCACGTCTCCGACAGCATCGCGGTGATGTACCTCGGCCGCATCATGGAGTACGCCGATGCCGATGGCCTGATGGCGCGGCCGCGACATCCCTACACCCAGGCCCTGATCACCGCGATTCCGGTTCCGGATCCGACCCGCCGCAGCACCCGCACGATCCTGAGCGGTGATGTCCCGTCTCCCATCGATCCACCTTCCGGCTGTCCGTTTCACACCCGCTGCCCCCATGCGGAAGCACGCTGCCGCAACGAGCGACCGCTGCTGCGTGAAACCGCCCGCAAGGGCTCGACGCCCCATATGGTGGCCTGTCACTTCGATTTCTGAACCCGGCGTCCATCTCAGCGCGAACAACAACGTGTTCAGGTGCTTTCGAGCTTGCGGGCATTTTGGATACTGAGCGCTATAATTCAATAACTTGCGCTTGACATCTAATGCTAAACATTACATCAATTCGCGCCCGCATCGCGAGGCATGGTGTCGGTCTACAGGGCTCGTGCCTCAGCCTCGAGTTCGTCGATGAGATCCTCGATTCCGGTCAAATGCGCTCGCTCCGCCTCGAGAATGGCGAGGAAGAGCTGCTTCTTGAAGTCCCGCAGATCGAGGTCCTCGGCTTCCGGCACGGCGCTGCCGATGATGTCCACGAGGCGTTCCGC
>SKUB01000056.1 GCA_007122315.1 Pseudomonadales bacterium | reverse complement strand
TGCGGGACGCCTTCGGGCGCTTTGGGTTCGGGCAGATCACGGGTATCGGATTTCCCGGCGAGACCTCGGGTGTATTGCCCGAGGGTGCCCGCTGGCCGCTGATCGATCGGGTGACGTTCGCGTTCGGCTATGGCATAGCGGTGACGCCGTTGCAGCTGGCTCAGGCCTATTCGGTGTTCGCCAATCGCGGCGTGCTTCGGGCACCGTCCCTGCTGCGCCTCGATGCGCCGGAGACAGGAACGCGGGTGCTCGATGCGGCACTCGCCGCCGAGATCAGCTACATGCTCGAGGGCGTGGTCCGCGACGAAGGCACGGCGACCCGCGCCCGGATCGCTGGCTACCCCGTTGCCGGCAAGACCGGAACGGTCCGGAAGGTGGGGCCGGGGGGCTACGACAGTCGACGGCACCTTGCCTTCTTTGCCGGCTATGCGCCGGTGGTGAATCCCCGCGTGGCCACGGTGGTGGTGATCAACGAACCCAAAGGCGAACACACCGGTGGTGGTGCGGTAGCGGCGCCTGTTTTCGGTCGCGTCGTCGCCGGAGCGTTGCGCCTGCTCAGCGAGCCACCGGACGTCACGCCCCTGATCCAAGCCCGGGCGGGAGGTGGCCAGTGAATGCGCTGAGCCGCGGTCTCATGACTCTGCTGGAAGCCACGCGCATCGTGCCGGCGCCTGGTTCCGATGGCCCCGATCTTCTGCAGCGTCACATCAACGGCATGACGCTGGACAGCCGGAAAGTGCGTCCGGGCGAGATGTTTCTCGCCATGCGTGGCGCGCAGTACGACGGCAGGGCGTTTATTGCTGAGGCGGCGGCGCGGGGCGCGGCCGTCATCTGCGTGGATGGACCGGTGCAGACAGCAGACCGGGAGGCAGCCGCTGACGCTGCGATCCTCGGCATCGACGAACTCGGGACGGCAGCGGGCGTGCTGGCGGCCGCCTACTACGACAATCCTTCGCGGGCCATGCGGGTACTCGGCGTTACCGGAACGAACGGCAAGACGTCATGCACGCATCATCTTGCGGAAATGCTGGGAAAGCTTGGTGCTCAGGCGGGGCTCTGCGGCACCCTCGGCAACGGCTTCCCCGGGCGGCTGCGGGGCACCGGTCTGACGACGGCAGATGCCGTAAGCCTGCAGCGGAGCCTGGCGTGGATGCGGGACGCAGGCGCGGCGTGGGTCGCCATGGAAGTGTCTTCCCATGCGCTGGATCAGGATCGGGTGGCCGGCATCACGTTCTCTGGCGCGCTGTTCACCAACCTCACTCGCGATCATCTCGATTATCACGGCAGCATGGCGGCCTACGGCGAGAGCAAACGTCGACTGTTCCTGATGCCGGGGCTGGACGTGGCGGTGCTCAACCGGGACGACGCGTTCGGAACCGCACTGATGGATCACGTTCCGGCAGCATTGGATGTATTCGACTTTTCCCTCAGAGATCGTCGGGCAGCGGTCCATCTGGAAGCGTTCGAGCCCGATGCGGATGGGGTCCGCGCCGCGGTGGCGTCGCCCTGGGGCCGCGGAGGATTCCGGACGCACCTGCTCGGTGACTTCGCCCTTTCCAACCTGCTCGGATGCATGACGCTGCTGTGCGGTCTCGGCCTGGCGTTTTCCGACGTGCTTGCCGTGGCCGACGTTACGCCTGTGACCGGTCGCATGCAGCCGTTCGGTCATCCTGACGGTATGACGCTGGTGGTGGACTACGCCCATACGCCCGATGCGCTGGCGAAGGCACTCGGAGCCCTGCGCGAGCATTTCGAGGGCCGGGTGCTCTGTGTGTTCGGCTGCGGCGGCGAGCGTGATCCAGGCAAGCGGCCGGAGATGGGTCGTGTCGCGCAGGCCGCGGCCGACTTCGTGGTGATCACCGACGATAACCCGCGCCATGAAGACGGTGACGCCATTGTCCGCGATGTACTGGCAGGTATACCTGCGGGCTCGCAGGTGGCGGTGGAGCGTGACAGGCGTCGGGCGATAGAACTCGCACTGGCCCAGGCGCACGCGGGCGACGTGATTCTCGTGGCAGGCAAAGGACACGAGGATTATCAGGACGGTCCTGCAGGTCGCGTGGCCTACAGCGACCTCGACACGGTGGCGGAGCTGACCCGGAGTGCGCCCGCGCCCTCCGGTGTCGGCAACGCCCGGGTCTAGGGGGGGCGCCGCACATGCTGCTGTGGGTCACAGAAATGCTGATGGCGGTGCACACCGGATTTGGTGTGTTTCAGTTCCTGACGTTCAGAACCATCCTCGCAGTGCTCACCGCTCTGCTGATTTCGCTGCTCGTCGGTCCCTACATGATCAGGCAGCTCACGGTGCGTCAGATCGGTCAGGCGGTGCGCGACGACGGCCCGGAAACCCACTTTTCCAAGGCTGGTACGCCCACCATGGGCGGTGCCCTCATCATCATCGCCATCGTTTCCGGTCTGTTGCTGTGGGGCGATCTCGGCAACCGCTTCGTCTGGCTCGCGGTACTGGTGACGCTGTCCTTTGGCGCCATTGGCTGGGTCGACGACTACCGGAAGGTGGTAGCGCAGAATCCACGGGGCCTGCCTGCGCGTTGGAAGTACTTCTGGCAATCGGTGATCGCCGTCGGCGTGGCGCTGATGCTCTACTACAGCGCGCAAAGTCCGGTGGAGACGGAACTGATCGTTCCGTTCTTCAAGGCCGTGGCCATCGACCTCGGCATCTTCTACCTGGTCACCACCTATTTCGTGATTGTCGGCACGTCGAACGCGGTGAATCTCACCGATGGTCTCGACGGCCTGGCGATCATGCCCACGGTGATGGTGGCCGGTGCCCTCGGGTTGATGGCCTATCTGTCGGGCCACGTCGAATTCGCCACTTACCTGCAGATCCCCTATGTGGCGGGCGCGGGTGAGATGGCGATCTTCTGTGGCGCCATCATCGGTGCCGGACTCGGTTTCCTTTGGTTCAACACCTACCCCGCGCAGGTGTTCATGGGTGACGTCGGTGCACTGGCCCTCGGTGCTGCGCTCGGACTCGTGGCCGTGATCATTCGGCAGGAAATCGTCTTGTTCATCATGGGTGGCCTGTTCGTCCTCGAGACCGTTTCCGTGATCATGCAGGTGACGTCCTATCGGCTCACCGGTCGCCGCATCTTCCGCATGGCGCCCCTGCATCATCATTTCGAGTTGAAGGGCTGGCCCGAGCCGCGGGTGATCGTCCGTTTCTGGATCATCGCGCTGGTGCTGGTTCTCATAGGCTTGTCGACGTTGAAGCTGAGGTGAGCATGACGCCGGCCGCGCCCAAAGCTCCTTTCAGCGCCGTCCTCGGGCTAGGCGTCACAGGGCTGTCCTGTCTGCGGCATCTTCATGCCCAGGGCCGGCGCCTGGTCGCCATGGACACCCGGGATGCTCCGCCGGAAGTCGACACCGTGCGGAAAGAGTTGCCGGAGGTGTTGGTCATCACCGGCGGTTTCGACGCGGCGATGACGCTGGAGGCGTCCCTGATTGCCGTCAGCCCGGGAATTCCGGCCGAGGATCCGCTGCTGCAGGAGGCCCGGGCCAGGGGCATCGACGTTGCGGGCGACATCGAGCTGTTCGCCCGCGAGGCCACAGCACCGATCGCTGCCGTGACCGGGACCAACGGCAAGAGCACGGTGACCAGCCTGCTCGGTGCCATCCTGCTCGGTGCGGACCGCGAAGTGGCAGTAGGCGGCAACCTCGGAACGCCAGCGCTGGATCTGCTGCCGTCGCGGCCGAAAGATGGCTTCGTGCTCGAACTGTCGAGCTTCCAGCTCGATCTCGTCGACTCCATGCAGGCGCAATGCGCGGCCATCCTCAACGTCAGTGATGATCACCTGGACCGCTATGGTTCCATGGAGGCCTACGCCCGCTCCAAACGCCGCATCTACCGTGGCGCGAAGGTGGCGGTGTTCAGCGGCGACGATGCGTGGACCGCGCCCCCCGACGACTTCTCAGGGTTGCGCGTGCCGGTGTATTCCGGACCTGCACCCACGGCGGATGGCTGGGGCATCGAATCCGGTGCCGATGACCGGCGCTGGCTGATGGGACGGGGGCGCCCTCTGCTTCCCGTCAGTGATCTCCCGGTCGCCGGACGCCACAATGAGTTGAACGTGCTGTTCGCGCTGGCCATGGCGGCAGCGTTCGGGGTGGAGCCCGAGGATGCGTTTCCGGCGGTGCGGGCCTTCCGTCCGCTGCCTCACCGGTGCACGCCGGCGGGTTGCATCGGCGGCGTGCGTTTCATCGATGATTCCAAGGCCACCAATGTGGGGGCGTGCCGGGCGGCCATCGAGGGGCTCGGGGAACCGCGGCGGAATCTGGTGGTGATCGCCGGAGGACTCGGCAAAGGGGCGGACTTCCAGCAGCTGCGAGAGCCCTTCTCGCGCTGCGTCAAGGCTGCAGTTCTGATCGGTGCCGACGCACCGCTGCTGGCTGCTGCGCTGGACGGCGTCTGCGCGATCGAGCACGCCGACACCATGGATGCTGCGGTGGCGCGGGCGCTGGCTGCGGCGGAGTCTGGAGACACGGTGCTGCTGGCGCCGGCCTGCGCCAGTTTCGACATGTTCGAGTCCTATGCGGACCGCGGTGAGCGTTTCGTCGCAGCCGTGCAGCGGCTCGGCGGGGGTGCGGCATGAACCCGTCGCGGCTGGACACGCTTCTGCTCTGGCTGTGGCTCGCGCTGCTGGCCGTGGGACTCATCGCGGTGACGAGCGCCTCGATGGAGCTGGCAGCCAGCCGCCACGGTGACGCGTTCCATCACCTCTGGCGCCATGGCGTTTATCTTGTTCTGGCAGCGGCTGTCTTTCTGGGCGTGGTGTCGGTGTCCATCGCTTCCTGGGCGCACTTGGACCGGGCCTGTCTCGTGCTTGCGGTTGCGTTGCTGGCGCTGGTCCTCGTCCCTGGTTTGGGACGGGAAGTGAACGGCAGTCTGCGCTGGATCGCCGTCGGACCCATCTCCCTGCAACCTTCGGAACCGGTGAGATTTCTGCTCGTGATTTATCTCGCAGGGTACGTGGCGCGGCATCAGGACATCATCACGACCCGGCTCATGGGGCTCCTGCGTCCGTTGGCATGGCTGTCCATCCCCTCTGTCCTGCTGTTGGCGCAGCCGGATCTCGGTTCGGTGGTCGTGATCATGGCGGCCGCCGTGGCCCTGCTGTTCCTCTCCGGCGCCCGGGTGCTGCACCTGCTGCTGCTCACTGCCGTGGCGCTTGGCAGTCTCGTGGCGCTCATCAGCATGCGCGATTATCGGACCGCACGCCTGCAGGCCTTCCTCGATCCCTGGGCGCCGGACGTGCAATTCGGCAGCGGCTATCAGCTCACCCAGGCGTTGATTGCCTTCGGCCGCGGTGAGTGGTTTGGCGTCGGGCTGGGTGAGGGCTTGCAGAAGCTGTTCTATCTGCCGGAGGCGCACACGGACTTCATCTTTGCTGTGATCGCAGAAGAGACCGGTGTGCTGGGGGCCCTGTTGCTCTGTGCGGCGCTGCTCGCAGTCACGCTGCGGGGGCTTTGGCATGGACGCATGGCGCAGCGACGTGGAGCGACGATGGCGGCCGGGGTGGCCTACGGTGCGGCGCTGATGCTCGGCATCCAGACGCTGATCAGTCTTGGAGTCAATACCGGTCTGCTTCCTACCAAGGGTCTGACGCTGCCGCTGGTGAGTTATGGCGGCAACAGCCTGATCATTTCCAGTGCTCTGGTGGCGTTGCTGGTCAGGGTGGCTTGGGAAAATGCCGGTCATGCGGAGCATCCGCGGCGCGCCAGGCAGCGGGAGGTGTTGGCATGACCGCTGCTACGAACGGGCATCCGCTGCACATGGTTCCGGAGATGCGCCGCATCCGCCGTATCCATTTCATTGGCATTGGTGGCTCAGGCATGTGCGGCATCGCGGAGGTGCTGCGCAATCAGGGTTACGTTGTCACAGGCTCGGATCTGCAGCGCAGCGACTCCACAGAGCGGCTCGAGAGACTCGGCGCAGAGGTGATGATCGGCCAGCAGGCCGGGAACGTGCACGGCGCCGACGTGGTGGTGGTCTCGAGCGCGATTCGACCGGACAACCCGGAAATGGTCGCGGCTCGTGAGCTGCGGATACCTGTGGTTGCCCGAGCGGAGATGCTCGGCGAACTCATGCGCTACCGGCACGGGATCGCGGTTGCCGGTACCCACGGCAAGACGACGACCACCAGCCTGATCACCTCGATCCTGGCGGCATCAGGTAAGGATCCGACCTTCGTGATCGGCGGTCTGCTCAACAGCGCCGGTGCCAACGCCGGGCTCGGAGACAGCCGCTACCTGGTCGCTGAGGCGGACGAGAGTGATGCCTCGTTCCTGCATCTTCAGCCCATGGTCGCCGTGCTGACCAACATCGACGCCGATCACATGGGGACCTACGGCGGTGACTTTGCCCGCCTTAAGAGCGCGTTCGTCGACTTCCTGCACCGCCTGCCTTTTTACGGACTCGCGGTCGTCTGCATCGACGACGAGCATGTGCGCAGTGTTCTGTCGGAAGTCAGCCGCCCGCTGATGACCTACGGCTTCGCCGAAGATGCCGCGGTCCGCGCAGAAAATGTGGAGACGCACGACCGCAGCAGTCGGTTCCGGGTGCTGCGGGAAGGGCAGGAGCCCCTCGATGTGAGCATGCCTCTGCCTGGGCGACACAACGTGCTCAATGCGCTTGCAGCCATTGCCGTGGCAACGGACGAAGGCATCGACGATGCCGCGATCCTGTCAGGCCTCGCTGGCTATTCCGGGGTCGGTCGTCGCTTCGAAGTGCGCGAGCTCGACGTCGAGGGCCGCGCCATCACGCTGGTGGATGACTACGGCCACCATCCCACGGAAGTCGCCGCCGTCATCGATACTGCCCGGGACTGCTGGCCTGGGCAGCGCGTGGTCATGGTGTACCAGCCGCATCGTTACACGCGAACCAGGGACCTCTACGACGACTTCGTCCGGGTGCTGGCAGGAGTCGATCTTCTCATTCTGCTGGAGGTTTACCCCGCCGGGGAAACGCCAGTCGCAGGGGCAGACGGACGTGCCCTGGCGCGTAGCCTGCGTCAGCGCGGTTCGCTGGATCCGGTGTTCACAGACCGGGTGGCTGAGGTGCCGGCTCTGCTGAAGGAGTTGCTTGCACCCGGCGATGTCCTGATCACGCAGGGTGCCGGCGACATCGGCAGTCTGGCGCGCGCACTCGTTGCTGCCAGCGAGGAGGTGCGGTGATGTTTCCTGGCCTGCTGAGAACGCTGCTTGGCGCGACGCTGCTCGTGCTGATCGTCGCGTTCGGCTGGCGCGGCTGGCTCGCGCTCGATCGGCCTATCGGTGTGGTTCGCATTGACGGTGAGCTGACCGCGGCCGAGCGGGCGCGTGCAACTGAAATCCTGTCGCTGTTCCTTCCTGCCGGGGTCTTGAGCGTAGACACGCACGGCATGCGCGAGCTGCTCGAGGAGGAGTCCTGGGTGGACAGCGTCGCCTTGTGGCGTGACTGGCCGGACGGCATTCGAGTCGAGGTCCGGGCCGAAGCGGCGCTCGCGCGCTGGCGCGATGGCGCATTGCTTTCGGCGCGCGGGCGCGTCATCGAACCGCTGGAACTGGTGGGCGCCGATGCGCTGCCGCATCTGACGGGGCCGGACGACAGTGCCGAGGAGATCATGCAGACATTTCAGCGCATTGCCGATGTGTTGCGCCCTCATGAGCTGCGCATGGAAGCGTTGACGATGGATGCAGAGGGAAGCGTCCGGGTGCGCATCAAGGATGGTCCGGAAATGGTGTTCGGGAGTCGCGATATGAGTGCCCGCCTGCAGCGCCTGGATCTGGTGTTGCGGCAGCAGTTCCCCGAAGGGCTCGAGCGGGTGGAGCGCATCGATCTGCGGTACGACAACGGCATCGCCGTGGCCTGGCGCGAGGCCGGTCAAAGCAGCGAATCACGACAATTGGCAAGGGGGTTCTGACCGGATGGCGACTACAGCAAGTCAGATCATCGTCGGTCTGGACATTGGCACGTCCAAAGTCGTGGCTATTGTCGGTGAGCTCGGCGAAGACGGGACGATCGAAGTGATCGGTCTCGGTTCGCACCCATCGCGCGGCCTGAAGAAGGGTGTGGTGGTGAACATCGAATCCACCGTGCAGTCCATCCAGCGGGCAGTGGAAGAGGCGGAGCTCATGGCCGGCTGCCAGATCGATGCGGTTTACGCCGGCATCGCCGGCAGCCACATCAGGAGCCTCAACTCCCACGGCATAGTCGCGATTCGCGACAAGGAAGTGATGCAGTCCGACGTGGACCGGGTCATCGATGCCGCGCAGGCAGTAGCGATACCGGCCGATCAGAAGGTGCTGCATATCGTGCCTCAGGAATACGTCATCGACAGCCAGGAGGGCGTCAAAGAGCCGCTTGGCATGTCGGGTGTTCGCCTGGAGGCGAAGGTGCATCTCGTCACGTGTGCGGTGAACGCAGCTCAGAACATCGAGAAGTGTGTGCGCCGGTGCGGACTCGAAGTGCGCGACGTGATTCTGGAGCAGCTGGCATCGAGCTACGCAGTGCTCACTGAGGACGAGAAGGAGCTTGGAGTCTGTCTCGTCGACATAGGCGGTGGCACCACCGACATCGCGATCTTTACGGAAGGTGCGATCCGCCACACGGCAGTCATTCCGATCGCTGGCGACCAGGTCACCAACGACATCGCCATGGCTCTGCGTACGCCAACCCCGCATGCGGAGGAAATCAAGATCAAGTACGCCTGCGCGCTGACTCAGCTCGCAGGCGCAGACGAGACCATCAAGGTGCCGGGTGTGGGCGACAAGCCGCCGCGATCACTCTCCAGGCAGATGCTCGCCGAAGTGGTCGAGCCGCGCTATGACGAGCTGTTCACGCTGGTGCAGGCAGAGCTGCGACGCAGCGGCTACGAGGACCTGATCGCCGCCGGCATCGTGCTCACGGGAGGGTCTTCGAAGATCGAAGGCGTGGTCGATCTCGCTGAAGAGATTTTCCACAAGCCGGTGACCATCGGCGTCCCGCGCAACGTCAACGGTCTCATGGACATCGTGCGTAACCCGATCTACTCGACCGGCGTGGGTCTGCTCATCTATGGCCGCATGCAGGAGGAGCAGGTGCGCCTTCGCGGCGGCAGGCGGGACAGCCGAATGAGTTTCGTGGACAGGCTGAGAGCCTGGTTCAAGAACAACCTGTAGACGGCATCGAGTCAATGATGTCGTGCCTGTCGCGTAGGCGACGGCAACCGAGGCGGATTGCACATGCAGGACGGCCTCGAATCACGCCGAAGCTGCCATCTGGCAGAGCGGCGATCAGCAACAAGTAACGTCTGTGGAGGACGGTGACATGTTCGAACTCGTAGATAGCACGCCGCAGAATGCGGTGATCAAGGTCATTGGAGTGGGCGGCGGCGGTGGCAATGCCGTCCAGCACATGATCAATCGCAACGTCGAAGGCGTAGAATTCATCGTCGCCAACACGGATGCCCAGGCGCTCAAGGGGCTCCAGGCGCGCACGATACTGCAGCTCGGCGGCAACATGACCAAAGGTCTTGGTGCCGGTGCCAATCCGGAAATCGGCCGCGAAGCCGCGATGGAGGATCGGGACCGGATTGCCGAGGTGCTCGAAGGCGCGGACATGGTATTCATCACCGCCGGCATGGGCGGTGGTACTGGAACCGGAGCCGCACCGGTGATCGCCGAAGTGGCCCGGGAGCTGAACATTCTGACGGTCGCGGTCGTGACCAAGCCGTTCCGCTTCGAGCGCCGCATGCCGATCGCTGAACGCGGTGTGGCTGAACTTCAGCAGCACGTGGATTCCCTGATCACTATTCCCAACGAGAAGCTTCTGGCGGTGCTCGGTCAGAAGACTTCCATGCTCGATGCGTTTGCAGCGGCCAATGACGTACTGCTCGGAGCTGTACAGGGCATCGCCGATCTCATCATCAGACCTGGCATGATCAACGTGGACTTCGCCGATGTCCGTACGGTCATGTCCGAGATGGGCATGGCGATGATGGGTACCGGTCGTGCCACCGGTGAGCATCGCGCCAGGGAAGCGGCCGAGGCTGCAATCCGGTCACCGCTGCTCGAGGACGTGGATCTCAATGGCGCGCGCGGCATCCTCGTCAACGTCACCGCTGGTCCGAACCTGTCCATCGGCGAGTTCTCCGAGGTGGGCGAGACGGTCGAGCAGTTCGCCTCTGACTCGGCGACGGTGGTGGTCGGAACTGTGATCGATCCGGAACTCACCGACGAAATGCGTGTCACTGTAGTGGCTACGGGTCTCGGAGGGAGTGCCAGTCCGCCCCGGGTCGTAGTCGACAATGCAAAGCAGCCGACCACGCCTGATGGTGGCGTGGACTACGATCGGCCCACGGTGATGAGGCGTCGGGCACAGGCGGCGGTCGCGGTCGAGGCGGATCGGCGCCCGGCGGAGAAGTCGGACCTGGACTATCTTGATGTTCCTGCCTTTCTGCGCCGACAGGCGGACTGATGGTGGTAATGAAATGCAACAATTTTCACGGGCCTCTCCATTGGTGGCCTGGGCAGCGGTTTGTTAGGCTGCGCGCCTTCACGGAGGGTCGTCTAACGCGATGATCAGACAACGAACGCTGAAGAACGTCATCCGGGCCACCGGTGTCGGGCTCCACACGGGAGAGAAGATCTTTCTCTCTCTCCGTCCCGCACCGGTGAACACGGGTATCGTTTTCTCGCGTTCCGATCTCGATGAACTCGTCGAGATTCCGGCACGCGCCGAATTCGTCGGCGATACCACACTGGCCACAACGCTGGTACGGGATGGCGTGCGGATCTCGACGGTCGAGCATCTGATGGCAGCGTTTGCCGGGCTCGGCATCGACAATGCCTATGTCGAGGTGAGTGCAGCTGAAGTCCCGATCATGGATGGAAGTGCCGCGCCGTTTGTCTTTCTGCTGCAGTCGGCAGGGATCGAGGAGCAGCGCGCCGCCAAGAAGTTCCTGCGGATCCGCCGGCCGGTGGAGGTCAGTCAAGGCGACGCGAAGGCCTCGCTGCTGCCTTTCGACGGCTTCAAGGTCTCCTTCGATCTTGTTTACGACGATCCGCTGCTGGCCTGCCACAGCCGCCACGCCTCGATCGACTTCTCCACGGCGTCGTTTGTCCGGGAAGTGGCGCGGGCGCGTACTTTTGGCTTTCTGCAGGAGTTCGAGAAGCTCCGCGCCATGAATCTGGCCCGGGGTGGCAGTCTCGACAATGCGGTGGTGGCGGATGACGACCGCATTCTCAACGAGGGAGGGTTGAGGCACGAGGACGAGTTCGTGAAGCACAAGATCCTCGACGCCATCGGCGATCTCTACCTGCTCGGCTACAGCGTGATCGGCGAGTTTAGAGGTTATCGTTCCGGTCACTCCCTGAACCACGTGCTGCGTCGGGCACTGCTCGCACGTCCCGAGTGCTACGAAATCGTCGCTTTCGAGGACGAGGACGCGGCACCTATCAGCTACGGATCACGTCCGGCGTTGGCCCACTGATCGGGCCCATTGCAGGGCTCGTCCGCTCAAGTTGAGTGAGGCCGCGGCCCTGGAGGGCCCGTATTCCGGGCTTCCGGGCGGGTCGCTGGCGGGTTTGGTCGATTCGACCTTCGAGTGGCAAAACCCTGATTCCTTTGCCATAGTTTATTCAGATGCCCGGCGGGCCAGGCGCTCGAGAGCTTCCTTGAGCGCCGGATCGGGCTCGTCGTCTGCCATGTCCTGGAACTGAGCCGCGGCCCTCGCGGGCAGGGTGGTGGTGTGTTCGGCCTGACGCCGAGGGGCATCGGCTGGGGGGAGGCGGACGACGACCTCGACGTGCTGGACTGCTTCTCCAGTCCGCTCCGTCAGGTGCTTCTGGATCTGTCGCTGCTGAAATCGAAGTTGGGTGGCGCGTGCGGAGCCGGAGACGAGCAGGCGAAGACGACCCGAATCCAGAGCGGCGACGACGACATGGTCACGCAGGGCAACAGGAAGGGTCTCATGCAGCGCGCGTTCGATTCGCAGCAGGCGTTGCGCATGGCGCACGACACGGCCCAGGACGGTGTTCCCGGGACGAAGGCGGTCCGACAAACCTGTGGGTCCGGACTCCGGATCGGATGCATCCACCATTGGAGTTTCCAGGCGTGAGTCGAGCACGCGAGCGATACAAGCGAATGCTGACCTGGCTGCGTCGCGAACGGCTGGCTGTCATTCTCCTCGATGCCCGCGAGGGAAGCGAGTGGCGGTTGCCGTTCACCATGCAGGGTGTGCTTGTGCGCAGCACCGCGGCCTGTCTTGTCACGCTGGCTGCAGGCTGGGGCCTGCACGCCTGGCAATCCGATGCGGTGGACGCGGCGGTGGCAAAGGAGTGGCGCTCCACGCTGGAATCCCAGCAGGAAGAACTGGCCGCCATTCGGCGCGAGTCCGACCGGATGATGACGGCGCTCACCCGGCGTTTCGCCGACCTTCAGGGACGCCTGGTCCGGATGGAGGCCCTCGGGCAGCGCATGATTGCGGTGGCTGACCTCGATGCCGAAGAATTCGATTTTTCCCAGGTTCCAGCGCTCGGCGGTCCGGAAGAAGGGGGTGAGTTCGGTTCGATAGAGGTCGAAACGCCGGAATTCATCGCCATGGTGGAGCGACTTTCCGACCAGATCCTCACCCGCCAGCAGCAGCTCGACGTGCTCGGTGGCCTGCTCCACGACCGTCAGTTCCGCGCTGACGTCCAGCTCTCCGGGCGGCCTGTCGACAAGGGCTGGCAGTCATCGGGCTTCGGGCGACGCCTCGATCCCTTCAGCGGGCGCATGGCCTGGCATCGCGGTCTCGACTTTGCGGCGCCCACGGGCACCAAGGTCCGGGCTGTGGCGGGTGGTGTGGTCGTGTTCTCCGGGCGACGCGGGGCCTATGGCAATCTGGTCGAGATCAATCACGGTAACGGGTACAGTACGCGCTACGCGCATGCCAGCGAGAAGCTGGTAGCCGTCGGCGACGTGGTTCGCAAGGGTGACGTGATCGCCAAGGTCGGTTCCACCGGCCGGGCCACCGGTCCCCATGTACACTTCGAGGTGCTCAAGGACGGCGAGAGCGTGGATCCTGCCCGCTACGTCGCCCGCAGGCGCGGCTGACGGGCGCAGATCCGCAGTCGGGCACCTGTCCGGGACCCCATTCGGGGCCCGTTCGGGCACATTGAATCAGCCAGGAGACTCCGCGACGGGGTTGCCACTTCGAGGGCAGGTCCACGCGATTGACCATGATCGCCAGCCTCTTCCGCAAGATCGTCCCCACCAAGAACACCCGTGAACTCAAGCGCATGGGGCGGGTCGTCACTCGCATCAATTCCCATGAGGAGGCGATGGCGGCGCTCTCCGATTCCGAGCTCGCCGAGCTGACACCGAAGTTCCGGGAGCGACTCGAGGGCGGGGAAAAACTCGATGCCCTGCTGCCCGAAGCGTTCGCCGCTGTCCGGGAGGCGGCCAAGCGGACCCTGGGCATGCGCCATTTCGATGTGCAGATGCTCGGCGGCATGGCCATGCACGAGGGCAACATCGCCGAGATGCGCACCGGCGAAGGCAAGACCCTGGTCGCGACCCTGCCGATCTACCTCAACGCCCTCACGGGCCGCGGCGTCCATCTGGTCACGGTGAACGATTATCTGGCCCGCCGTGACGCGGGCTGGATGGGACCCGTCTACGAGGCCCTCGGCATGAGCGTCGGTGTGGTCGTCCCTGGACAGAAGGGTGAAGAGAAGCGCGCTGCCTATCAGGCTGACATCACTTACGGCACCAACAACGAGTTCGGCTTCGACTACCTGCGCGACAACATGGCGTTCACGCCCGAGGACCGGGTGCAGCGGGATCTCCATTTCGCGATCGTCGACGAGGTGGACTCCATTCTCATCGACGAGGCTCGCACGCCCCTGATCATTTCCGGTGCGGCGGATGATTCTTCCGAGCTCTATCGGGCCATCAACAAGCTCGTGCCGAAGCTCAAGGCCAGGGAAACGCCGGCAGGGATGGAGCCGGAGGGTGAGGACGAGGGCGATTTCGCTGTCGACGAGAAGAACCGGCAGATCGAGCTGCTCGAGTCCGGACATGAAAAAATAGAGGAAGCCCTGCAGGAGGCGGGCCTCATGCAGGAAGGCAGCCTCTACGCTCCCGGCAATCTCGGGCTGCTGCACCACGTCAATGCCGCGCTCAGGGCGCACTTCGTCTACAAGCGTGACGTGCACTACATCGTCCAGGACGATCAGGTGGTCATCGTCGACGAACACACTGGCCGGACCATGCCCGGCAGGCGCTGGTCCGATGGCCTCCACGGCGCCATCGAGGCCAAGGAAGGCGTGAAGGTGCAGCTCGAGTCGCAGACGCTGGCGTCGACGACGTTCCAGAATTTCTTCCGCCTCTACGAAAAGCTGGCCGGCATGACTGGCACGGCTGACACCGAGGCGTTCGAGTTCAACCAGATCTACGGGCTCGACGTGGTGGTGATCCCCACCAACAAGCCGATGGTACGAATCGATGACAACGACCTCGTCTTCCTGACCATGGACGAGAAGTACGACGCCATCGTCGAAGACATCGCCGACTGTCGTAAGCGCGGTCAGCCCGTGCTCGTAGGCACCGCTTCCATCGAGTCCTCGGAGCGTCTGTCGGACGAGATGAAGCGGCGCGGCATCGAACACAGCGTGCTGAACGCGAAGTTCCACGAGAAGGAGGCCGAGATCATCGCCCAGGCAGGCCGTCCTGGTGCGGTCACAGTGGCCACGAACATGGCGGGTCGCGGGACAGACATCGTTCTCGGCGGCAACTGGGAGGCGGAGCTCGCCAAACTCGACAACCCGAGTGAGGAAGAGGTGAAGCGCCTCGAGGCAGAGTGGCATGAACGTCACGACGCGGTGATTGCTGCAGGCGGGTTGCGCGTGATCGGGACGGAGCGCCACGAGTCCCGCCGCATCGACAATCAGTTGCGAGGCCGTTCAGGGCGCCAGGGCGATCCGGGTTCCACCCGCTTCTACCTGTCCATGGAAGACACGCTGATGCGGATCTTCGCGTCCGACCGCATTCGCAAGATCATGAACTCCCTCGGCATGGAGAAAGGCGAAGCGATCGAGCATCGCATGGTCAGCAATGCCATCGAGCGGGCCCAGCGCAAGGTGGAAGGGCACAACTTCGACATTCGCAAGAACCTGCTCGAGTATGACGACGTCTCCAACGACCAGCGTCAGGTGATCTACGCGCAGCGCAACGAGATCATGCAGGCGGACGACATTTCACAGACCATCGCCGCCATGCGCGAGGAGGTCGTGAACGACGTCATCAGTGAGTACATTCCGCCGCAATCCGTCGAGGAGCAGTGGGATCTCGAAGGTCTCGAGGAAGCTCTGATCGTCGAGTTCAACTCCAGGCAACCGGTCCGCCAGTGGCTCGAAAAAGAGCCGGATCTCTACGAGGAGACCCTGCGCGAGCGAATTCTCGAGAACATCGAAGAGGAATACGCAGCGAAGGAGGCAGCACTCAGCAGCGACATGCTGCGCAAGTTCGAGAAGCAGATGATGCTGCTCACGCTCGATCATCTCTGGAAGGACCACCTTCAGAGCATGGATCAGCTGCGCCAGGGCATTCACCTGCGCGCCTACGCCCAGAAACAGCCGAAACAGGAGTTCAAGCGTGAGTCCTTCGAGCTGTTCCAGGGGCTGCTCTACTCGGTGCGACGGGATGTGGTGAAGCTGCTGTCCCGTGCCCAGTTCCGCACTGCGGAGGAGATCGAGGGTGACGAGCGGCGCCGGCGCGAAGAGGAGATCAGTCGTTCGAACTTCTCTCACGCCGATGCCAATGCGCTCGAGACCGATGCATCGGTGGCGGCGGCGGGCGGTGGACGCAGTGCCGTGAAGCGCCCCGAAACCTTCGTTCGCGAGGAGCGCAAGGTGGGACGCAACGAACCCTGCCCCTGCGGCTCGGGCAAGAAGTACAAGCACTGCCACGGTCTCAAGTAGCGTCGCGTTCGCGGGAGCCGGCGTGCTGCTGATCGTCATGTCCCCAGGGGGAAATCTTCGATGTCTGTGAATCTGCCGCCGCTGCCGAGAATGCTTCCGGTAGCGGGTGTTCGCTGTGCTGCGGTGGCCGCCGGGGTGCGCAAGCCGGGACGTCTCGATCTGGTGCTGTTCGAGATCGCACCCGGAAGCCGCACGGCCGCGGCCTTCACCCGCAATCGTTTTCGCGCAGCCCCCGTGCAAGTGGCCGAGCGTCACCTTGCCGCCGGGTCGCCGCGCTATCTGCTGGTCAACACCGGCAATGCCAACGCAGGTACCGGTGCCCCGGGGGTCGAGGCTGCCCTTGCGTGCTGCGCCGCCGTGGCCGGCCAGGGCGGCGTGCAGCCGGAGGAAGTTCTGCCCTACTCGACAGGAGTCATCGGTGAACCCTTGCCCTCGGACCGCATCGTGGCCGGTCTTCCGGCCGCGTTCGCGGCTCTGGATGGCGACGGCTGGAGCGCTGCCGCCCATGGCATCCTGACCACTGACACCGCACCCAAGGGGAGCAGTCGTGGAGTGGGACCCGGCATGCCCTGGGTTCTCACCGGCATCAGCAAGGGTGCCGGCATGATCCGGCCGGACATGGCGACCATGCTCGCGTTCATTGCCACGGACGCGGCGATCGCCCAGCCGGCCCTCGATACGCTGTTGCGATCAGCGGTGGAGCGCAGCTTCAACCGCATCACCATCGACGGCGACACGTCCACGAATGATGCAGTCACGCTCGTCGCCACGGGCGCCGCTGATGCTGCGCCGATCGAGGATGCGGACAGTCCCGAGGGCAGAGCATTCGGTGCCGCGCTCACGGCGCTGTGCACCGAGCTTGCTCAGGCCATCGTTCGTGACGGTGAAGGCGCGACGCGATTCGTCACGGTGCGCATCGAGGGTGCACGCGACACGTCTGAGGCATTGGCGGTGGCCTACGCCATTGCCCACTCGCCTTTGGTGAAAACGGCGCTGTTCGCGGGCGATCCCAACTGGGGGCGGCTCCTGGCCGCCATCGGCAGGGCCGGCATCGACGATCTCGACGTGACCGGGGTGAATCTGTTCCTGGACGATGTCTGCATCGCCGAGGGCGGGGCGGTGGCGCCGGGATACCGAGAAGCAGACGGCGCAAGGGTCATGGCGCAGCCGGAAATTCTCATCCGCGCCCACCTCGGCCGCGGCTCGTGCACCGAGACCATCTGGACGACGGACCTCTCCTACGATTACGTGAAGATCAACGCCGAGTACCGTTCCTGACCCGCATCGGGCCCGGACCAGGTCGGGCCTACAGCGCTGGTATCGCGGATCTCCGGGTGAGGAGGTAGAGGAGCGGGCCGAAACCTCCCAGCGCAAGGGTGGCGATGAGCCAAGGCCAGGGATTGCGGCCGATCTTCCTGGCGTCATGCCAGAGCCAGATGAGAACCAGCACCAGCGCGATCACGAGATCGGCGAAGACCTGGGCTCCGGCGAAGCTCTGCCAGGCCGTGGCGAAGATACCCAGGTAGCCGTCGTGCCACAGCGCTGCGGCCGTCAGGGCAGCAAAGAAGATGAGGGTGAAGAGGATCACTGCGCGCTGCATGCAGGGCACTCCAGCGGGGTAGTGCCTGCAGTATTCGCATGAAGCACAGCCTTCTCAATAACCTCGGAGGTCATGTGAAGCGACGCGTCCACGCCCGATGACGCTGTAGGCGTCCTGAAGGCGGGACCCGGCGTATCGGGGTAGTAACGCTGCCGGATACCAGGGAACGGTTGTCTTCCTAGCCCGCATATCTCACCGATTCACGGCTGCGGCCGCGGATATACCGGCAAATCCTGCGTTGCGCTCCGTCCGGGTGCTCGACGTACTGGAAAGTACGCCTGCGCGCCCGAACTGTCGCG
>SKUB01000104.1 GCA_007122315.1 Pseudomonadales bacterium | reverse complement strand
GGATAGGTAGACTCGGATCGCTCGGGCTGAAGGTCATGCGGACGTCCGCCGCGATCGTTTCCGCACGGCGCGCGAAAGGTCGGATGCTTGCGACAACCTGCCAAGGAGCTTTGAGTGACCCGGTACACCATCAGCCTCACGCTGGTTCTGACCGTCATCTGGCTGCTGCTCTCCGGTATGTGGACCCATCCGGTGATCCTTCCGCTAGGCGTGGTGTCCGTGGCCCTGACGGTCTGGCTGACCTTTCGGCTGGACATGCTCGATCGTGAGGGCGATCCACTGCATCTGGTGCTGCCATCCATACGCTACTGGCCTTGGCTCCTCGGCCAGATCGTGCGGGCCAACCTGCAGGTCGCCGGACGTATTCTCGGGCGCCGCAGCGGACTCAATCCCTGCCTGGCAACCGTGCGCTCGAGTCAGAAATCCGATCTGGGGCGGGCGATCTTCGCCAATTCCATCACGCTCACTCCGGGAACCGTCACGATCCGCGTCCGTGACGGTGAGATTCTCTACTATGCGCTCACCGAGGATGTGGTGAAGGACCTCGACGAAGGTGAGATGGACCGCCGGGTGACACGGCTGGAAGAGCAGCTGTGAGCATGTTCCTGGCCACTGCCCTCGCCATCCTGGTCACCCTCGCGCTGGCCCTGACCCGGGCGTTTCTCGGACCGACCATTCACGACCGGATCCTCGCCGTGAACGTAGTGGGCACCAAAACCGTGCTCATGATCGCCGTAGTCGGCTTCATCACCGGGCGCCCCGAGTTCATCGACATCGCCATCGTCTACGCCCTGTTGAACTACATCGGCATCATCGCCGTGCTGCGGGTGTTCGAGGACGCCAGTCTGGCAGCTGAGCCCACCAACGGCGGCGAGGAGGAAAGCCCATGATGGCTTTGATCCTCGACATCGTGAGCTGGGCGCTGTTGATGGCTGGATCCCTGCTCCTGATCGTGGGCGGGATCGGTCTGATCCGATTCCCCGACTTCTACTCGAGGGTGCAGGCCGCAGGCCTGACGGACACGCTGTGTTCCATCTTCATCCTCCTTGGCCTGCTGCTGCAGGCGGACAACGTGCCGCTGGCAGCGAAAATCATGTTCACGCTGCTGTTCCTGCTGTTCACGGGTCCGACGGCAGCGCACGCTCTGGCGAAGACTGCGCACCACGATAAGCTCGAGCCCTGGAAGGCGGATGCGGGAGGTGCGTCATCGAAGCAGTGATCGACATCGTCCTGCTGACCTTCCTCGTGGTGGTGGGTGTGGCCATCGTCCGCGTCCGGAACCTGCTCGCGGTGACGATGCTCACCGGCATCTACAGCCTGCTGGTCGCCATCCTGTTCGTCCTGCTCGATGCCGTGGACGTTGCCCTGACGGAGGCTGCGGTGGGGGCGGGGCTGCTCGTGATCCTGATGCTCGCCACCATTGCCCTCACCACGCGCAAGGAAAAGGTGCACGCTGCACGACAGAACGCGGTCGCGTTCGTCGTGGTATCCGTGACCGGCGCCGCGCTGATCTACGCCACGCTCGACATGCCACCGTTCGGTGATCCCGAAGCACCGGCCCATGTTCATCTCTCTCCCCGCTTCACCCAGGATTCGCCGGAGGAGATCGGCATTCCCAACATGGTGACCTCCGTGCTGGCAAGCTACCGTGGCATCGACACGCTCGGGGAAGCTGTGGTGATCTTCGCCGCTGCTGTCGGCGTCTTGCTGGTGCTCGGCACCGGCACCGTACGCAGGCGACGGCGCAGCGAAGACGACGGGGAAGAGGCCAGGGAGCAACCATGAATCAGTACATCGTGCTTCGGGTCGTCAGCAAGCTGATGATCCCGGTGATCATGATCTTCGCCCTGTACGTGCAGTTCCACGGCGAATACAGTCCCGGCGGAGGATTCCAGGCAGGTATCGTGTTCACGGCCGCATTCATCGTCTACACGCTGCTTTATGGCCTCGAAGCGGCACAGAAAGCCATCTCGCCTGCGGTCGCTCACGCGCTGGCAGCCATCGGCGTCCTGCTTTTCATCGCGTTCGGCTACGCGTCGATGCTGCTCGGTGGCAACTTCCTCGAGTACAAAGTGCTGCTGCCCAACGACCAGGCCGGTGAAACCTTCGGCATCATCGGCATCGAACTCGGCGTGGGGATCACCGTGGCTGCCGTAGCCCTGACCCTGTTCTATTCCTTCGCCGGCCGGGAGCGTCGCTGATGGAGTGGCTTGGGCTCTACAACTACTGGGTCGTGGTGGCGTTGATGATGATCGGTTTCTACATCGTCATCGCCCAGGGTAACCTGATCAAGAAGCTCGTAGGTCTCAACATTTTCCAGACCTCCGTCTTCGTTTTCTTCATCAGCCTCGCCCATCTTGACGGCGGCACGGCGCCGATCGCTCTGCCCGGCGTGACCGCGTACTCCAATCCACTTCCCCACGTCCTGATCCTCACCGCCATCGTGGTCGGTGTCGCACTGACCGCGATGGGGCTGGCTCTCGTGGTCCGCGTCCAGGAAGCCTACGGCACCATCGAGGAGGACGAGATCCACCAGCAGGACGAGTTGCACTGATGCTCGAGCAACTCCCTGCTCTGCAGGTCGCCATCACCCTGACCGCAGCGCCGGTGGTGATGATGCTCGGAAGGGCCTCGCGGCTGGCCTGGGTCCTCACCACGCTCAGCTGCTGGGCCAGCTTCGCGGTGGCGCTGCTGCTGTTCAATCAGGTGGCCGACGGTTCCGTCATCTCCTATGAGATGGGCGGATGGGCGCCGCCGTGGGGCATCGAATACTCCATTGATGCGGCCAACGCCTGGGTGCTCGTGATCATTGGACTGATCAGCGCCCTGGTCATGCCGTTCGCGCGCCGCAGTGTGGAGCAGGAAATCAGCGAGAGCCGAATTGCGCTGTTTTATTCCGCTTTTCTGCTTGCCAACGCCGGACTGATCGGGATCACGCTGACTGCGGATGCGTTCAACATCTTCGTGTTTTTCGAGATCTCGGCGCTGGCATCTTATGCACTGATCGCGATGGGACAGGACCGGCGTGCGGTGCTGTCCGCTTACCAGTATCTGATCATGGGCACGGTGGGCACGACGTTCCTGCTCATCGGCATCGGGTTCCTTTACATCATGACCGGCACCCTGAACCTCGGTGACCTCGCCGCACGCCTTCCTGAAGTGTCGGATACGCGCACGATCCGGGCTGCCTTCGGCTTCATTGCGGTGGGCATCTCGCTGAAGCTGGCCCTGTTTCCGCTGCACCTGTGGCTGCCGAACGCCTACACCTATGCTCCCTCCATGGTGACGGTGTTTCTCTCCGCCACTGCGACGAAGGTCGCGATCTACGTCCTGCTGCGGTTCGTCTACGGCGTGTTCGGCTTCGAATTCAGCTTCGTCGAGCTGTCCATGGCCTGGCTTCTCATGCCGCTGGCCCTGCTCGGTATCGTCGTGCCCTCCCTGGTGGCCGTCTTTCAGACCAACGTCAAACGGCTGCTCGCTTACTCGAGCGTGGCCCAGGTCGGCTACATGATTCTTGGCATCAGCTTCGCCAGCGTGCTCGGCTTGACCGCCTCGATCCTGCATCTGTTCAACCACGCCATCACCAAGGCTGCCCTGTTCATGGCCGTCGGCTGTCTCGTCTACCGCCTTGGTGGCGTCTCCCTTACTCAGCTCGCCGGTGCGGGCCAGCGCATGCCGTGGACCATGGGCGCCTTCGTGGTCGCGGGCCTCAGTCTCATCGGCATACCGCTGACTGCCGGGTTCGTGACCAAGTGGCATCTGCTGCAGGCCGCCCTGGAGGGTGGGCTGTGGCCCATCGCAGTACTGCTGCTCGGCACCTCCCTGCTGGCAGCGCTCTACATCTGGAAAGTGGTGGAAGCCGCCTACTTCCAGGAGCCGGAGGACAGCACTGAAGTCGTCCACGAGGCGCCGCTGGGACTGCTGCTGCCGACGCTGCTGCTGACGGCGTCGACGGTGGTGTTCGGTGTATTCGGCAGCTTCACGGTGCAGAGCGCCAGGACCGCCGCCGCAGCCCTGATGGGGGGCGTTCCATGAGCGATGCCGCGCTGATCGCACTTCCCCTTTTGGTGCCGCTGATCGGTCTGCTGCTCATCGTCGCCAGTGGACGCGTCGATTCGCTCAGAGACGGGATCACGGTGGCCACTGCGGTGGCCATGTTCACTGCCGTCCTGCAGCTGTTGCCCAAGGTCAGCGCCGGTGAGCGGCCACGGCTGGAACTGTTCGAACTGTTCCCCGGCCTCGGAATTACGTTCGAAATAGAACCGCTGGGCATGGTGTTCGCGATGCTGGCGTCAGGTCTCTGGATCATCACGGCCCTGTACGCGATCGGTTACATGCGCGGTGCCAAAGAGAAGCACCACACCCGCTTTCACGCCTTCTTCGCGGTGGCCCTGTTCAGCGCCACGGGTATCGCGTTCGCCGGCAACATGTTCACCCTGTTCGTCTTCTACGAGGTCCTGACGCTTTCGACCTACCCCCTGGTGGCGCACAAGGGAACGGATGCAGCACGAGCCGGCGCGCGAACCTACCTCGGCCTGCTGCTCGGCACCTCGGTGGGCTTCCTGCTCATGGCGATTCTCGCCACCTGGTGGCTCGCTGGCACGCTGGACTTCACGCCGGGCGGCATCATGGCCGGTCGCGTGGACCCAGCCTACGGCAGCGTTCTTCTGGTCCTGTTCCTGTACGGCATCGGCAAGGCCGCGCTGATGCCCTTCCACCGCTGGCTGCCGGCAGCCATGGTGGCTCCGACCCCCGTCTCGGCGCTGCTGCACGCGGTCGCCGTGGTGAAAGCCGGTGTGTTCACCGTTCTGAAAGTCACGGTCTACCTGTTCGGACTCGACTATCTCGGCGAACTGGCAACCAGCGAGGTGATGCTCTACGTCGCGGTGTTCACATTGCTGGCCGCCTCCCTCGTCGCCCTCCGCCAGGACAATCTCAAGGCGCGACTGGCCTACTCGACCGTCAGCCAGCTGTCCTACATCGTGGTCGGCGCCATGCTGGTCAACCAGATCGCTGCGCTGGGCGGCGGCATCCACATCGTCATGCACGCCTTCGGCAAGATCACGCTGTTCTTCTGCGCCGGGGCCATCTACGTGGCAACGAAGAAGACCGAAATCAGCGACATGGACGGACTCGGGCGGCGTATGCCCATCACGTTCGCAGCCTTCTTTCTCGGTGCCCTTTGTGTCATCGGCATTCCGCCCATGGGCGGTGTCTGGAGCAAATGGCATCTCATCATGGGCGCCTTCGAGGCAGGCTATGGGCTGGTGGTGGTGGCGCTGATGATCAGCACATTGCTCAACATCGGCTATCTGATTCCACCGGTGATACGGGCGTTTCTGGTAGCGCCGAAGGACGGTGGTGGTGGCATCCGCGAGGCTCCGTTGCTCTGCGTTCTGCCGCTTTCGCTGACCGCTCTGGGCTGTATTGCCCTGTTCTTCCTCGGGGATAACCTGGCCGGATTGCTGGCGGGCATGTTCAGTGTGGCACCGGCTCGCTGAGCCGATAGACCTTACTCACGATGGGGTGGTCGAGATGGATGTAGGCAAATGGCTCGAATACCTGGTGGATCATGCCCGCATCCTGCGGTGGATCGCCTACGTCCTGCTGGCTTCACTGGTGGTCGCCGATCTGCTGATTCCATCGACCTACGATCGCTTCCCCTGGGAGAGCTGGGGCGGCTTCGGCGCGCTCTACGGCCTCTTCTCCTGCGTGTTGCTCATCCTGGTCGCGAAGGGACTCGGCTACCTGCTGCTGTACCGGGGCGAGGACTTCTACGATGACTGACGTCCTGCACCCATCTCTGCTGCTGTTCCTCGGCGCCGCCGTGCTTCCGCTGCTGCGTGGCCGCGCGCAGCAGGCCTGGATGCTGCTGCTGCCCGCAGCGGTGATTGCCGCAGTGTTTTCGATGCCTCACGGCACGGCCGGCGCGCTGACCCTGTTCGGCATGGATCTGGTGATCCTTCGGGCCGACGCTCTGAGTCTGGTGTTCGCCTACGTGTTCGCAATCATTACCCTGGTCGGCGCGCTGTACGCACTGCACGTCAAGGATACGACTCAGCACGTGGCGGCACTGGCCTACGCCGGATCCGCCCTGGGCGTCGTGTTCGCGGGCGATCTGGTCACGCTCTACGTCTTCTGGGAGCTGATGGTCTTCAGCTCTGTCTGGCTGATCTGGTGCCGCCGCAATCCCGTGTCCATGGCAGCAGGCTTCCGCTATCTCCTCGTACATGCGCTCGGCGGGGTCGTCCTGCTCGGCGGGGTCATTCTCCACGTGCTCGACACCGGTTCCATCGCCTTCGAGGCATTCTCTGCAGACAGCGCCGGTTTCTACCTGATCCTGATTGGATTCATGGTCAACGCCGCGGTGCCGCCACTGCATGCATGGCTGGCAGATGCCTACCCCGAAGCCACGGTCACCGGCGCGATCTTTCTCTCTGCGCTGACCACCAAGACGGCGGTCTATACGCTGATGCGCGGCTTTCCCGGCACGGAGCTGCTGGTGGTTCTGGGGGTGATCATGGCGCTGTATGGCGTCACGTACGCCATCCTCGCCAACGACATCCGCCGGCTGCTGGCCTATCACATCATCAGCCAGGTGGGTTACATGGTGGCAGGCGTCGGCATGGGCAGCATCATGGCGCTCAATGGCTCAGCCGCCCACGCGTTCACGCACATTCTCTACAAGGCGCTGCTGTTCATGGGCGCCGGTGCAGTCATCCACATGACCGGCCGGGCCAAAGTCACCGAACTCGGCGGCATCTACCGTTACATGCCGATCACGTTCCTGCTCTACATGATCGGGGGGCTGTCCATTTCCGCCTTCCCGCCGTTGAGCGGCTTCGTGAGCAAGACCATGGTGGTGGAAGCCGCCGCACTCGATCAGCGGGCCTGGGTGTGGCTCCTGCTTTCGCTGGCATCCGCGGGGACCTTCCTCAGCGCCGGCCTGAAGCTGCCCTGGTTCACGTTCTTTGGCAAGGACTCGGGCCTGCGGCCCGACGAGGCCCCATGGAACATGCTCCTCGCCATGGGAATCGCAGCGTTTCTATGCATCTTTATCGGGATATTCCCGGGATCGCTCTACGCGATCATGCCGGCGCCGGTCGAATTCAATGCCTACTCGACGGGACACATCCTCTGGGAACTGCAGCTGCTGCTGTTCGCAGGCGTCGGGTTCTTTCTTCTGGTCGATCGCCTGGGAGGCGTCAAGAAGATCAGCCTCGACACCGACTGGCTCTACCGCTGGCTGCTACCGCGTATCGCGAATGGCGCGCAGCGGCTGGTGGACTACGTCTGGCAGGGACTGCTCGGCGCCCTGATGAATCGACTGCGCTGGTTGGTGACGACGGTGAATCGCCATCATGGTCCTCAGGGCATTCTCGCTCGGACCTGGCCCACCGGCAGCATGGTGCTGTGGGTGGCCGTCATGCTCGCCGCATCGCTGCTGGTCTATTATCTCTAGCCCGGAAATCGCAGCCCCATTCGGCGCGTTTGCGAGTCGTCCGGGCCGGGATCAGATCGGAGGGCGCTGCCAGCGCAGCCATAGGCGCTCGACGGCATGACTGAGGCTCTGCATGCCCTGATGCAGCAGGCGATCCATCGGATGTCGGTGCTGCACCCAACGCACCTCCAAAACGTCGGCTTCCTCGCAGGCGGCAGCGAGGTAGGCATCGCTGGTGATCAATTCGTCCACCAGCCCGAGATCCAGAGCCCGGCGCCCGTACCAGGCCTCGCCAGTGGCCACCTTGGCCATGTCGAGCTGCGGACGCGCCTCCACCACGTACTCCTTGAACAGGGCGTGCACGTCCTCGAGTTCCTCGACGAACTTCGCTCTGCCCTCTTCCGTGTTATGGCCGAACACGGTGAGGGTCCGCTTGTACTCTCCGGCCGTCAGGACTTCGACGTCGATGTCGTTGCGCTTCAACAGGCGATGGACGTTCGGAATCTGCGCCACGACCCCGATGGAACCCAGGACGGCGAATGGGGCAGCCAGGATACGATGGCCAAGACAGGCCATCAGGTAACCACCGCTGGCGGCGACCTTGTCCACCGCTACCGTGAGCGTCAGGCCCTCCGTTGACCTGACCCGATGCAGTTGCGACGCAGCCAGCCCGTAGCCATGGACCATGCCGCCGGGGCTCTCGATGCAGGCGAGGACCTCGTCACCTTCCCGGGCCAGGGACAGAATCGCCGTGATCTCCTGCCGCAGACCGTCCACGGCGTTGGCCTGGAGATCGCCATCAAAGTGGATCACCCACATCCGGCGGCGATCATCCGTTGCCGCTTTCTTGCGAGCGCGCGCTTCCGCCTTTACCGCCTTGCGGTAACGCTTGGGATCGAGCACATGCCGATTGAGCGCATCACGCATGTCATCGATGCGATCGTTGACGCTGCGCACCTCGATGCGCCCCTGATCGCCGACGCGACGCTGGCGACTGGCCACGGCCGCCGCAGCCGAGAGCAGCACCAGCAGGATCACCAGCACGGTGACGCTCTTGGTCAGGAACAATCCGTATTCGAGCAGGAACTCCGTCAACGTCCGCCTCCTGCAGCGCTTTCGCGCATCCGGGAAAGCGCGCTACTCTACCGGCGCCCTTCAGGGGCGTCCACACGCCGCAACAGAGGCTCGCCGCAGCGACCATGCAACCGCCGATGGACGAGGTGAGGCAGCGCCTGATGCAGGCTTTCCGGCCGGAAGCTGCTGCCGGCATCGAACGCGTCTATCAGTTTCAGATCGGCGGTGAGACACGATTTCACATCGAGGTGCGTAACGGTGTGCTCGAAGTGATCCCGGGGGCGCACTCGGAACCTTCGGTGACCCTCCTGTTCCCTGACGTGGACACAGCGCTGGCACTCATCGAGGGCCGCCTGGACCCCATGCAGGCGTTTCTCGAAGGTGGGATCCGCAGCGATGGCAATCTGATCCTGGCACTGCAACTCGGCGCCCTTTTCTGGCGCTGACCGCCGCCGCGGCGTCAGGACTCCTCCACGACAGAGCCTGCTTCGCGCCATAGCGGTACCACACCGCCATGCTTCGCCATGACATCAAGCAGCTGTTCGTGCTTTGCACGTTCCTGCTCATTGGCCCGCAGCACACGCAAACGTGGCCGATCGGCAGGCAACCTCATGACGGTCGCCTGTTCCTCAGCCCGGGTAGGCGACGCGTCCGCATCCAGGGACAGGTCCGTCTGCCCGCCGGTCATCGCCAGATACACCTCAGCGAGAATTTCGGCGTCCAGCAGCGCCCCATGCAGTTCGCGTTGAGAATTGTCGATGCCATAGCGACGGCAAAGGGCATCGAGACTGTTGCGCTGACCAGGATGCCGCCGCCGCGCCAGCGTCAGGGAATCGACGACCTCGCACAATTCGACCATGGAACCAGGGCTGCTCGTCAGCAGGGCGAACTCATGTTCGAGGAAACCAACGTCGAACGGAGCATTGTGGATGATCACTTCCGCTCCGCGAATGAAATCCACGAATGCCTCGACCACGTCGGCAAACTTCGGCTCCGTCTCGAGCCGCTCACGTGTGAGTCCATGAACCTCGACCGCGCCTTCGTCGACGTCCCGCTCCGGATTGATATAGGTGTGGAATTTGCGATCGGTGATGCGCCGGCCAATGATCTCGACACAGCCGATCTCGATCACGCGGTGGCCGAGCTCCGGTTCGAGACCTGTCGTTTCCGTATCCAGTACCACCTGCCGCATGTTCAGACGCGCTCCTCCGCCATGTCCGTCAGACCTTCCAGGGCGAACTGGTCCACACCTCGATTCGCAAGTTCGTCGGCGAGCTCATTGCCGGGGTCACCGCTGTGCCCCTTGACCCAGTGCCAGCGCATCTCGTGGCGCTGGCAGGCTGCATCCAGCGCCCGCCACAGATCGGCATTCTTCACCGGCGTCCGCGCCGCCGTGCGCCACTGCCTGCGCTTCCAGTTGGCCAGCCATTCGAGAATGCCTTTGCGGACGTACTCGGAGTCGGTGTGCAGATCCACGCTGCAGGGTCGGCTGAGCGCCTCCAGCGCCCGCAGGGCAGCGGTCAACTCCATGCGATTGTTGGTCGTGGCAGGTTCGCCGCCCCACAAGCGGCGCTCGTGACCATTCCAGCGCAGTACGGCGCCCCAGCCTCCCGGCCCCGGATTGCCTCGACATGCGCCGTCAGTCCATATCTCAACGCTCACGATCCTGCCCGGGCGCGCAGGTGGTGAGGAAGTAGACATTGTCCACGCGTGCGAGCCGGGCCCGACCACGGGTGGCGCCACCAGCCGCCAGCGACCGCCCTGCCAGGGACGGCTGCCGCACCGGTTCCCGCAGCGTGACTCCGGCCGCAGGCTGACGGCGGGCGCGGATGATCCAGACGCCGCCTAGCGGCAGCTTGACCAGCTGCTTGAGCTGCCGCCCGAACGCGCCGTCGAACACTTTCTCGCCACGGGTCATGGGTGGCCGGTAACGGGCGAACTCCGTTGCCAGCACGCGGAAGTCCAGCAACGCGAGCCAATCCGCCATGCGTACCGGATTGATGAAATTGGCGTTCCAGGGCGCACGGCGGCAGGAGAACAGACGCCGCAGTCCCCACAGGCTCCAGGGGTTGAAGCCGGTGATGACGAGTTCGCCGCCATCTGCGAGCACCCGTGCGGCCTCCCTGAGTGCCTGCTGCGGCATCGGTGCCACATCGAGGGCGTGAAACAGCACCACGACGTCGAAGCTGCTGTTGGCAAACGGCAGGTTGCCCGGGTCCAGAACCGTCACCGGGCTCGCGCTCACCGGTGAACGCTGGGGGCCGTCGAACTCGGCCAGCCGCGCGATGAACCGATGCTGCACCTGCATGGCGTCCAGCAGGCGCTGATCCCGACCGGTGCCCATGAGCAAGGCGCGGGCGCCGAAGCACTGATCAACCTGCCGCCGCAGCACCTCGATTTCCGCCTGCTCCAGGGCCTGCCCGAGCGGCGTACCGAAGAAATCCATACCGTTTCGCGCTCGGGCGGCGTCGTAGGGCGTTTCGAAACGCACGGGGCTCATTTGTCGACTCCTTCCCAAAACCGGCACCCCGGGGGCCCGAGACTCGCCGGCAGGATGACCTGCCACAGGCGGCTCTCGTATCATCCCTCGTTGGATCATGATTCGGAGGGCTGATGACCACGACAGGACGACACCGGTATACCACGGGTCGGTTGCATTGTGGGGACAGCCGGGACACCCCGCAAGCGGCAGGCACGGGCCGGGTGAGGCGTCCAGGTCGCCCGTTCATTGCCGTCCTGCTGGCGCTTGGCCTCGGCGCCTGCTCCAGCCACTGGGGGATGCGCGTCCCAGATGAGGCCCCGGTTGACGCAACGTCCATGTCTCCGCCTCAGCCGGCTCTCGAACTGATCACCCTCGACGCGCCCGCGCTGCGGGAGACCGCCGAGCCCGAGCCGCCGACGGATCTGTGGGACCGCCTGCGCGCAGGCTTCCTGCTGCCCGACATCGAGCATGCGCGCATCGATGCTCAGATTGCCCGCTACACCCGCCATCCCGACTATCTGAGCCGGGTAGCGAGCCGCGCAGAACTCTACCTCTATCACATCGTCACCGAGCTCGAGCGCCGGGATCTGCCCCTCGAACTCGCCCTGCTGCCCATCGTCGAGAGCGCCTACGATCCCTACGCCTACTCCCACGGCCGTGCCGCCGGCCTCTGGCAGTTCATTCCGGGCACCGCGCGCATGTACGGACTGGAGCAGGACTGGTGGCACGATCAACGCCGCGACGTGAAGGAGTCGACCCGCGCTGCGCTGGACTTCCTCGAGGATCTTGCGCAGGCATTCGATGGTGACTGGATGCTGGCCCTGGCGGGCTACAACGCCGGACCCGGCAACGTGCGGCGCGCGCTGCGCCGCAACCGCGATCGCGGCCTGCCGGAGGACTTCTTCGCCCTGCCCCTCCCGGCCGAAACCCGTGCCTACGTGCCGAAGCTGCTGGCTTTGCGGCAACTGATCGCCGACCCGGAAGCGTTCGATCTCCTGCTGCCGGAGATCCCGAATGAACCACACTTCGCCGTGGTCCCCATCGGTGGCCAACTCGACCTCGCCCAGGCAGCGGACCTGGCCGGACTCGACAGTCGCGAGTTGTACCTGCTGAATCCGGCGCTCAACCGTTGGGCGACCCACCCCCAGGGGCCGCATCGGCTGCTGGTCCCGAAAAGCCAGGCAGAGGCCTTAGCGAGCGGGATTGCAAACCTCGACCCTGCCGAGCGCGTCGCGTGGCACCGCCACACGATCCGTCCAGGTGAGAGCCTGTCGACCATCGCCCGCCATCACCAAACCGATGTCGCGACCCTGCGCATGGTGAATGACATTTCCGGGAATACGATTCGGGCCGGCGATGCGCTGTTGATCCCCCAGGCCAGTGCCGGAAGCGAAGCGTACGCACTCAGCCAGGATCAGCGCGCTGCCGCCCGCGACACGCGCTTCGGCCGTGACGAGAGCCGCGACGAGTTCCGCTATCGGGTCCAGCCTGGCGACAGCTTCTGGACCATCGCCCGGGCCCATGGCGTGAGCGTGAATCAGGTCGCCAGGTGGAACGGCATGGCGCCGCGGGATCCGCTGCGCGCGGGTCGGGAACTGGTCCTGTGGCTGCCGGGCGCAGCCGATCAGCAACGAGCCGACGCAAGCGGCGTCTGCGCAGACGGCGGGTGCACCCTGCCGCAACGACAGGAAGAGGTGCGCCGTGTCAGTTACCGCGTCCGTAACGGCGACTCGTTGGCACGGATCGCAAGCCGATTCGGCGTCAGCGTGGCCGAGATCAGCGAGTGGAATCAGCTCAATCCTGCCCGCTACCTGCAGCCCGGCCAGCAACTTCTCCTGCACGTTCCCGTCACGGGTGGCCGCTGAAGCGTCGCTGACCAGGCTGGTGTCCGTCAGGACTCCCGCCGCAGTTCCACCCCGAGATCACGGCGCAGGGCCTGCCGGTAAGCTTCGAACTCCTGCTCACCCAGGTTGTTGCGTAGCAGGCTGCGCAGCTGCTCCCGCTCGGCCGTGCTGAGGGCATCAGGGTCACCGGCACGGACGTCGGTGATGACGACCACCACCTGACTGCCGTCCTCGAGTTCCACCCGATCCAGACTGCGATCCTCCCGCGCCGGGCGTGGCAACCCGAAGGCCATCTCGCGTACGCGCGTGGGCACATCGACGTCATTCCGGGTCAGGCCGTCCCGACGCTCCCATTGCAAACCATGGCGCGCAGCCACACCGGAAGTGGATCCGCCCTCACGCAGTCGGGTCACTGCTTCCTCCGCAGCCTCCCTTGCCAGGCGCCGGGTTTCCTCGGCCAGATAATCCTCGCGCACCCGCTCCTCGACTTCATCGAAGTCCAGCTGCCGCGCACGCTCCCGCTCGGCCACCCGCAGCACCATGACGACGCCATCATCGACCTCGATGGCACTGCTGTTGTAGCCCTCCTCGAGCACGTCGCGGGAAAAGGCAGCCCGAATGACTTCCCGTCGACCAAACATGCCTTCGCCACCCTCACGAGTGAACGGACCCGCCTCGCGGATCTCCAGTCCGAGGGTTTCGGCAGGCTCCTCGAGATCGGGCGTCTCGAAAGCCAGGGTGTCCAGTTCCTGACGCAGCTCGCTGAAACGGCTGGAGGCAGCCTCTTCCCGCAGGCGCGCCTCCAGGGCTGGGCGGCGGCGCTCGAAAGACGGCGGCTCGCTGCGGTCGATCTCCTCCAGCCGGATCAGGTGCACCCCGAACTGGGTCACGACCGGCTCCGATACTTCTCCGGGCTCGAGTGCGAACAGCGCCCGTTCGAACTCGGGCACGAAGGTGTCACGACCCGCCATGCCAAGATCACCACCGTCGGCTGCAGAGCCCGGGTCGTCACTGAACTCGCGCGCAAGCTCTCCGAAGTCCGCCCCGTCGTCGAGCCGGGCCTGAAGATCACGGGCACGCTCCAGCGCCTCGTCCTCGCTGCGTTGAGCACCGACACTGATCAGGATGTGGGCAGCGCGCCGCTCTTCCTGGCCCTCGAAAGCCTCCAGCTCACGCTCATAGGCACCTCGCACGGCAGCCTCATCCACCTCCACGTCATCGAGCAGGGCGGAGCGCTCGAGGAGCACATAGCGCAGAGCAACCCGCTCCTCCGCATAGTAGCGGTCGAGGTTCCGCTCATAGTGGTCCTGAAGCAGACTCTGATCCACGTCGACCTGATCCTTAAGCTGCTCGGGATCGAAACGCAACCAGGCTGCGTCCCGCTCCTGCTGCAGCAGCGACGCCATCTCCGCAACTTCGCGCCGGGTGCTGAAACTGCTGTCGCCGAGCCCTGTCGCAAGTTGTTCGATGAGCAGATCCTCGGACAGTGCCCGCCTGAACATCGACGGCGACATCCCGGCACTCCCGAGCACGAAGCGGAAGCGATCGGGGTCGAATCGACCATCAGTGCGGAACTCGTCCATCCGCACGATCATGCGGTCGACCTCGCGCTCCGGAACCACCATGCCTGCTGTTCGCGCCCCTTCAAGCAGCAGGGTGCGCTGCACCAGCGCGGACAGCACCCGTCCGCTGAGCGCCTCGTCCTCGATCAGATCAGGATCGACGTCGTCGCCCATCGCCGACAGCAACTGTCGCCGCTGGCGATCGATTCCCTGCTCGAGTTCCGCACGCGTGATCTCGGCCTTGCCGACCTTGGCCACCGTGGGTTCGCCAGAGACGAAGGCCGTGAACGCCCCGAACCCGAACAGGGTCAGTACCACCACGATGGCGCCGAGGATAATCCAGCCGAAAACACCTCGTGATTTGTCTCTTATCTGCTGCAGCATCTCATTTCACGCTCGGCGGGGAGCGGCTCCGCAAACGAAAAAGGCGCACCGAGGGATGCGCCTTTCAGGGTTCGATGTCCCGATCAGTGCTCGTCACGCGGCAATGAGCGACCCACGTCTCGTCGGGCCATCGCTCTAACGTGACATGAGATCGGTGCTCAGTTCAGTGCGTCCTTCAGAGCCTTACCGGCCTTGAAGGAAGGAATCCGCGCAGCAGCAATCTGGATCGGCGCACCAGTCTGTGGATTTCTACCCGTACGTGCAGCACGCTCCTTGACTGCAAAGGTCCCGAACCCGACGAGCACAACCTGCTCGGACTGCTTGAGGGAGTCGGTCACGGCATCGAGCATGGAATCAAGCGCACGGGCTGCGGCAGCCTTGGAAATGTCCGCAGAAGCGGCCATTTTGTCGATCAGTTCAGCTTTGTTCACGTTCGCCCCTTAAGAGAGAAAGGCTTTCTGGTTTTGGAAGAAGTCAGCGCCTGACGCTCAATACTCGACGCCTTCGACGCTGGTTTATACCAACCGGCCAAAAACAGTGTCAAGAAAGCCAGAGATACGGTGCCAAATCTCGTCACAATCCACCACCGCACTGCTTAAGCCTGCTCGACGAAACAACCGGACGATGCTCCATCTTCCCACGAAACTAGCACCTGCGCACGGCCGGAAACACATTGATGAACACAACGATCAATGGGTGCTGATGCGCACTCCATCTTCCTTGTCATCCTTGCCTTCCTGACTCTTCACCGCAGGTGAAGGGTCATCCTTGCGCGGAATGGGCATGTGTTGCAACGCCAGCTCCAGAACCTGGTCCATCCAGCGCACCGCACGGATGTCGAGTTCACCCTTGATGTTGTCGGGAATCTCCTTCAGATCACGCTCGTTGTCCGCGGGAATGATGACCGTTCGAATACCACCGCGATGCGCCGCAAGCAGCTTCTCTTTGAGCCCACCGATGGGCAGCACCTGCCCCCGCAGCGTGATTTCCCCCGTCATAGCGACGTCGGCTTTCACAGGTATCCCCGTAAACGAGGAAATGATCGCAGTGCACATGCCGATCCCGGCGCTCGGTCCGTCCTTCGGCGTCGCACCTTCGGGGACATGGATGTGAATGTCGAACTTCTCGTGGAAATCCGCCGCCACCCCAAGTACAGCCGCGCGACCACGGACGAACGTCAGTGCCGCCTGGATTGATTCCTGCATGACATCGCCGAGAGAGCCGGTCCGAATCTGCCTGCCTTTTCCAGGCACTACGGCCGCCTCGATGTTGAGCAGTTCACCGCCCACCGACGTCCAGGCCAACCCCGTAACCAAGCCCACCTGATCCTTCTCTTCGGCGCGGCCGAAGTCGAACTTGCGCACGCCGTTGTACTGCTCGAGCGTGCTGCTGTCGACCACGACCACCTCACGGGAACCGGTGGTGGTGTGCTCCCGGACCACCTTGCGGCAGAGCTTGGCGATCTCCCGCTCGAGCCCGCGCACGCCTGCTTCGCGGGTGTAATAGCGGATCATCTCGCGGATGGTCTCATCCGGAAGCTCCAGTTCCTTGTCACCGAGACCAGCGTTGCGACGTTGCTTCGGCAACAGATAGCGACGGGCGATGGCAACCTTTTCCTCTTCCGTGTAACCGGGGAGCCGGATCACCTCCATCCGGTCAAGCAGCGGCGCCGGAATGTTCATCGAGTTGGATGTGCAGATGAACATGACCTCTGACAGGTCGTAATCAACTTCCAGATAGTGGTCGTTGAACGTGTGATTCTGTTCCGGGTCGAGCACCTCGAGCAGCGCTGATGCAGGGTCACCGCGCATATCCATGCCCATCTTGTCCACTTCGTCGAGGAGGAACAGCGGGTTTTTGACGCCGGCCTTGGACAGCTTCTGCATGACCTTGCCGGGCAGCGAACCGATGTAGGTTCTCCGGTGACCGCGGATCTCCGCTTCGTCGCGCACACCGCCGAGCGCCATCCGCACGAATTTGCGATTCGTCGCCCGGGCAATGGACTCCCCGAGCGAGGTTTTGCCGACCCCTGGAGGGCCGACGAGGCACAGCACAGGGCCCTTGAGCTTCTTCACCCGGCCCTGAACTGCGAGATACTCGAGGATGCGCTCCTTGACCTCCTCCAGGCCGTGGTGATCCTCGTCCAGGATCCGTTCCGCAGCCTTCAGGTCGCGACGTACGCGGTTCTTCTGCTTCCAGGGAATGCTCAGCATCCAATCGATGTAGCTGCGCACCACGGTCGCTTCCGCGGACATGGGCGACATCATCTTCAGCTTGCCCAGCTCTGCCTGGGTCTTCTCGCGGGCTTCCTTCGGCATCCCTGAGTCGTCGATGCGGATCTGCAGATCCTCGACTTCGTTGGGCGCCTCATCGAGCTCTCCCATCTCCTTCTGGATGGCCTTCATCTGCTCGTTCAGATAGTACTCGCGCTGGCTCTTCTCCATCTGCTTCTTGACGCGCCCGCGGATGCGTTTCTCCATCTCGAAGAGATCGATCTCCGCCTCCATCAGCGCCAGCAGGTGCTCGATCCGCTCCGCGAGCGCCACCGTTTCGAGAATGGCCTGCTTGTCCTCGACCTTGAGCGCCAGCTGTCCAGCGATGGTGTCGACCAGGCGCCCGGGTTCCTCGATGCTCGACAGCGACGTGAGCACCTCCTGCGGCACCTTCTTGGACAGCTTCACGTACTCTTCGAACTGGGTCATGACCGAGCGCACCAGGCCTTCGGCCTCCCGCGCGGACAGCTTGGGTTCGGGGATCAGCTCCACCGTTGCCCGCAGGTGGTTGCCGGAACCGTCCATCTCCACGGTTCGTGCCCGCTGACCGCCTTCCACCAGTACCTTCACGGTGCCATCGGGCAGCTTCAGCAGCTGCAGAATGGTGGCAACCGTGCCGAGCTCGAACAGATCCTCGGCAAGCGGGTCCTCGCACGCAGGGTCCCGCTTCGCAATCAGCAGCACCTGCTTGTCGCCCGCCATGGCATCCTCGAGCGCATGAATCGATCGCTCCGTGCCCACGAACAGCGGATGCACCCCCTGCGGATAGACCACCATGTCCCGGAGGGGCAGCACCGGGACATCGGTCATGCTGGAAGCGGCCTGTTGTCGGGATGCGGACATGGAATCACCTGCTGTCGTG
>SKUB01000027.1 GCA_007122315.1 Pseudomonadales bacterium | reverse complement strand
GCCTCGACCATCTTCTCCTGCGCTTCCTGCTGCAGGGCCTGGGCCTGCTCAGCGTCACCTGCGGCCTGGATTTCGCCCATGTACTCGTCGCGGATCTCCTGGACGTTGTTCCAGGCACCTGCGAAACGCTCCAGCGTCTGTTCATCGAAGCTGGGCTGGGCCTGCTGATCTGGCTGCTGAGGCTGGGCCGGCTGAGCCGGCTGCTGGGCTTCCGGCTGCTGATAGCCGCCACCCTGCTGGCCAGCACCATAGCCACCCTGCTGCGCCATGGCGAAGTGGGAGGCGGTCACCAGGACACCGGCGGCTGCCAGGGCACCGAGCTGCTTCAGACTCACTTGCGTCTCCATGTCTTACTCCTTTGCGGCTGAGACGATCACCCTCAAACGGGCTTACGTCATAAGGAGCAAGACCCATGCCGGACCCTGAAGAGCCGCTGCACGCGGGCCCGAGGGGCACAGGGACGTCGCACGGTGTTCGAATATAAAACAATGAGCAAGAATTCGGACACCAAGGAGTTGCTGGTCAGACCACCCGCAGCGTCATGAATCACTTCCTCAGCGCGATACGGCCAGCTGCTCGTTGCTGTAGAGGCTGCGCCAGCGGCCCGAGCGGAAGCGCTGGGTGAGCATGAGGGCTTTCAGCGCATAGTCGCCGATCAGCGCGGCAAACACCCACTCCACCGGCAGCCCCAGCCACGCGAACAGCACGGCCAGCACGCAGCGCATCCCGAGCAGTCCGGCCATCGTGGCCTTGAGGGGGTAGCGGGTGTCACCGGCCCCCCTCAATGCGCCGCCGAACGCGAACTCCACCGCCATCAGCGGCTGCACGACCCCGAGAATGTAGATGAACGCCACCGTGTACCGGATCACCTCCGGGTCGTCGATCATGAACCGGGCCATGGGCTCGGCAAATGCGATCACGGCGACGCCGATCGCGATCATGGACACCATGGCATAGCGCAGCGAGCGCCAGCCGTCGGCGGTGGCACCCTCCGGATCATTGGCGCCCAGAGCTTGACCGACCAGCGTGGAGCCGGCGATGGAAAAACCGAAGCCCACCACGAAGCACACCGAGAGTATGTTGACGCCAATGCCGTACGCCGCGAACGCCGCCGTGCCGTAAAAGTGTCCGATCACGCTCAGAAAGACGAAGAACCCGATCCGGAACACCCCCTGCTCCAGCGCCGCTGGATAGCCGATGGCGAGCAGGCGCCGCACCCGGGCGCGATCGAAAGCCTCCCGCATTTCCCGCGCCCGGAACTCGATGACGAGCCGACCGTTCAGCCACAGCACGAGAAACGCGAGCCCGGCCACGCCGAACGCGAAGCCATTGGCGATGGCCGCACCCTTCACCCCGAGTGCCGGGAACCCGAAGTGCCCGAACACCAGCACGTAGAGGCCAACCATGCTGATGAGGTTGGTGGCCACCCCGATCCACATGGGTGTGCGCGCATCGCCGGCTGCCCGCAGGGCTGCGCTCATGATGAAGTTGACTGCGAACGCGACGTTGAACAGGGACAACCAGAAGACGAACTCGCCGGCCAGTTCCGTGGCGTCCGGACCGAGTCCGAACAGCGCCGCGAGCTCATGCGCGTAGACGAGAACCGGCAGCGTCAGAACGACGGCCACAAGCACACCGAGGAGCAGCGAGCTCAGGGTGGTCCGGATCGCCTCGTCGAAATCGCGCGCCCCCCAGGCCCGCGCCACCAGCGCTGTGGTACCGACGCTGACGGCCATCATGATGGCCTGCAGGGTGAAAAAGACCTGATTGCCCACGGTGACCGCAGCGGCAGCAGCCGGACCAAGGGTCGCCACGACCTTGATCGAGACGATGCCCACCATCGCGAACAGCAGATTGGTGAGGATGGACGGCCAGGCGAGTTCCCAGATGCCCGGACGCAACGAAGCGTCAGCAGCCGGGCCTGCCGGACCCGTCTTCTCAGTCATGGTATGTGCTCCGATCCCCTTCACGGACGCTGCAGCTGCCTGGATCCCCTGCCGATTCAGGGTAGACTCTGCCGCCGCGTACGCCGTCCGCGCTGCGTCGGGCGCACTCTACAACAACCCCGGGAGGAACGCCGATATGAGCACCACAGAAGACGTCCTCGCCCGCAGCTTCGCCGACATCGGCGTCAGCCTCGAAGGGCACATCGCGACGGTGGAGATCCAGCGCCCGCCGAACAACTTCTTCGACCACGCGCTGATCCAGCAGCTCGCTGATGCGTTCGAAGGCCTCGATGGAATCGATGCCTGCCGCGCCATCGTCCTGGCGGCGGACGGCAAGCACTTCTGCGCGGGCGCCAATTTCGGCAGCGGCCGCGACGATGCCGCCGCCGACGACGAATTCAGCGCCGACGGTTTCCGTACCAGCACCCACAAGCTCTACCACGAGGCCGTGCGCCTGTTCCGCTGCCGCAAACCCGTTGTGGGCGCGATTCAGGGCAGTGCCATCGGTGGCGGACTCGGTGTCGCCCTCGTGCCCGACTTTCGCGTGGCGACACCCGGAAGCCGCTTTGCCGCCAACTTCGCCAGACTCGGCATTCATCCCGGCTTCGGACTGACCGTGACCCTGCCGAACCTGATCGGTCAGCAGAAAGCACAACTCATGTTCTTTACCGGACGTCGGATCAAAGGCGACGAAGCACTCGCCTGGGGTTTGGCGGACCTGCTGGTGGAGGAGGACGCACTGCGGCAGACCGCCATGGAACTTGCCGGAGAGATCGCCGAAAGTGCGCCATTGGCGGTCATGTCAGTCCGCGCGACGCTGCGTCAGGGGCTGGCCGACCGCATTGCCCGCGCCACCGATCATGAACTGGCGGAGCAGCAATGGCTGCGTGAGACCGAGGACGCCCAGGAGGGCATCCGCTCCGTTGCAGAGCGCCGCGTCGGCAACTTCAACAATCGTTAACTGGAACGCATTCGGGAGACAAAAATGAAACTCGGCAAACTCGGCGTCTGGTACTTCACGGATACCCTCACTGCGGAGCGCGCAGCGAAGACCGCTCAACGCATTGAAGAGATCGGCTATCGAACCCTGTGGATACCCGAGACTGTCGGCCGCAATCCCTTCGTTCACGCCGCCTGGCTGCTGGCGAACACGACGAAGCTGAACCTGGCCACCGGCATCGCCAACATCTACCACCGCGAACCGGGCGTGACCCTGGCTGCCCAGAACACCCTTGCCGAGCAATCCGGCGGTCGCTTCATGCTGGGACTCGGCGTGTCCCACAAGCCGCTGGTGGAAGGCGTGCGGGGACTCACCTACGGCAAGCCGGTCCCCACCATGAAGGACTATCTCAGCAAGATGGATCAGTCGCCCTACAACGCGCCGAAACCGGCAGAGGCCCCTGAGCGTGTCATTGCGGCACTCGGTCCGAAGATGCTGGAAGTGGCGCGGGACCAGTGCGCGGGTGCGCACCCGTACTTCACCTCCCCCGACCACACGCGCATGGCGCGCGAGATCCTCGGCCCCGGCAAGCACTTGTGCGTCGAACAGAAGGTGGTACTGGAAACGGATCCGGACAAGGCGCGGAAGCTCGCCCGGGACGTGGCGCAGATCTACATCAACCTGCCGAACTACCGCAACAACTGGCTGCGGATGGGCCTGAACGAGAAAGATCTGGCGGATGGCGGCAGTGACCGCTTCATCGATGCGACGTTCGCCTGGGGCAGCGCTGAAGCCATCAAGGATCGTATCCGGGAGCACTTCGATGCCGGCGCCAGCCATGTCTGCATCCAGCCGGTGAATCCGAACGGCGTGTTCGGCGACCTGCACTGGAAGGCGCTGGAAGCACTGGTCGACACGGTATGAACCCGTTCGCCGGCCGCGTCGCACTCGTGACCGGTGGCGCATCAGGCATTGGCGCCGCGCTGGGCGCGGCGCTGGTTGCCGCGGGCGCCAGGGTCGTGCTCGCCGACATCGACCACGCAGGCGCGAGCAATCATGCCGGCGCGCTGACGCAGAACAGCAGCGGTTCGGGAACGGCCTCCGCGGTCAGCCTGGACGTCACCGATCGCGCCGCGTTCGCACGGGTCGTCGCAGACGCCGTCCAACAGCATGGCCGCCTGGACTATCTGTTCAACAACGCGGGCATCGCGGTCATCGGCAACACGCTGAACATGGCGCCTTCGGACTGGGACCGGCTGCTCGACGTCAACGTGCGCGGCGTGGTGCACGGCATCGAGGCCGCCTACCCGGTCATGGTTGCCCAGCCGGAGCAGGCCGGCTTTCGCGGCCACATCGTCAACACCGCATCCCTGGCGGGCCTGCTGCCGGTTCCGGGCTTTACCGGCTATGCGATGACGAAACACGCCGTGGTCGGGCTATCGGTCTCCCTGCGGGAGGAGGCACGCCGCCATCGTGTTCGCGTCAGCGCCGTATGCCCCAGCGTGATCGGCACACCGATGGCGGATACGGCAAGGGTGCTGGGCGAAGAGGGACTGCTGATCGATCGGGTAGGTCGACCGACATGGTTGCCGGACGCAGACTACTGCGCCAGCAAGGCGCTGGCAGGCGTACGCCGCAACAAGGCGCTGATTCCCGTGACGGCAAGTGCGCACATCGGCTGGCGACTGTATCGGTTGTGGCCGGGATTGCTGCGTCCGGTCACCCGGCGCATGGCGAGGGAACTCGCGCCGGTGCCCGAGCGGCATTGAGGCACCCCTCGATGCGGCTCGGGACGACGCTCCGGATCAGGCGGCCTTGATTTCGATCCTGCGGCCACCGCCCTGGGTCTGCTGGGATTTCGGCAGGGTCACGCTGAGCACGCCGTTTTTGAACTTCGCGTCAGCCTTCTCGATATCCACGCCCGCCGGCAGCGGAATGGAGCGGAACACCGAGCCGTAGCTTCGCTCGGAGAGGTAGAAGCCCTTCTTCTCTTCCTCCCGCTCGACCTTCTTCTCCCCGCGGATCGTCAGCGCATCCGCGGCGATGGACACGTCGAGATCCTTCTCGTCGAGACCCGGAAGTTCCACCGTGACCTCGATACTTGCGTCGGTCTCGACCACGTCGGCAACAGCCAGCCCGCCCTCGAGCGGCGCGGGGACGCTCGATCCCCGCTGCTCGAAGCGACCCCAGAAATCATCGAACAGACGATTCACCTCCCGCTGCAGACTCGCCAGCGGATGCATGTCCCGGGCAGGCTGCTGCTCGCCCTCGCGATGATTGGCCCAGGGAATGAGGTCCTTGATACGCATGTCGAATCCTCCTTTGTTCAGGCGGCCCGAACGCTGATCTGACGTGGCTTCGCTTCTTCTGCCTTCGGTAGTTCGAGCGTGAGCACGCCATGACGACAGACCGCGTTGATCCGCTCGGCATCGATGTCCCCGGACAGGGTGAATGAGCGCTCGTAATCGCCCTCACCGTACTCGGCGTAGATCTGCCGATAGGTCTCCGGGCGCTGTACGCCGGCACGACCGCGGATGGTCAGCACCCGCTTCTCGAGCGTGACTTCCACTCCGTCTGCGGGTACGCCCGGCATCTCCAGGGCAAGCACGATCCCGGCGTCCGTTTCGTAGATGTCAGCCAGTGGGCGATACACCGGGCGCGGACGGGTCTGTTCCAGCCCCTCGGTTTCCGGCGCAACCGCTTGGGGAGTGGCCTGGGTGATGTT
>SKUB01000242.1 GCA_007122315.1 Pseudomonadales bacterium | reverse complement strand
GCTGACGTCCGCAAAGCGGGCGTCGCGATCTGCGTCACGCCCGAATCCGCCGGCAGTCCGCGATCGCAAAGCCGGCCTGCGGCCGACTTTCGCTCCCAGTGCGCCCGGGATGGCGCCTGATCAGTACGGTGGAAGTCCGTACCGGGGTAGGCCAGAAGCCCCGAAACTGAAAGTAACTGCATCCATCGCGAGATGGGGTGGAGAGCAACTGGAGGTGAACTGGCAGTCCGTAGGATGACGAACCCGATACGGCATGGTGTCGTGGCGAGCCCGCTGGGAGGTGGCGAAGCCTGGAACGAACCTCGAGCGCTGGTCTGGCGGCTAAAGCGACCCGAGGGCGGCATGGTGTGGGTGGGGACGGAATGCCAGGAAGGTCAGGTGAGGTAACCGGGGAGACCTGAGCTGCGAGGAGACGTGGTTCAGGAGTCAGAGCCCGCATAGTACTGGTGGGGTGGCGTTGCCGCGTGTGAGATGTACGGGAGGTTCCCTTTCGCCCCAGCGAGAACGAGGGGCGGGCATCGAACGCCTGGGTTAACGACGTGGCCCTGAGAGCCGTGGAAACCAAAGCCACGGTTAGGGAAGGTGGGCAGGAAGGGTGATTCGAGAAGTCCAAGACGCAGGAGCCGAGATGGCGGATTCGGTAGTGCGCAGAGCTATTCCCGAGGACGAGGCGCGGCAACGTCGAGAACGCTGGCCGTTTGCTGAGCCTGCGGTATGGACGGACCGGATGCTGGCGGCCCTGGAAGACGGGGTCAAAGGCGGGAATTGGTACAGCTTGATGGACAAGGTCTGCGCGCGCCGCACGTTGGAGGCGTCCTGGCGACGTGTCAGGGCGAATGCAGGAGCGGCAGGCGTAGACGGGGAGAGTGTGAAGCGCTTCGAGCGACATGCGGAGCGTTATCTGGAGGAGTTGAGCGCGGCCCTTCGCGAAGGACGTTACCAGCCACAGGGAGTGCGTCGGGTCTACATCCCGAAGGCCGGGGGTGGTCAGCGTCCGCTGGGGATACCGGTGGTGAAGGACCGCGTCGTTCAGGGTGCACTGAAGCTGGTGCTGGAGCCGATATTCGAGCGGGAGTTCTGCGCTTGGAGTTACGGATTCCGTCCTGGCCGCGGAGCGAAAGATGCCCTGCGCGAGGTCGATCGGCTGCTGAAGGAAGGCTACGCCTGGGTGGTGGATGCCGACCTGAAGAGCTACTTCGACACCATACCCCACGACCGGCTGATGGACCGTGTGCGAACGCGGGTCCAAGACGGTCGCGTGCTGAAGCTGATCGAGCGCTACCTGAAGCAGGAGATCATGGACGGCACGGAACGTTGGACACCGACCCGAGGGAGCCCGCAGGGGGCTGTGTTGAGCCCCCTGCTGGCGAACGTCTATCTCCACGAGATGGATGTCACGTTGGGTGAACGCTTCCGGATCATTCGCTATGCGGACGACTTCGTGGTGCTGTGTTGCGACGAAGACGAAGCACGTATGGCGCTGGAAGCGGTGACGGTGTGGACCGAGAGCGAAGGTTTGACGATACACCCCGACAAGACCCGCATTGGCAATTGTCGGCGCAGTGGTCAAGGCTTCGAGTTTCTCGGTTACCGGTTCGAGCAGGGACGTCGCAGCGTCCGCCGCAAGAGCCGGCAAGCGTTCCGCGAACGCATCCGGGCGCGTACGCGGCGCAGCTGTGGGCGTAGTGTCCCGCAGGTCATCGCCACGTTGAACCCGATGCTATGGGGGTGGTTCCACTACTTCAAGCACGCCCACCCGCGAGTGTTTCAGGACATGGATCAGTTTGTTCGTCGCCGGCTGCGTGCGATCCGTTGCAAGCAGCAGAAGCGACCGAGCCATGGCAGCACCCGTTCCGCAAATCGACGCTGGCCGAACCGCTATTTCGCTGGTCTTGGGCTGATCTCCCTTAAGCTGGCCCATGACCTGGCGCGCCGGTCCCGATGAGGTAACACCCGACTGGAGAGCCGTATGCGGGAGAACCGCACGTACGGTTCGGAGGGCGGGGTCGGCGGGAGCCGATCCCGACCCCTATCTGCGTGGCCGCCAGCGCTTCGCGATGCCTTCGAATCGAGCTGTACGCCAGTGGGAGCTCACGTCGCCCGCAGGGCGGCGTTGCGATCGAGGACTGGCGGGGAATTCGGGCATGACGCCGATCGCGAGGCCCGCTTCGCGGACCTCGGCTCCCACTGCGTGGCCGCCGGTTTTTGGCACATGCCTCGAATGCCGCGTTGCGATCCGTTCAGCCCGCGATGCGCTGGCGGATCTCGCGGATGTCCTGGACGCGCTGGTTGAGGCGCGCGGTGAGGGGATAGTTGTCCGTGACCAGCTGCAGCGCGTACTGCAGGTGCTGCAGCGCGTGCTGCAGGTTGCCGTTGAGCTGGAAGTATTCGGCCCGGGCCCGGTGGACGGCGACGATGTCCCCGGCAAGACCGGCGGTCTCTGCGAGTTCGTACCAGACCATGGCATCGGTGGGCCGCTTCTGCGCGAGCCGTTCGAGCACGCTTTGCGCCTCGAGGTGGCGCTGACTGCGGTTCAGCGCGCGGGCGTAGACCATGCTCAGCGGCAGGTTGTCCGGATTGAGCTCGAGCTGACGCTCCGCCCGCGCCACCGCGGCGTCGGTCATGCCCTGCTCCAGGAACAGCTCGGTCTGCGTCAGCGTATAGGCGATCCGGTTCGGTTCCTTGTCCAGCAGCGGCTTGAGGGCTTCCGACGCCTCGTCATAGCGGCCGAGCTTGATCAGCGAGAGCACGAGACCGTAGCGGGCAGCATCCGTGAAGCTGGTGCGGCCTTCCTCCATGTTGCTGCGGAACGTGGTGACCATGTCGCTGGGCGAATCGGACAGATGCAGCTGCACCCGGGCCCGCATGAGGTGGTAATCGAGCGAATCCGGAATGGTCTGGCGCGGATACTGGGACGCGCGATCGCGGGAGTCGGCGATGCGTGATTCCGTCACCGGGTGGCTGAGCAGGAATTCCGGCGGCCGCCGCGAGTAGCGCGCGGAGCGGTTCATGCGCTCGAACATGCCGGCCATGGCCCAGGGGTCCATGCCGGCCCGGTGCATGGTTTCGATGCCGATGCGGTCTGCCTCGCGCTCCCGGGCGCGGCTGTAGCGCAGCATGTTCTGCTGGGCAGCGGCCTGGGAGGAGGCCATGGCCGCCATGCCCGCGTCCGCACCCACGGTGGCCATGATGGCGGCGCTGGCGATCATGGCGGCGAGGTAGGGCAGCGTCATGTTGCGCTGGGCCTCGATGCCGCGGGCGAAATGGCGCTGCGACAGGTGGGCGAGTTCATGGGCGACGATGGCGGCGAACTCGTGCACGGTCTGACCGGCGATGAAGTTACCGATGTTGATGCCGACGATGCCGCCCGGAGCCGCGAACGCGTTGATCTGACCGGAGTCCACCATGACCAGGTGCAGGGTCGGATCGCGCAGATCGCTCGCCGCCGCCAGGTCGAACAGCAGGTTCTCCATCCAGTAGATGATGAGCGGATCTTGGTGGGCCGGGAGCTGGGCGCGGATCTGGCGCATGAAGTCCTGGCCGATGCGGTTCTCCATCTCCCGGGAGACGATGCCGGAGCTGGCATCACCGAGCATGGGCAGGTCGTCCATGGGCGATGCGGTCCCGGGAGCGGTGGCCATCAGCATCGGCAATGCGAGGCCGCCGCACAGAGCGAGGCGTGCGAGGAGTCGTCGTGACGTCGAGAACAGCTTCTGGCCGCGCATGACCTCAGGCGTCTTGGGGGCGCCGAACCGGAATCTCATGACTTCCAGTCTACCTCTACCGGTGGCTGCTGGACTACGTGGCCGGGTCGGCCCGAAAAGGGGGGTGTCGTCCCGGGACTTGGTACGCTCTGCGCCCAATGGGGGGCGAGAGCGGAACCTGTTGCTGACGCTATACTCGAACTCAAGTGCCTTATGAGGAGCCATGATGCCGGCATCCGATGCCATGACCGTGGATACGGAGCTCGATGCCACCGGACTCAACTGCCCCATGCCGCTGCTGAAGGCCAAACAGGCCCTCAATCGCATGCAGTTGGGTGAGACCCTGAGAGTGCGGGCCACGGACCCGGGCTCGGAGCGTGACTTCGAGGTGTTCGCGCGTCAAAGTGGTCACGAACTGCTCAGCGCCACGCGCGATGACGACGTTTTCGTCTACCTGCTGCGTAAGACCACATGAAGCTCATCGAGTTCGTCCGCGGCTGGATCAACCGCTACTTCTTTCACGAGGAGGCGCTGCTCCTGCTCATGCTGATCCTGTTCGGCCTCGTCATGGTGACGTGGCTGGGACGGGTGCTGGCGCCGGTGATCACGGCGCTGGTGATTGCATTCGTCCTGCAGGGGGCCGTGGTCAAGCTGCGCAGCTGGCGGGTGCCGCAGACACTGGCGGTGTATCTGGTCTACCTGCTGTTCCTGTCCATCCTGGCGGTGCTGCTGCTGGTGGTGTTCCCCCTGATCTGGCGGCAGCTGGTCGGCTTCGTGAATGCGCTGCCGAACATGCTCGATCAGGTGCAGCAGCTCATGCGCACGCTGCCGGAGCGCTATCCGAATCTGGTCTCCGAGACCCAGATCAACCAGTGGATGGACGGAATCACGAACGAGTTCGCCCTGCTCGGGCAGCGTTTCCTGACGCTGATGCTGGGGCAGATCGGATCCATCGTCGGCATCATCATCTATCTGATTCTGGTGCCTTTTCTGGTGTTCTTCTTCCTCAAGGACAAGGACGTGCTGCTGCGCTGGTTCGCGTCCATGCTGCCGAACAAGCGGCCGCTGATGGATCAGGTCGGCATGGAGATGAACCTGCAGATCGCGAATTACGTGCGCGGCAAGGCGGTGGAGATCGTGCTGGTGGGCGTGGTGACGTATTTCGTCTTCGTCTACCTGGGTTTGAACTATGCGGCGTTGCTGGCGACGCTGGTCGGATTGTCGGTCATCGTGCCGTTCATCGGTGCGGCGGTGGTGACGATTCCGGTGGCGCTGGTGGGCTTCTTCCAGTTCGGCTGGTCGCTGGAGTTCGGCTGGGTGATGCTGGCCTACGCCATCATTCAGGGTCTGGACGGTAACGTACTGGTTCCAGTGCTGTTTTCCGAGGCGGTGAGTCTGCATCCGGTGGCGATCATCGTCGCGGTGCTGGCGTTCGGGGGCATCTGGGGCTTCTGGGGGGTGTTCTTCGCGATTCCGCTGGCGAGTCTGATCAAGGCGGTGCTGACGGCCTGGCCGAAGACGGTTCCAGACACCAGTACGGGCCCTCCCGCCGTCGCACCCGAGCCGGAAGCTGAACCCGAAACCGGACCCGCCGCACTCGAACTCAGCCGCTGACCCGAGCCTTCGGGCGCAACGCACGAGCCTGGCTCAGTCGGCGATCGCGACGCCGGCCTGCGGCCGACGTCAGCTCCCACTGGCTCAGTCGGCGCTCGCGACGCCGGCCTGTGGCCGACGTCAGCTCCCACTGGCTCAACACGAGAATCTGGCATGACGCAGTGGGAGCGCACGTCCGCGCAGCGGGCGTGGCGATCGGCGAGGCGCCGGGTTCTGGCTCAGTCGGCGCTCGCGACGCCGGCCTGTGGCCGACGTCAGCTCCCACTGGCTCAACACGAGAATCTGGCATGACGCAG
>SKUB01000221.1 GCA_007122315.1 Pseudomonadales bacterium | reverse complement strand
CGCTTCGCGGACGTTTGCTCCCACTGAGTCATCGTGGCTTCTGGCGTGTTGCTTGATGCCAGCGATGCGTCAGTGGGAGCGAAGGTCGCCCGCAGGGCGGCCTTGCGATTGCGGACTGCCGCGGGGTTCAGGCGTGACCGAGATCGCGACGCCCGCTTCGCGGACGTTTGCTACCACTGGGTTTCTCTCGTGCACATCGCCAGTGGACGCTGTCATCTCAATGCCTGGGTTCGCGGCTACAGGTTGCGGATGGGCACGGGCTCGATGTCGTCGGCGGGGATGAAGCCGAACACGCGGCCGTAGAAGTAGAGTTCCGCCTCCAGGGCGCGGCGGATGTTCGCCGCCTGCCGGAAGCCGTGCTGCTCACCTTCGAACGCCACATAGGCCACAGGTTGGCCCTTGGCGTCGAGGGCCGCCACCATGGTCTCGGCCTGGGTGGGTGGCACGATGCGGTCCTCGAGGCCCTGCAGGAAAATCACCGGGCAATCGAGCCGGTCGACATGGTGAATCGGCGAGCGGGCCCGGTAGCGGTCCGCAGCCTCGGGCCAGGGTCCGATCAGGCTGTCGAGATATCGGGACTCGAACTTGTGGGTGTCCTGCGCCAGCGCCTCGAGATCGCCGACCCCGTAGAGGCTGGCACCGGCGCGGAACAGATCATGGAACGTCAGCGCGGCCAGCGTGGTGAAGCCACCGGCGCTGGAGCCACGGATGGCCAGGCGGCTCGCATCCACGTCGCCGCGCTCCACCAGGTAGCGGGCTCCAGCGACGCAGTCCTCCACGTCCACGACGCCCCATGCGCCCTTCAGCCGGTCCCGATACGCGCGGCCGTAGCCGGTGCTGCCGCGGTAGTTCACGTCCAGGACGGCAAAGCCTCGGGATGTCCAGAACTGCACCTTCAGATTCAACACCGATGCAGTGGCAGCGGTGGGTCCACCGTGACTCATGACCAGCAGCGGTGGTCGTTCGTCCTCGGCGCCGCGGCAGGTCTCATGGGCGGGCGGGTAGAAGTACGCATGGGCCACTTCGCCCTCACCCGTGGGGAAATCAAGAGGCTCGGGGTAGGAGATGGCTGCGCGCGGCAGCGTCAGCTCGCTGGAGGTCCGGATGATCGAGTGCTGTCCGCTTGCTGGATCGATCCGGATCAGTTCCGGAAACCGGTCGGGTGCCGCGGCGATGCAGACCAGAGCGTCGCCGTCGCTGACGAGGCCGGAGAGCTGCGTGAACGGCACTGGAACCTTTTCCAGGGAGCCGTCTGCGAGATCGAGCAGCCCCAGCCGATCGCCCTCGGGCGCCTGCCAGGTGCAGGCGATGCGCTCACCGAGACCGGTCCAGGTACGCATGCCGAACTGCCACAGCGGCAACCCGAATTCAGCCTCCATGGGCAGCAGCGGTCGAACCTCGTCAGCCGCGTACTGCTGCAGGTTCCACCACCCGCTGCGATCCGAGACGAAAACGACAGAACCATCGGTCAGCCACTCCGGCTGGAAGATGGACTCGTCGTCGCTACCGGCGATGGCACGTACTGCCGTCGGCATGCCCGCCTCGTCCAGTTCGGCGCACCACAGGGTGGTGCCGTCCCAGGGCATGGCGGGATGGTCCCAGCTCAGCCAGACCAGGCTGGAACCCTCCAGCGACAGGCGTGGGCAGGCGAAGAAATCGTGGCCTGAGGCCAGTTCCGTGACGGCCGCGCCACCGGGCGGTCCCGTCAGCGTGATGGCGGCGACGAAGTTGCGCGCTTCGCTGTCGGCGACGTCTTCCTCGCCTACGGCCAGCAGTCGCGAACGGCTCTGATCGACCACCAGGTCGGCCCAGCGACGCCCATCCGGCGGTGTCACGGGCATGGGCACCGCGTCGGCGACATCGAGTTGCAGCGCGTAGATGCGCTGGTCCCCGAAGTTGACGAAGTAGAGCCAGCCCGCACTGACGGCGTAGCAGGCGCCGCCGTATTCGTGGACACGACTGCGGGCGTTGAACGGCGACGGCAGGCAGTCCTCGATGCGGCCATCCGGGCGGCGGCGGACGATGACGCAGCGGCCTGCTTCCGCAGGGCGTGACTCCATCCAGAAAATGTCTCCGGCGACCGCGCTCGGACAGGCGAGCCCCAGCGCTCCGCGCAGGAGTACGTCGGTAGTGATGGGAGAACGCCAGGTGCCGTAGGGGGCGTGGGAGGTGGTCATGGATACTCCGGGGGTCAGGGAAGCTTGCGCGCTACATCCGGCGGTACACCCGGCGGCAGCAGTTCGCGGCGGGTATGGACGAGGGCCCAGCGTTCGTGGTCCCGCCAGGCGCCATCGATGAACAGGTACGCCGGAGAGAAGCCCTCGCGTCGGAATCCGAGTCGGCGCACCAGAGCAATGGAGGGTGCGTTGCCGGGCTGGATGTTCGCTTCCAGTCGATGCAGTCCGAGCTGATAGACGGCCACTCGGATCACCTGCCGCAGGCCCTCGGTCATGAGACCCTGGCCGTTGAACCCCGCACCGGCGTAGTACCCCAGGTAGGCGGACAGGAACGCACCGTGGACGATGTTGTTGAGGTTGATGACCGCGGCGATGCGGTGATCCTCCCGTTGGCAGACGAAGAAGCCGGCGTGATCGTTGCGGGCCATACGCTGCAGATAGAGCTGGTAACCCGCGGCGCTCATCGGCGGCTGAATCCAAGGGTGATGCAGCTTGCGGGAGCGGCGCATCAGGTCCAGGAACTCATCCTGGTCGGCGGTGGTGGGATGGCGGAGGTAGACACGGTCGTTCTCGATCGCGAGCGATTCCTGAACGGTAGCGGCCTCGCGGGCGGCATGGCGGTCGGCGGCTTCGGTCACGGGGCGATGTCCTGCCGCGGCCAGAGCAGGTAGCCGACTCCACGATCACCGAGCCAGGCGCGCAGGAAAGCGCTACGGTCGTACTCCCGGACCACTTCGCTGCCATCGGCGCCGGCAGGATCGTTCACCGTGACCCGGTCGCGACCGAGACCGCGGAGCACGACGAGGTGGCCTCCCGTCCTTGGCAGCGGAGCATCGATCAGATCGCCAGCCTCGAAACGGATGGACGCGATGATCGGGTAGCCCGCTGTCAGGACGCGTGCTGCCTGCGCTGCCGAGTCGAAGGTCCGGATGACACCACTGGCGCCCGCGTGCCAGGCCGCCGCGAGATTGGCCGGCCAGATGCCGAACAGGCGATGCTGGGGATGTCGGCTGGCGTAGGCGAACTGCTCCAGGTCGCGCGGGATGCCGAGGGCGGCCAGCACCATGGCAACGCTCACCGGGGAACAGATCTGCCGGGCGATGTCATCAGCGCAGGACATTTGTGAGAACCCGGGCACGGCCAGCGTCGCCGCCTCGCTGCCGTCGTCAGGAATGGCCCGCAGCAGCCGTGGCCTGAGGCTCACTGCGAGGTCCACCTGCGGTGGCGTGCTGCCGGATTCGATCTCGATGTGCAGCCGACAGCCCGTGAGCGTATCCACGGTCTCGAAGCAGTCGATACCCGCCTGGGCGCGCCGCTGTGGCGGACCGACCTGGCCATGGTCGCCCTGTGGCCACTGCGCTGCAGGCACCGTGTCTGCATCGAGCGTGATGGTGACAAGTTCGAGGGCGCCGCCTCCTTCCCAGGTGGCGCGCATGCGGTAGCGGCGTGGAACGCAGCGGCCGAGGATCAGACTCGGCACGCACAAGGTGTCCGCGGGAAGCGTGCCGAGGTCCACTGCGGCGATCCAGGTGCCGTCCTCGGCACCGATTTCGAACCGCAGCGGCCCGCAGACGTCGCCATCCAGGCTGAGCACAGACCGGGGCATAGGCGCCTCGGCACCAAACCAGAGCAGGCGGCGGGCGGATGGCATGGCGGTGTCTGCTTGCATGCCTGCATGATAAGGGGAGGCTCTACGCGGGCGCGAGTCCCGCCCTTGTCCCTGTCGGATTTCTCGACGCGCAATGGCCATGACGAATGCAAGGAACATGACGCACCGACGCGAACTGATCCTCTACGGCACGCTGGGTTGCAGCTTGTGCGCAACGGCGCTGCAGCTGGCAGCGCCCGAAGCGGCTCGCGCCGGCTTCGAGCTGGCTGAGGTGGATGTGGCCGAGGACGACGGGCTCCTGGATGCGTACGGGACACGGATTCCCGTGGTTCGGCGCAGCGATGCTCGTGGCGAACTCGACTGGCCATTCGATCGCCACGCGCTGCGCCTGTTCCTGCAGGACGACTGAGCGGAGGTTTGTGGGAGCAGGCAGGCGCCGCAGGCGACGCCGCGATGGCATGGCGTTATGGGCTTGGCAGGCTCGTCCCGTCCGCTACGCGGCCTGGGCCCTCCCACAAGCGAAGCGCTCGCGTGAGTGGAGATCAGGGAGGTGGCAGCCCGAACAGGCGGCATGCGTTCGCGGTGGTGGCTGCGGCGAGTTCCGCAGGATCCTCATCGCGGCAGCGGGCCAGGGTCGCCAGGACCCAGGGCAGCAGACAGGGCTCGTTGCGGCGGCTCTTGGGGCGCGGCCGTATCGTGCGCGGCAGCAGCCAAGGGGCATCGGTCTCGATCAGAAGGCGTTCGCGAGGAATCCGGGCCACCAGCGCCTGCAGAGGTCCGCCGCGGCGTTCGTCGCAGATCCAGCCCGTGATGCCGATGTGCAGTCCGGCGATGAGAGCCCGATCGAGATCCTGTTCCCCACCCGTGAAGCAGTGGAGCACCCCACCGTCGAGATCACCGGCCAGCGGTTCGAGCAGTTCGAAGAAGCGGCCGTCGGTGTCCCGCTCGTGCAGAAAGACGGGCAGGCGGCATTCGGCAGCGAGTTCGAGCTGGGCGATGAAGACCGCCTCCTGATCCGGACGCGGTGAGTAGTCCCGGTTGAAGTCGAGTCCGGTCTCTCCCACAGCCAGCACGGCTTCCTCCCGGAGCAGGCTGCCGAGTTGCTGCTGCCAGTCTCTGGCGACGGCAGCCGCGCCGTGCGGATGCACCCCGGCAGTGGCGAACAGTTCGCCTGGAAACCCGCGTGCCAGTTCGAGGGCTGCGAAGGAGTGCTCCACATCGGTCCCGGTGACCAGCATCCGCTGCACGCCGGCAGCGCGGGCGCGGGCGAGGACGCGCCTGAGGTCGTCCTGAAACTGCGGCGCCGTCAGGTTCACGCCGATGTCCACCAACGGCGTCAACGGGATGCCTTCGGGGCGAATCGGTTCGGGCATGTCGTCGTTCAGAGCGACTTGGTTGCCAGCTGAGCACGCAGCGACTCGATCCGGTTGCGGTTCGTGCCCCAGTCGTACCACCCGATGCGGGAGGATGAGCGCACGTCCACGCGGCCATCGTCTCGGATCAGGAATTCGACGTCATCACGGTAGCGGAGTCGCGGTGTGATGAACACCGCGTGGATGTAGTCATCCGCTGCGGTGACCACCTCCACGTCGTCGCGGCCCACCAGCAGCTGCATGAGCTGCATCCGCGCAAGCAATGGTGAGGTGGTGTAGGTCAGCGACTCGATCTGACGCGGTCCAGCGTCTTCCAGACTGACGACACAGCGCGGCGCATTGCCGCAGGGCTCGAACTCGGGTGTGCCGTCACGGTCGCGATCGATGGCTCCTGATGCGGCGCAACCCGCGAGCATGGCGGCGATAAGGAGAAGGGCGAGGCGGTGGAACATGAGCGTGTATTCCGGCGGCTGACGACAGGGCGGCATCATGCACAGGGCGACAGGCAGGCTGCAACGGAGCGATGCGGGCTCGACGCTCACCGCTCGTGATCGTAGAGGAATGGCCGGTCTGCCTCCATCAGGTGACTGTAGATGACGGAGAACACCAGCACGTTCTGCACGTAGCCGCGGGTCTCACGGAACGGTATGGCTTCGATCCAGATATCGACGGGGCTCGGCGGCAGACGGGAGAGCCATTGGTCGACCCGGCCTGGCCCGGCGTTGTAGGCCGCAGAAGCGAGTACCCGATTGCCCTGGTAGCGGTCGAACATCTGTGCCAGGTAGCTCGCACCGATCTCGATGTTCTTCTCGTAGTCCAGCAGCTGCCAGGTGTTGGCCAGCGGGATATCGAGCTGCCGCGCCGTGATACGCGCCGTGGCGGGCATGACCTGCATGACGCCGAGCGCACCGGCGTGCGAGCGGGCGTAGCTCATGAACGCGCTTTCCTGGCGGGCAACGGCGAACAGCCAGCTCGGTTCGATGCGCCTGCGCTCAGCGTTTTCGAACATGGGCTCAGCGAAGGCCAGCGGGAAACGCAGATCGAGGTGGTTCCATTCCCGCGCCGAAATCGTGGCCTGGATGGACTGATCGTGCCAGCCGCGACGCCGGCACACTTCTGCCAGGACCAGCAGGGCGCGGGTATCCAGACGCGCGCGCAACCAGGCCATCTCACGCCGAAAGTCCAGGTTTTCTCCCTGGGCCTCGAGCTCGACTGCGCGCAGGAAGGCAGGGTGGCCGAGGATGCGGTTGATTTCTTCTTCGCTGGCGTCCAGCTGCTCCGCCTGCAGGTTCACGGGCCGCTCGAGACGGTCGGCGGCCATGAAACCGTAGTAGCTGCGGCGACCAGCTACCTCGGTCAGCAGCGCGAGTGCCTCATCCGGGTCCAGCGCGGGGACCGGTTGGGGCTGACCGACAGCAATGAGGCCGTTGCCGGCGCCGCTGTTCCACTCCATGCTCGCGCGCGCGGTCCAGTACTGCCAATTGATGGCGTCGCGCTGCTCCTCCGGCAGACGCTGGATCCAGGTCAGCGCTTCGTCCCAGCGCTGGGCCGCGACGGCGCGGCGGGCCAGTTCCTCCACCAGCCCGCTCACGTCCGCGCCCATCAGTTCCACCGGTGGCCAGTTCTCGATGTGGTCAGCGGGCAGCCGGTCGCGGCGGATGCGCCAACGCAGGATCTCCTCACGGACGCTGCGCTGGGCTTCGGTGGAGAGCGACACCCGTTCGGACCACATGGCCCAGGCTGCATCGGCGGCCTCCGGGTCGCTGCGCGCCAAACGCCTCAGGGTGTGGGCGACGACCTCGGCTGCGCGCAGGGGGTCTCCCGGCAGAATGCTGATGCGGGTCAACTGCTGCGGTTGACGGTGAAGGGTGATGAAGTCGCGGCCAAGGCGCTCGCTCGCGGGGTCGAGATAACGCAGCAGATATTCAGCCAGCGAGGGACGATTGGCGCCCAGCACGAGAGTGATGCGCTCCCAGGCCAGCGCGTCGGTGAGGCCACCTGCCCGACGCCAGACGTCGAACAGCGGATCACAGACGTCGGGCCGGGATTCGTCCGCCACCCACATGCGGGCCGCGCCGACCAACGCAGCTTCCTTCTCTCCGGTCTCATGGAGCGAACGGTAGTAGCGACATTGTGCCGTGGCGCTGCCGGCCACGGCCGGGTCGTAGAACGAGCGGTAGAGCTCCCAATGGCCGCGCCGGGCCAGGTTGTCGAGCCAGTGCCGCAGGGCATGGTCTGCAAGGGGCGTGTCCGCGAAACGTTCGAGAAAGTCCCGCACTTCGTCCGGTTCCGTGGTGGAAATGTAGCGGAGCAGGCGTGCGTAGTGCAGATAGGGCAGGAGCGGGTAGTCTTCGAGGCGGCTCAGCTTGGCGTCGAAGGCGCGCAGTCGGACTGCATAAAGGTCGGCCAGGGCTTCTCGATACAGGGCCCGATCGGCGTCCCGTTCGGCGGCGGCCACGGTGCCGGTGAGGCCGCCCAGCGTCAGCGCAAGGCAGCAGATGCTCAGCCAACGCCGGAAGCGGTTGCGCTCAGTGCGAAGTGCACCATTGGTCACTGCAGCCAGACTCCAGCCACTGAAGTGGCATCGAACTGCGATACGGATCAATCGTTCATGCCGACGCGAACCGCCAGCACATCACACTTCGCGCCATGCAGCACGCTGTTGGCGGTCGAGCCCAGAAGGAGTGCAAGACCGTGGCGACCGTGGGACCCCACCACGATGAGGTCGACGTCCTTGCATTCCGAAACACGATGAATCTCGGTTTCTGGTCGTCCAAAGATGAGATACTGACGTTCTGGCGGGATCTCGAGTCCAGACGCGAAATCAGCCAGCTGAGCCTTGGCCTGCTCGTGGATCTGATCCTGGACGGACGACAGATCCATCGGAATGTCACCGCCGTAGGCCACGCTCAACGGTTCGATCACGTGAATGATGCTGAGTTCGGCCTTGAACACCCTGGCAAGGGCGACGGCCTGATCGGCAACCTGATTCGACTCCTCGGTAAGATCGACGGCCAGGAGCAGGTGTCGGTAGCCAGGCATCGTCCAGTCTCCAGCCGCGCCCGGCGGCGCGTTGCCGCGAACATTACACACAGTGCCGAGGCCGTACAACAGAGCTGGCATGGCTCGCGTACAGGGCACAGGATACGCTCATGACGACCACAGTGATCATCATCATCGCCGTGACCATCACCCTCGTGATCGGTCCGTTGCTCTGGCTGCGCCCTTCGCCCCGGGACCGACAGCTCGAGCGTCTGCGGGGCAGAGCACGGGCCTGCGGCCTGAACGTCAGCGTGCGAGAGATCCCGGACCCTGACCCTGATGCGAGCGCTCGGGTCAGCAGCGGGGGCAAGAAACGAAATCCGACCCTCTACGTGGCGCGCTACGAGCTGCCGCTGCGTCTGCCCGGCAGCCTGGAGAGCCAGTACGTTCCCAGCTGGGAGGTGGTGCGCCTGCGGCATGATCGAAAGTCCTACATCGAGGAGGAGGCCTCTGCCCATCTGCTGTCCGGATGGCGCTTCGAACGCCCGGGGCTGCCGTTGGTCGAGGACGTGATCAGTCGATTGTCGGTGCAGCTGGACCTGGCTCCGCGCGGCACGGTCAAGGTCGAGGGCGACAGCAGCAATCTGAGCCTGTACTGGCAGGAGCGCGGCGATGAAGGCGAGGTCGATGTGATCGCGACACTGCTGGAGGGCCTGCGGGAGCTGCAGCTCGAGGTCACCCGCGCCGCGGCCCGGGAAGAGGCGCTACGGCGCAAAGCCGAGGACGAAGACTGACGCTTCGCGGTCCGTCCACGGGTACTTTTGGACCGGTCAACGACAATTCCTTTGACCACCTCCCGGCTTTACTGCTATTCGTGAAAAAGGACGGGTCGAACCGGGTTCCCTCCGGCCACCGTCCGGTCGGTCCATTCCTGTCACTGCCGATCGTCGTCTCTCAAGGGATCTGACGGCCCCGCTACCCAAGAGGATTCATGGCCAAGTCGCTTGTCATCGTCGAGTCTCCCGCCAAGGCGAAGACCATCAACCGTTACCTCGGTAACGACTACGTGGTGAAGTCCAGCGTGGGTCATATTCGCGATCTGCCCACCAGTGGCAGCGGCGCCCCTGTGGACGCGAAAGCCCGGGCGAAGGAGGCCGCGCGTACCCGCAAGATGGACCCGGAGAAGCGGGCCGAGCACAAGCGGCAGAAGGCGCAGCGACAGCTGGTTGCGCGCATGGGTGTCGACCCGGAGGACGGGTGGGGCGCGAACTACGAGATTCTGCCAGGCAAGGAAAAGGTCGTTCGGGAGCTGCGGCAGGCGGCGGAACGTGCAGACACGGTTTATCTGGCCACGGACCTCGACCGGGAAGGGGAGGCCATCGCCTGGCACCTGCGCGAGGCCATCGGTGGCGATCCGGGACGCTACCGGCGCGTGGTGTTCAACGAGATCACCCGTAAGGCCATCGAGGGTGCCTTCGCCGAGCCTGGCGAGTTGGATACCGACCGGGTCAACGCTCAGCAGGCACGGCGTTTTCTCGATCGCGTAGTGGGTTACATGCTGTCACCGTTGCTGTGGCAGAAGGTGGCACGGGGTCTGTCTGCCGGCCGCGTACAGTCGGTGGCGGTGCGCCTGATCGTCGAGCGTGAGCGGGAAATCCGCGCGTTCGTACCTGAAGAATACTGGGAAGTATTCGCGAATCTCGCCCGGGAAGGCACCGTAGGCGAGGTCGTCCGCGCCCGTTTCCAGGTCACGAAGGAGGACGGCAAGAACTTCCGTCCGGGAGACCAGGCCAGCACCGATGCGGCGCTCGCGAAGCTCGCCGAACGCGGCTACGAGGTCACGAACCGGGAAGACAAGCCCACCACCACGCGACCCGGGGCGCCCTACATCACCTCTACGCTGCAGCAGGCGGCCAGCACGCGCCTCGGCTTCACCGTGAAGAAGACCATGACTCTGGCCCAGCGACTCTACGAGGCGGGCTACATCACCTACATGCGGACGGACTCCACGAATCTGTCCGCAGATGCCATCGAGGCCTGTCGCACCCTGATCAAGAAGGATTTCGGCGACGCCTACCTCCCAGAGCAGGCCAACCTCTATGCCAGCCGGGAAAAGGCACAGGAGGCTCACGAAGCAATCCGTCCCTCTGACGTGCAGGTCCGCCCGGAGCGGCTGCGCGAGATGGACCGCGATGCGGTCCGGCTCTATGACATGATCTGGCGGCAGTTCGTCGCCTGCCAGATGCCCCGGGCCGAATACACCAGCACCACCATCACCGTCACGGCCGGCGAGTTCGAGCTCAAACTCAAGGGCCGGATTCTGCGCTTCGACGGTTTCACCCGGGTGCAGCCCACTTCGACGCGCAGCGACGATGATGAGGAGGTGCCCGATCTGCAGGTGGGCGAGTCCCTCAGGTTGCTGAAGCTCGATCCGTTCCAGCATTTCACCAAACCGCCTCCCCGCTTCGGCGAGGCGAGCCTGGTGCGGGAACTCGAAAAGCGTGGCATCGGTCGTCCGTCCACCTACGCCAGCATCATCTCCACGATCCAGGATCGGGGCTATGTGTCGCTGCGCAACCGTCGCTTCTACGCGGAGAAGGTGGGCGACGTCGTGACCGACCGACTGGTGGAGAACTTCCAGAACCTGTTCGACTACGACTTCACTGCGAAGATGGAAGAACGTCTCGACGCCGTTGCCAAGGGCGAGCTGGACTGGAAGCAGGTGCTGGACGAGTTCTACGCGGATTTCCGCAGCAAGCTGGACGCCGCTGCCCAGGAAGACGGCATGCGTCCGAACGCGCCCACGGATACAACCATCGATTGCCCGGCCTGTGGGCGTATGATGCAACTGCGCACGGCCAGTACGGGCGTTTTCCTCGGTTGCTCCGGCTATGCGCTGCCGCCCAAGGAGCGTTGTACCCAGACGTTGAATCTGATTCCGGGCGAAGAGGCGGTGGACCTCGACGCGGACGAGGAGGGCGATGCGAAGGCCCTGCGCCGCAAGCACCGCTGTCCGAAGTGTGGGACGTCCATGGAGAGCTATCTCCTGGATGAAAAACGCAAACTGCATGTGTGCGGCAACAACCCGGACTGTGATGGTTTCGAGGTGGAATCCGGCGAGTTCCGGATCAAGGGTTACGAGGGTCCGACGCTCGAGTGCGACAAGTGCGGTGCCCAGATGCAGCTCAAGTCCGGCCGCTTCGGCAAGTACTTCGGCTGCACGGAGTGCAAGAACACCCGCAAGCTGCTGCGCAGCGGGCAGCCGGCGCCGCCGAAGATGGATCCGGTACCCATGCCGGAGCTCGCCTGCGAGAAGGTTGACGATACCTATGTACTGCGTGACGGTGCGGCCGGCCTGTTCCTGGCGGCGAGCAAGTTTCCGAAGAACCGGGAAACCCGTGCGCCGCTGGTGCGCGAACTGAAGCCGCACAAGGATGAAATCGACCCGAAGTGGCATTACGTGCTCGAGGCCCCGGAGGTCGATCCTGACGGGAATCCCACGGTGGTGCGTTGGAGTCGCAAGACCGGTGAGCAATACGTGATGAGCGAGCAGGACGGCAAGCCGACCGGATGGCGCGCCGTCTACGTCGACGGGACCTGGAAACAGACTGACGCGGACTCGACCACCAAGGGTGGCCGCAAAAAATCCGGAAAAACCAAGAAGAAAGCAGCGGGTTCGAGGCGCTGATCCCCTGGGGAGAGCCGCGTAAGGACGGAATGCGATGACAGAGCAACAGCTCGAGCTTCTGCAACTGGACAACGGCGACGTAGTGTTGCAACGCCCCGATCAGAGCGGTGAAGAACTGGTGCGCGTGCGCTTCGCCCCGGAACTGCTGCACATGCTCGGTGACGACCTGCTCGAGGTGGCCCATGCCATGATGGAGGCGGCCGCCGACGCGGTGGGCGACCTGCAGGGTGCGGCGTCAGACGACGATTCAGAGCAGGACGGCTGGGAACTGATCTGCGGTAACCGTGGACCGACGCTGCACTGATCAGATTTCGCGCCGGATGACGCCGACGCCGAGTCCCTCGATGGCGAAGGCCGTGTCGCGCAGATCCACCTCTATGGGGGCGAAGTCGGGGTTCTCGGCCAGCAGCGTGACGCGGTGACGGGAGCGGCCGTCCCGCTGCAGTCGTTTGACCGTCACCTCGTCCTCGATGCGCGCCACCACGATCTGGCCGTTCTCTGCCTGCTCGGTCTTGTGCACGGCGAGCAGGTCGCCATCCATGATGCCCACGTCGCGCATGCTCTCACCGTGAACCCGAAGCATGAAGTCGGCCCGCGGGCGGAAGAAACCGGCAGGCACCTCGCAGTGATCCTCGACATGTTCGGCGGCAAGAATCGGCTGGCCGGCCGCGACCCGACCCACCACCGGCAGGCCGGTTCCATCCGGCAGGCGAATGCCGCGTGACGTTCCAGGCACCATTTCGATGGCGCCCTTGCGGGCAAGGGCGCGCAGGTGTTCCTCCGCCGCGTTGGCAGAACGGAACCCGAGTTCCCGCGCGATGTCGGCGCGGGTGGGCGGATAGCCGGTTTCTTCGATGTGGTTGCGGATGAGTTCGAGAACCTGAGCCTGGCGGGCGGTGAGTTGTTCCATGGCGATCACTCGCTGTGCGTACAGTGCTGATATTATATCCAGCATGCAGGCGCTGGGCAAGACGTCAACGGATGCTGGCACAGTGCCATCGGTGTCGGCCGCGGTCCGGGTGAGCTAGCCTTCGCCTGGCCTGTGGCGCCAGCGCCCGGGCGCGCGAGCATGACAGCGAATCAGGAGGTTGAATGACGAGGGGACTCGGATGGACGGCGGTCATCGCAGCGTTGCTGCTGGCGACCGCTGCTGCGGCCCATGAGGACCTTGCCGCTGTGCTCGAGGACCTGGACCGTTCGGCCGAGGCCAGGGGGCAGGCTATTGCCGAGGCAGCCGAGCGCGTCGATGCGGGGTTCGCAGATTCGCTGGTGGCCGTGCGTATGGTCCTGCACGACGCCCGCGGCAGCCGCAGCGAGCGGGAGATGCGCATCGCCACGCTGGAGGGCGTCGATACGGGGGATCGCAGCCTGATCGTGTTCGATTCTCCCAGGGACCAGCGTGGCACGGCACTGCTCACCTGGAATCACGCCGAGTCCGAGGATGACCAGTGGCTCTATCTGCCTGCCCTGCGCCGGGTGAAGAAGATCGCCGCCCGCAATCGCTCCGGTCCCTTCGTCGGCAGTGAGTTCGCGTTCGAGGATCTCACCTCCGAGGAGGTCTCGAATTACACCTGGAGTTACGTCGGTCGGGTGGCCTGCGACGAGCGGGAGTGCCTCAAAGTGGAACGCGAACCGGTGGAACGCTGGAGCGGTTACAGCCGGCAGGAGGTCTTCTACGACGCCGAGACACTGCGCATCGAGCGCATCGAGTACTACGACCGCCGCGGTTCCCATCTGAAGTCGCTGCGCTCCAGTGAGTGGCGGGTGCACGCCGATCGTCACTGGCGGCCGGGCTACATGGACATGGTTAACCACCAGACCGGTCGTCGGACGGAACTGTTCTGGGAGGCGCATGCCTTCGGCAACGGTTTCAGTGCCGATGATTTCAGCACCACTGCCCTGCAGCGGGCGCGCTGACCGCGTGCAGGGCGCCCACTTCGTTCCGCTCCTGCTCCTGGTTCTCGCGCTGCCTTTGCAAGCGGTGGCGGCGGCCTCGCCGTTCGCCCGCGACACGGGTCCGCGCAGTGAGTTCGATGCCAGCGTCACGCTGCAGCTGCGGGCCTTTCCGGATGATGGCCTGCTCGGCGAACGGCGCGTGCACCCATCGCTGGCATTGGAGTTCGAGTACTTCCGGGAGTGGAATCAGGGCGCCGACAGTTTCACCCTGGTGCCTTTTTTCCGTTACGACGTGCGTGATGACCGCCGCACCCGTGGTGATCTCAGGGAAGCCTTCCTGACCCATGTCGGTGACGGCTTCGAGATTCATGCGGGTCTGCGCCGGGTGTTCTGGGGCCAGACGGAATCGAAGCATCTGGTGGACGTGCTCAACCAGGTGGATCTCATCGAAAACGTCGACGAGGAGGACCGCCTCGGTCAGCCCATGCTCAACCTGACCCTGCTGCGGGACTGGGGCGTGATCGAAGCCTACGTGTTGCCGGGGTTCCGCGAGCGCACCTTCGCGTCCACGGACGGCCGCTTCACGGGTCCGTTCGAGATTGCCGAGGCCCGCAGCGGCATTCGCAGGGTGGCCTCAGGCCGGGTGGACTGGGCCCTGCGCTGGAGCCATCTCATTGGCGAGGTGGAGCTGGGCCTGGCCTGGTTCGACGGCACCAACCGGGAACCGGAGTTCGAACCGGTCGGGCCGGTGGAGGCGGGCGTGCCCATCCGACTGCAGCCGCGCTATCGCGCCATGACCCAGGCCAGTCTCGATGCCCAGTACATCCGCGGGGACTGGGCCTGGAAGCTGGAGCTGCTCCGGCGCGGTGGCGACTCGCCGAGCCACGTCGCTTTCGTCGCCGGTTTCGAACGGACCCTGATCGGCGTGTTCGACACCCGCGCCGACCTCGGGCTGCTGGCCGAGTACCTGTACGACGACCGTGGCCGGCGCACGCCGCTTTTGTCCTTCGCCAACGATGTCTTCCTGGGGCTAAGGCTCGCGTTCAACGATCTGGCCGACTCGGATCTGCTGGCCGGCGTCATCGTGGACCATCGCAGCGGTCGTCAGGTGTGGTCCGTGGAGGCCGGGACCCGCCTCGGCCAACATTGGCGCCTGGCCTTCGAGGGGCGGGCGTTCCGGGGTGCCCGCGCGCTGCGTCCCGGAGTGCTCGAAGACCTGACGGAACCGGGTCGGCAGTGGGGCGCCATCGCCCGGGACGACTACCTGCAGCTCGAGCTGACCCGCTTCTTCTGACCACCGCCGACGTCCTGCCCGTGTAACCCATCACGCTGGCCAAAGCGTGTATCCTTGCGCCCGCTGACGAGTCAGCCAGCTCCGGTCCCATCGCGCAGGAGGCGAACTTGGAAGGCATGACTGCGGATCTCTGGGCCATGGTCCGGGACTATCGGGACCTCATCGAGGTGTTCGTCCTGGTGTTCCTGACGCTGCTCGCGTCCTGGATTGCCAGCCACATTCTCAATCGCCTCGAGCGTCGCTTCGCCGCCACCCACAACATCTACGACGACGCGCTGATCTATGCCGCGCGGCAGCCCCTGACCTGGTTGATCCTGCTGCTGGGCCTGTCCCATGCGGCGGAAATCGCCGGCCGGGACGCGGACGTGGAAATCTTCGAGCTGATCCCGCCGCTGCGCGCACTGGGTGTCATCGTCCTGGTGTCCGTGTTCGCCTGGCGGGCGGTGCGCTTCGTCGAGGAGCGTGTCGTCACCGGTGAGTACGGCGAAAAGCAGGTGGATGCGACCACCGCCACCGCCATCGGCAAGCTGCTGCGGCTGTCGATCCTGATCACTGCCGTGATCACCGCGGCCCAGACCATGGGGTTCTCCATTGCGGGTCTGCTGGCCATGGGCGGCGTCGGCGGCATTGCCATCGGCTTTGCGGCCCGCGACCTGCTCGCGAATTTCTTCGGCGCGCTGATGATCTACATGGATCGGCCGTTCGCGGTGGGCGAATGGGTGCGATCGCCGGACCGTGATATCGAGGGCACGGTGGAGGAGATCGGCTGGCGCCTGACCCGTATCCGCACTTTCGATCGGCGACCGTTGTACGTCCCGAACGCGATCTTCACCCAGATTGCCCTCGAGAACCCGGGTCGGATGCAGAATCGGCGCATCTTCGAAACCGTCGGGGTGCGCTATGCAGACATCGACGCATTGCCGAACATTCTCGCGGACGTGCGGACCATGCTGCGTGAGCACGACGAGATTGCCCAGGACCGGATCCAGATGGTCAACTTCAACGGCTTCGGGGCTTCGTCGCTGGACTTCATGCTCTACGTGTTCACCAAGACCACGGTCTGGGCCGAGTTCCATCGCATCAAAGAAGACGTGCTGTTCAAGGTTGCGGCGATCATCGCCCGGCATGGCGGCGAAATCGCGTTCCCGACCCGGACAGTACACCTGGAGTCAGTGGCGGATGCGGCGGCCCCTTCTGACGTCGGTCCGTCGGATGAGGGACGGCAGATTTGAGTACCGAGACCTATCACGAGTACCTCGAGGTCCTCGATCATGCCGACTGCCTGGTGTCGCCGGAGGGCGTGGCCATGGCCGTGACCCGGGTCGCCGCCGCGGTCACGGCGGAGCTCGCGGACAGCAATCCGCTGGTGCTCTGCGTCATGACCGGAGGCTTCCGGTTCTGCTCCGATCTGCTTGGGCACCTCGAGTTTCCTCTGGAGCTGGACTACGTGCAGGTGAGCCGCTACCGGGACCGCACCGAGGGGGGCGAGCTGAACTGGTTGCGGCGCCCAGAGCACGGGCTGCGGGGCCGACACCTGCTGGTGATCGACGACATCCTCGATCAGGGAGTGACTCTGGCGGCCGTGCGGCAGCACTGTAGCGACGTCGGTGCCCTCTCTGTCAGCACCGCCGTGCTCGTGGACAAGCGCCTTCCGCAGCGGGCCATGGAGGCGGACTTCGTCGGGCTCACGGCGCCGGATCGGTATCTGTTCGGCGAGGGCATGGACTTCAAAGGCTACGGGCGCAATCTGCGGGGCATCTACGCCCTGCCCGAGAGCAGGCGATGAATGACGGTCCAGTGGGGGTCCTGACGGTATGGTAATGGCGATCATCGCGGGTACGGGATTCGATCGCCTCGGCGAGCTCGAAATCGATGAGGAGTTCCTGCCGGAGACCCCCTGGGGGCCCCCGGCGGCGGCCCTGCAGCGAGGGCACCTCGGGCTTTCCCCCGTGCTGTTTCTGTCCCGCCACGGTCATGCCCACGAGTATGCGCCGCATGCGGTCAATTATCGGGCGAACCTGCAGGCGCTGGCGGATGCGGGTGCGACGGCGATCCTCGCCGTGTATACGGTGGGCGGCATCAGCGCGGATCTGGTGCCTGGAAGCCTGGTCGTCGCCCATGACCTGGTGGACTACACCTGGGGTCGGGAGCAGAGCTTCTCCACCGTGGGCAACGTCATCCACGTCGAATTCTCGGACCCCTACGATGCCGAGCTGCGCCGCCGTCTCGTGCGTGCCGCACAGGCGCAGACCGGGGCCGGGGAGCCGCCGGTGGTGGACGGAGGCGTTTACGGCTGCACGCAGGGTCCGAGGCTCGAGACCGCGGCCGAGATTGATCGCATGGAGCGGGACGGCTGCACGGTCGTGGGCATGACCGGCATGCCCGAAGCGGGGTTGGCCCGGGAACTCGGATTGCCGATCGCGGGGATCTCCCTGGTGGTGAATCCGGCTGCAGGGCGGGGCGGCATCAGTCTCGATGAGATGCAGCAGGTTGCTGCGGCCGGGCGGGCGCGGATCATCCGCATTCTGGCCGCAGCGCTGGGCTGATCTGGGGCAGGGCTGCGCGCAGACAGGCTCTCCCACTGCGCCTCGCGCACGCCGCTTCGGGGCGGCGCTCAGGGCTCGTCGGCCAGTTCGAAGCGCTCGATGCGGATGATGGCGCCGATGCGCGGATGATCCAGGTAGTGCAGCTCGCCGCTGCGCATGCGCCGCGACTGACGAACCTGGATCCATTTGCCGCTGTCCTCGGGGATCAGGTCGCCAGCGATGTCGAATCTGGCCTCGGGCCGGAAGTACAGGTCGAGATGGGCGTGCAGGAATCGGCGCAGGTCGATTCTGACGGTTCCGAGCAGCAGTTCACCGTTGGGCAGGCCGGACTCGGCGAGATCCGCGGTGTAGATCAGTTGCGCCAGGCCAGGCTCGTTGGGAACGAACGGCTGCCGCCAGGCTTTGTGTGCCAGGACCCGATAACCGCGGGTACGCTGCAGTCGAGCGGCCTCCGGATTCAGCAGCCGCTCGCGTGG
>SKUB01000237.1 GCA_007122315.1 Pseudomonadales bacterium | reverse complement strand
TTGAGATCCAGATTGATGCGCGGCTTCCAGTTGTTGCGGAAGATCTCCGGGGCGCGCGGACTCTCGAAAGAGATGTCCTTCACGTAGATGCGCTGCAGGGCAAAGCTCGGCGCCTGCGCGCCCTCCGCTGCACCTGCGCCGTCATTGTCCTGCGGTGTATCCGTCATGTGTTCGGGTCCTCCAGGAGAGCGTCGAGCCGACCCTCGGAATCAAGTGCCAGCATGTCCGTGTAACCACCGACGTGGGTGGCGTTGATCCAGATCTGGGGCACGGTCCGGCCGCCGCCGCGGGCCCGCATTTCCTCACGCCGCGCCGGATCCTCGTCCACTCTGATGTCCGCATAGCTGATCCCGCGGCGGTCGAAGAACTGGCGGGCCGCCGTGCAGTAGGGGCAGAAGCGGGTCCCGTACATCACCACGTCCGTCATACGCTCAGGCCTTACCTTTCACTACGGGCAGGGAGCTGTTGCGCCACTCCGCGATGCCGCCGGACAAGCGCATGACGTTCTCGAAGCCGGCCTTGCGCAGCAGCGCACCGGCCGCGCCCGCGTGCTGGCCCATCTTGCAGGTGACGACGATGGGCCGTTCACGGTAGCTGTCCAGCTCCGACATTCGCTTCTCCAGCGTGGCGAAGGGAATATTGATCGCATCCACGATATGGCCCGCCGCGAACTCCTTGCGGTCGCGGACGTCCACGACCACCGCCTTGTCGCGATTGACCAGGTTCACCAGCTCCTGGGCGCTGACGCTGCGGCCACCCCGGCGTGCCTCGTTCATGATGAACAGGACCAGCAGGGTCACGAACACGCCGACCAGGAGCAGATGATTACTGACGAACTCGAAAAACCGCGCCATGTGCCCTCCAATGAGGGCGCGATTATACACAGCCGCGTGGCGCCCGCAGCGCCTCCGTTGGCGCCAGGTTCAACGCCTCGATAGAATCGCTGCGCCTCGCGGGGTCTCCGCTACGCCACCCCGCCCCCGACCCGCTGATACTTGGAATCGTCCATGGCCGACCCGTCGCCCCGCAGCACCACCATGCTCCTCGTTCTCGATGGTTTCGGCCATACGGAGACCACCGATGGCAACGCCATCGCCGCAGCGAAAGCGCCGGTCTGGTCCGACATGTGGGCGCGGCGACCGCATCGGCTCATCGCCACCTCGGGCCATGAAGTGGGTCTGCCTTCGGGACAGATGGGTAATTCTGAAGTGGGGCACATGAACCTCGGCGCCGGGCGCGTGGTGTATCAGGAGCTCACGCGGATCAACAAGGACGTGAGCGAGGGCCGCTTCGCAGAGAATCCGGTCCTGCGCGAGGCCATGGACGTCGCCATTGCCAAGGACCGACCGCTGCACGTCCTCGGCCTGCTGTCGCCGGGCGGCGTCCACAGCCACGAAGAGCACATCGCCGCAATGGTCGAAGCGGCCCACGCGCGCGGCGTGTCCCGTATCTACGTTCACGCTTTCCTGGACGGTCGCGACACGCCACCACGCAGCGCCCTGGCGTCGCTGGAAGCCATGGAGCAGCTGCTGGCGAGACTCGATTGCGGCCAGATCGCATCCCTCGTCGGGCGCTACTACGCCATGGATCGGGACCAGCGCTGGGATCGGCTTGAACGGGCGTACAACCTGCTCACTCGCGGCGAGGCGCCCTTTCACGCACCGAGCGCCAGCGGCGGCCTGAAGGCGGCCTACGACCGCGACGAGAACGACGAGTTCGTCGAGCCGACCTCCATCCACAGCGAGGACAGTCTGCCGATCCGGATCGAGGACGACGACGTGGTCGTGTTCATGAACTTCCGGGCTGATCGGGCGCGACAGCTGAGTCACGCGTTCATCGACGAGGACTTCGAACACTTCCGGCGGCGGACCCGTCCGAAGCTCGGGCGCTTCGTGATGCTGACCCGCTATGCGGACGACCTTGACGCGCCATGCGCCTATCCACCCACCCCGCTCGACAATTCCCTGGGCGAGTACCTCGCGGGTCTCGGCCGAACCCAGCTGCGTATCGCCGAAACCGAGAAGTACGCCCACGTCACGTTCTTCTTCAACGGTGGCCGGGAGGAGCCGTTCACTGGCGAGGACCGGGTCCTGATTCCCTCGCCCAAAGTCGCAACCTACGATCTGCAGCCGGAAATGAGTGCACCTGAAGTGACCGAACAGCTGGTGGAGGCCATCCGGGCCCGGCGTTACGACTTCATCGTCTGTAACTATGCCAACGGCGACATGGTGGGGCACACCGGCGTGTTCGATGCGGCCGTGAAGGCCGTAGAGGTGCTCGACGAGTGCCTCGGCCAGATTGCCGCGGCCCTGGAGGAGACCGGTGGCCAGTGCCTGTTGACGGCAGACCACGGCAACGTCGAGAAGATGCGCGATCCGGAAACGGGCCAGGCCCACACGGCGCACACGACGGAGCCGGTCCCGCTCGTGTACATCGGGCCCAAGTCCGTACGCTTCGACTCGCAGCCGGGATGCCTCGCCGACATCGCACCGACACTGCTCGAGCTCATGGAGCTCGAGCGCCCTGCCGAGATGACCGGACGCTCCCTTCTGGAACGGTGCTCCTGACCACGGCCGGCGAGCGCCAAATGTCACGACTCATCCTTCTGCTGCTCGCGAGCCTCACGCTGACCGGCGTCCTCGCTGCGGAGGATCCTCGGCAACGCCTCGAGGCCATCGAAGCCGACATTGGCCGGATCGATCGCTGGCTCAGTTCTTCCCGTCGTGATCGGGACTCGCTGCAGGACGAACTCCGACGGGTGGATCTCACGCTGGCGGATCTCGCAAGCCGTGCCCGACGAACCCGGGACGAGCTGGACACCCACAGACGACGCGCCGCCGAGCTCGAGCGGGAAATCACCGAACTGCAGGGCAAAGAGGCTGACGCGCGCGCGGCGGTTCAGGCCACGATCCGCCAAGCCTGGCTGCTCGGTCGGCGCGGACCGCTGCAGCTGCTGCTGGAAGCGGAGAGCCCCGAGCGCATCGCCCGCCTGCTCGCCTACCACGAGCGACTGGCGCGGGCACGTGCTGACGCATTGGAGGCGTATCGCGACAACCGCCGCGAACTCGAACGCAGCCGCACCGATCTGGCCGCAACCCGAGAACGCCTCGAGCGCGATCGCATCACCCTGGACACCCAAGTGGCCGAACTGGCTGAAGCACGCAAGGGTCAGGCTGCCGCCCTGTCGCGGCTGGAAGCGGACATCGACGCCCGGGAAGCGAGCCGGGCGGAACTGGCTCGCAACCAGGCAAGGCTGGAGGAGCTGCTCGAACGGCTTTCTCGGCAGGCCGCGGCCCCCACTGGTGAATCCTTCGCCGCGAACCGCGGCAAGCTGCCCTGGCCCGTGGACGGCCGACTATTGCAGGGCTTCGAGACGAGGCGCAGCGGCAGCCGCCGGACTGGAGGCGTACTGCTGGCGGCCGAACCCGGCAGTACCGTGCGCGCCGTCCATCCTGGACGGGTCGTATTCGCGGACTGGATGCGCGGGCTCGGCCTGCTCGTGATCCTGGATCACGGGGGCGGCTACATGAGCCTCTACGCTCAGGCCGAGTCCCTGCTGCGCAACCCTGGCGACATCGTGGAAGCAGGCGAGCCGCTCGCGACGGCAGGTCAATCCGGGGGCGGAAGCAGCAGCGGGGTGTGGTTCGAGATCCGGCGCAACGGCCAGCCCGAGGATCCCGGGCGCTGGTGTCGGCCGCCCGCGCGAGCGTGAACCGGGGCTAAAACCCAAAACGTTGGCCGATCCCTTGGCGCCGCGCATTGCGGGTGCGATCATCCACACGACCTTTCAGCTCTGGCCGTATTTTCATGCCCATCCGCCCTGCACGGCGCCTGCTCGGCACGCTCGTCACCACCGCGGCACTGCTTGCGCTGCCGGCTCAAGCCGACTCGAAAGGCGACACCCAGCAGCTGCCCCTGGAAGAACTGCGCGCGTTCGCTGAGGTCCTCGACCGGATCCGCTCCGCCTACGTCGAACCCGTGGACGACCGGACCCTGCTCGAGAACGCCATCCAGGGCATGCTCAACCAGCTCGACCCTCACTCGAGCTACCTGAACGAAGAGGCTTACCGCAACCTTCAGGAAGCCACCAGCGGCGAGTTCGGGGGGATTGGCCTTGAGGTCGACCACGACGACGGACTCGTTCGCGTCGTCGCACCCATGGATGGCACGCCCGCGGAACGCGCCGGGCTCCGGCCGGGGGACCTCATCGTACGTATCGACGATCGCCCGGTGCGGGAAATGACACTAGACGAGGCGGTCAATGCCATGCGCGGGGAAGTCGGGACCGTGGTCGAGCTCAACGTCCGCCGCTCCGGCAGCGCTGAGCTCGAAGAACTGTCGCTGACGCGAGCCCGGATTGAAGTGCCAAGCATCACGAGCTCCATGCTCGAGCCCGGCTTCGGCTACATCCGCATTGCCCAGTTTCAGAACCGCACCGGAGACGACCTGCCGCGGGTTCTCGACAGCCTCAGAGAGGAGGCATCAGGAACGCTGCACGGACTGATACTCGACCTCCGGAACAACCCGGGCGGCGTGCTGCAAGCGTCGGTGGCGGTTGCAGATGCCTTTCTCGAGAGCGGTCGCATCGTCTATACGCGGGGGCGGCTTGCGAGTGCTCAGGTGTCCTATTCCGCCAGCGGTCGGGACATCGCACCTGACGTACCGCTGGTCGTCCTCATCAACGAAGGGTCTGCCAGCGCCGCCGAGATCGTCGCCGGCGCGCTGCAGGACCATCGCCGTGCGTTGGTCCTGGGCACGCCGAGCTTCGGCAAGGGATCCGTGCAGACGATCCTGCCGCTGTCCGACGAGCGCGCAATCAAACTGACCACTGCGCTGTACTACACGCCTGAGGGTCGCTCGATACAGGCCTACGGGATCGTGCCTGACATCCGCGTAGAACGGGGCGACGGCGTGCGTCGTGCGGGTACCAGCGCCAGACGCGAGTCTGATCTGCCGCGGCACTTGCGCGGCAATGGCGACGCACCGGACAGATCTGACGTCGCGCCACCCAGCGACGACCACCAGATCATGGAGGCGCTGAACATACTGCGCGGAATGCATCTCCTCAGCCGCCGGAACGGCGGTTAGAGGATGAGTCGAGCTGCCACATCCCTTGTGTTGCTCGTCCTGTTCAGCTGCCTGATCCCACCCACGGCGCTGGCCGAGCGCCCGAAGCTGGCGCTTGTCATCGACGATCTCGGCTGGGACATGCGCATGGGCAAGCGCGTCCTGGCGCTTCCCGGACCCATCACCGTCGCCGTGTTGCCAGGCACGCCAGTCGGCCGCGAGCTCGCCTTGGTGGCGCACGACCTCGGCGTCGAGATCATGTTGCATCAGCCCATGGCTGCCGAGAGGATTCCGAACGCGGGACCGGGCAACCTTCAGCTGGGCATGGCTCCGGACGCCGTCACCGCGCGTCTGCGCGAGAATCTGGCTCAGATTCCCCACCACAGCGGCGTTTCGAACCACATGGGCAGCCTGCTCACACGCTGCGAGCAGACCATGTCGGTGCTGATGACCGAGCTGGCCCAGCGCGGGCTCTACTTTCTCGACAGCCGCACCACCGCGCGCAGCGTAGCCTACAGCAGTGCGCGCAGCGCGAAGGTGCCCGCCACCCGACGCGACGTCTTCATCGACACCGTTCTGGAC
>SKUB01000001.1 GCA_007122315.1 Pseudomonadales bacterium | reverse complement strand
TGTTGCTGCTGATCACCGTCCACCTGGCGCTGGCCTGGAGGGAAGCGCGGACTCGCGGCTGGGGCCTGCGTGAAAACGACCTGCTCTACGCCAGCGGTCTGTTCTGGCGGCGCCTTACGGTGCTGCCCTGCAACCGTATTCAGCATGTGGAGACGGCGAGCGGCCCCATGGAACGTGCATTCGGGCTGTTGCGGGTGACCTGCTTCACCGCCGGCGGGCTCAGCGCAGATCTGGTTCTGCAGGGTATAGCAACAGAGGACGCGGAGCGGGTGCGCCAGTATCTCCTCGGCCGGGTGCGTGAACTCGAAGGGGATGACGTCGAAAGCCCCGGACCTGAAGCCGCAGACTTCGATCCGCCAGACAGCGAACCGCGCCCGTCGTGAGCGACGTCGCCTGGCAGCGCCTCTCACCCTGGTCTGTGGTCTATCTGTTCCTCCGCAGTGCCCTGCGCATCATCCGCGAAAACCTGCCGCTGCTGTTCGGTGCCGGTGCCGGCGTCGCACTGTTCGATGGCATTGGCCTGCGTGAGGCGGGCGTGACAGTTGCCGTACTCGCCTTGATCGGCATGGTGACGGTGATCATCCAGCATCGTCGCTTTCGTTTCCGGATCGAAGGCGATCTGCTGCGCGTTCGCAAGGGCATTCTGGAACAGAGCGAGCTCAAGGTACGGCGGGCACAGATCCAGCAGGTGATGATCGAGGCACCCTGGCACCTGCGCCTGTTCGGCCTGGTACGATTCAGCGTGGACACACCTGGAGGCAGCGCCACGGAAGTGGAGCTGCCGGGCATCCGTCCAGCTACGGCTCACAGCCTCCGCAGCGCTCTGCAGTCCTCCCAGGGCAACGCAACCTCGGACCTCGCTCCGAACAGCGCAGCCGAGGTGCCGCTGTTCCAGGCAACGACCACGGCTGTAATGCTTCACGGCCTGTCGAACAATTATGCCTGGGTGGCATTGGTTGCGTTGATGCCTTTCCTGAACCGGCTCGGACGGGGATTGCACGAACGGTTGGAACAGCTGAGTCCGCCGGACGCACTCCTGGTTCTACTCGATCGACCGCTGCTTGCTGCGGTTGTATTGCTCGCGACTCTGGCACTGCTGCTGATGACGGCATCCGTGGTCATTGCCATGCTGCGCTTCCACGGTTTTGTTCTGCAGCAACAGGGCTACGCTGGAGATGGCCGACGCTTTCGTCAGACCAGTGGCTTGTTGAGCAGACGGGAACAGATCCTGAGCGCGCCACGATTGCAGGTCGTAGAGCGCATGGAAACGCCAATCGGGCGTCTGCTCGGTCGCTGTCACCTTGTCTGCCGACAGATCGGCGGCATTCATGCAGAGCAGGATCCGGGCGCCCAGATGTTTCTCGTACCCGGTCTCGATCACGCAACCGCCGATCGTCTGCTGGCCGTGATCTGGCCACAGGCACCTGCACAAGCACGACTCGAGCGTGTGCACAGCCACTATCGGCGGATAAGCTGGCTGCGCTTGAGCGGAATCGCATGCGCTGCTGTCGCTGCGATCTCGTGGCAGGCCGCGGACCCCCGGCTGCTGCTTGTGCTTTTGCCACTGCTGCCACTGCTCGCCGGAGTCGCTCACCTGCGTTGGCTGGCAGTGGGCTGGCGCGGTGAATCGGGCTGGCTGCAAGCACGCTTCGGGCTGCTCGGTCGCCGGACCTCGACGTTCCCGATCGTTCACATTCAACGGGCGGCACTGAAACAGAACCTGTTTCAACGGCGCCGTGGCGTGGCTGATCTGATCCTGACGCTGGCCAGTGGACCCATCACGCTGCCCTGTCTTGACGAGACGCGAGCATGGGCTCTGCTCGAGGAGATTATCGAACGGGTGGAGGGGCTGCGGGAGGACCCAACGAGCCCGTCGAGTGGGTCGTTCAGGACAGACGGCGCAACGGCACAGGATAGGGTGACAAGTCAGGATCCCCTTCAGACTTTGTGGACACCTTCGCCTGATCGCGGTCCTCGTTCTGATCCATGACGCGGCCGGTGAGGGCCTGGCGCAGCACGGCCGCAGCGCGATCGATGATCAGATACATGCACGGCACCACCAGCAGCGTGAGGAACATCGCACCGAGGAGGCCACCCACCACGGTCAGCGCCAGAGGCTGCATGATTTCCGCACCCTGACCGAGGCCCAGGGCCAGCGGCGTCATGCCCAGCACGGTGGTCAGCGTCGTCATCAGAATTGGGCGCAGGCGAACAGTACCCGCGGCCACCACGGCGCGGCTGACGGAAAGACCCCGTGCGCGACCGATCTCGATGTACTCGACCAGCAGAATGGCATTGTTCACCACGATGCCCACCAGCAGTATGACCCCGATGAGCACTGGTGCAGACAAGGGAGTCGCGGTGAACGTCAATGCGAGACTGACTCCGATGAGCGCGAGCGGTGCAGTCGCCAGGATCACCAGCGGATTGCTGAGCCTTTCGTACTGGACTGCAAGCACCACGAATACCAGAAACAGCGCCAGCGCCACCACGGTAGCCAGCTCCCGGTTGGTTTCCTCGATGGTCTCCCACTGTCCCGAGTACACCAGGCTGTAGCCTTCCGGGAGATCCATGTCCCGAAGCCGCGCCTGGGCTTGTGCGACTACGGTGCCCACATCGGCCACGGTGGTGTTGACGTTGCCGGTGACACGCTGAATGCGGCTCTGGTTCTCGCGCTCGATGTGCGCGGGACCCTCGCCGAGTTCAAAGCTGGCCACATCCCTGAGCAGGATCGGCTCACCTCCCTCACCCCGGAAAAGCAGCAGGTTGCCGAGACCTTCCGCATCCGCGACTGCGGTTCGCGGCAACCGCACACGTATGTCGTACTCCTGCGTGCCCGTGACGAATCGGGTCGGGACCATGCCGTCCACCGCATCCCGGATGGCCCGCCCCACTTCTGACACCCTCAGGCCGAGACTGGCTGCCCGGTCCCGATCGACCTGGATACGGAACAGCGGGCTCTGGTCATCGCGGCCCACCTCTACGCCCTCGAGACCGGGAATGCCCGAAAGACGACCGCTGATCTCGCGAGCGACCTGCTGCAGCTCCAGCAGGTCGTCACCGACCACCATGACGGAGAAATCATCGCCGGAAGTCGTGAAGCGCAAACCCTGAATCGACGGCGGACGCACCGAGATGCGGGCGCCTGGCAGATCCAGCGCGTCCAGGCGTCGCTGGGCCTCCGCGACCCACGCCCCGGCGCTCATGTCAGGACGCTGGGTGCGGGGCGTCAGCTGGATACGCATATTCATCGTACCGGGACGCTCGTTGATCACCCCGCCGCCAAGATGCCCACCAACCAGCGTGAAACGGGACTCGACGTGGGGCATGTCGCGGATCACGGACTCGATCTCGCGGGCAGCGGCGTTGGTCTCCAATGGCGGAGTTCCCCGTGGCAGGACCATGCGTACGCTGACGCCGCCGTCGTCGACCTGGGGCAGGAACTCGTTGCCAAGCCCATCTGCCAGACGCAGGGCCCCGAACAGGCCGAGAACAGCGACCGCCACCACCGCCCAGCGCCAGCGCAACACCCGTGGCAGCAGGCCGCGATAGCCTCTGCGGCAGCTGTTGATGATCCCATCGAAGGCACGCAGCGGCCCGCTGTTCTTCAGGCCACTGTCGAAACGCAAATGACCCATCAACGCCGCCAGCATGGGAACCAGCGTCAGCGCCGCTACCAGCGTCGCGATGATGGCGAAGGATATGGTGAAGATGAGATCACGAAAGATCAGCGCCGCCATGCCAGAGATCAACAGCAGAGGTACGACAGCGGCCAGGTTGGTCATGGTTCCAGCGGTAATGGCCGAGGCCACCTCTCGCGCCCCGTCGTGGGCGGCATCCTCGGCATTCTTGCCGAGCTGCTCCTTGTGGCGGTAGACGTTCTCCAGCATGACGATGGCGTTGTCGAGCAGCAGGCCCACGCCCAGGGCCAGACCACCAAGACTGATGATGTTGAGGGTCAGACCGCTCACGCCCATGAGGGCGAACGTGGCCATGAGCGCAATGGGGATGGACAAGCCGATGATGATGCTCTTGCGCACGCTGCCCAGAAACAGCAGCACCAGCAGCATGGCCAGCGCGCCGCCGATCACCGCCGCGGTGCCGACGCTCCGCAACGCGCCACGAATGAAGAAGGACTGATCCGTGATCGCTTCGAACTCGATGTCGTCAGGTATGAAGCCTGAGGCTCGCAGGCGATTCACAGTGGCATTGATCGAATCGGTCACGGCCACGGTGTTCGCCTGCGGCAGTTTGAAGGCGGCAAGCTGGGTCGCTGCCGTATCGCCCAGACGGACGAACAGGCGCTGTTCCCGGTGACCGTCACGCACCTCGGCAACCTCGTCGAGCCTGATGCGTGCCTCACTGTTTCCGGGCAGTCTCAGCATCAGCGAGGCGATGTCCTCCGCCGACTCGAACAACCCGTCGGTCTTCGCCATCACATCGAAGGTCGCCGATGTGATCCAACCGCCGGCAATGTCCACATTCTCGGCCGCCAGCGCATCGGCGATGTCGTGCAACGTCAGGCCATAGGAGCGCAGACGGTGCTGATCGACGATGACTTCCATCTCGCGAACCATGCCGCCGGCGGCCTGGACGCTGGAGACGCCTTCAATGGCGATGATCTGCGGAGCGAGCTGATTCTCAAGCCAGTTGTGCACCTCCACTTCCGAGCGAACACGGGAGGTGAAACCGGCAAGCCAGATGGGATCCTGAGCCGGATCGAACTTGTAGAGTCGGGGTGGATCGATGTCGTCAGGAAGCTGCGTTCGTGCAAGCTCCAGGTAACGGGACGCGTCCTGCAGCGCTATGTCGAGGTTGGTTCCATAGGAAAAACGAAGGTTCACGTTGGTACGGCCTTCGGATGCGCGGCTGTCGATGCTGACCAGGTTCTCGACCGCGGCGAGGTTGCGCTCAAGGACCCGGGTGACCTGCTCTTCCATCACTTCAGGGGCCACACCCGGATAGTTCACCGTCACGCGGACCAGCGGGAATTCCACTGCAGGCAGCAGGTCGATGGGCAGGCGGTCGATGAAGAACAGACCGAGAACGAACACGACCGACGCCATAGCCAGCGTGCCCACCGGCCGGCGAATGGCGCCGTTGACCACACCCCGTCGCCCTGGGTCAGACGAGGCCATCGTCAGCCCCTCCAGCCGACGATGCGCACCCGCTCACCGTCACGCATGTCGATGGGATTGCTGGCAAGCACCACCTCGCCGGATGCCAGCCCCTCTTCGATCTCGGTCCACTGACCACGGGTGACCCCGGGCCTGACCTGCCTGCGCTCCAGACGATCGTCCGCAATGACGTAGACGTAGCGCTCACTGCCATCCTCACCCACGGCGGCCGCCGGAACCGCCAGCACATCGGGCCGCCGGTCCACCTGCATGCGGATCCTGGTCAGGAAGCCTGGCCGCACACCCTGTTCAGCCGCCGCTTCCGGCAAGCTCAGCTCCACGGGCACGAGACGGCTGGCGGGGTCCGCGGCGGGAAAAACCCGCGCAATGCGCCCAGCGAGCTCGAGTCCAGGCAGGGCGTCGAAACGCAACTGCGCCTCCTGTCCGGAAGCGAGGTGAACCACGTCGCGCTCCGAAACCAGCGGGCGTACCACGAGCTGGTCCATGACCGCGAGTTCGAACATCACATCCT
>SKUB01000070.1 GCA_007122315.1 Pseudomonadales bacterium | reverse complement strand
TTGCCGTGGGTGGCCAGCACCCGGCGGGCACCGCAGTCCTCGATGGTCTGCAGCAGTGACGGCCAGTCGGCGTGGTCGGACAGGACGAAGCCGCGATCATAGCCGCGCCGCCGTCGGTTGCCGCGGATCTGCATCCAGCCGGAGGCGAATCCTGTCGCCGCGTTCTTGAACCGGCGCAGCCATTTGCTGCCCGCAGCGGACGGCGGGGCCAGGACCAGGCGCCCGGCGAAGTCCGTCTTGCGGCCCAGGTCTGAGACCGGGGTGGTGGGGACCATGACGACGCCTGCATCCCGGTAGATCTGCACGAGATCCACCATGGCGCCGTGCAGCAGCACGGGGGCGTCGGTGTAGTGGGTCAGCTCCGCGAGAATGCGCTGCGCCTTGCCCAGGGCGTAACTGAACAGTACCGCCGGACGTCCGGCTGCGGCGCACTCCTGCCACCAGGTGTGGATCTCGCCGGCGACGTCGCGGCCGTCGGGCCAGCGATAGACCGGGTAGGCGAACGTGGCCTCGGTGATGAACACCTCGCAGGGCACCACCTCGAAGGGTGGGCAGGTGGGATCCGCATCGCGTTTGAAGTCACCGGAGACGACCCAGACACGCCCCTCATGCTCGATGCGCACCTGCGCGGAACCGAGGATGTGACCTGCGGAATGCAGGCTGACCGTGACGTCGCCGAAGCGGATCGGTTCACCGTAGGCAACGCCATCGATGGGTGCGTAGCGGCCGAGGCGCTTACGCAGGATGGGCAGCCCGGAGGCTTCCGCCCAGTAGTGGCCCATGCCCGGGCGGGCATGATCGCCGTGACCATGGGTGATGACCGCCCGCGGCACGCGCCGCCATGGGTCGACGTGGAAATCGCCTGCCGGGCAGTAGAGGCCGTGATCGTCGAGGTGGATGAGGTCGGTTGCAGGGGTCACCAGGGACCGGTCTCCGCTTGCATGCACGAGCCCAGCTCGCGCCATCGCGGTGGCCAGCGTAGCGCAAGCGACCGCCGTGGGGCACCCGCGGCCCACCCGGGGGTGCTTGCACCTGGGTTGTTGCCGGGCCCGCCTCAGGCGAGGATATGCACCCTCGCGGGAACCCGATTCCTGGTTCACGGGCTTACGAGTATGACATCAGACACGGCAGGCACTGGCCGCTCGCGGCAAGGTGAGCGGGTCACGGCCCGCGGCGCACCGCTGCGGGCCACGGCCGTCTTCCTGGCCATCGCGCTGGCCGGCACAGCCGTAGCCGGCTGGCTGTATCAGGATCGGCTGCGGCTGCTGGAGCAGGGGGTGTCGGTGCTCTCCCTTCAGGCGGGTTCTCATCTTGCGGCCTGGATCGATGCCCGCATCGCCCTGGTGGAAGTGCTGGTGGACCGTTCGCCCCGCAGCAGCGAGGTCGATGCCGAAGCCTTTCGTCTCGATGCGCATGCGCTGCTGGCCCGGACGCCGGGGTTGCTGGCACTGAACTGGGTGGACAGCGACGGCGTCATCCGTGTCGTCGTCCCGGAAGCGGGCAACGAGGCCGCGCTGGGCCGAAACCTGTTCGATCATCCGGAGCCAGACGTGGCGCGGGCCATTGGCGAGGCGCGGCAGCATCGGGTCATCACGCGAACGCGCAACATCGAACTGCTGCAGGGCGGCAATGGATTCGGCATCTACTGGCCGGTGCAGACGGAGGACGGCATATTGCTCGGCTTCGTCAACGCCGTGATCCGGGCCCGGGAGCTGGTGGAGACGTCGCGACTGGCCACGGATCTCGGTGCCGGGTACTGGTTTGCGCTGCGGGATGCCGATGGTGGCGTGGCGTGGAGCAACGCACAGGAAGCACCGGAGGATTGGCGGCTGGCCGCGGAGCAGCGCGTGCCCGTCCCCGGTATCGACTGGGTGCTCAGCATTGCCCCGAATCCACCGGCTCTGGCTGCGGCAGTGGCCTTGCCGCAGCTGGTGATGCTCGCGATCGCCAGCTATCTGCTCGCCGCCTGGGCTGCGTTCGTGGTCTGGCGTCGGAGCGTGGAGCAGGAACGCCTGATCGTCAGTGAGCGCTCCCTGCGCGGCCTGCTGGACCTGCTGCCCCATCCCATCTACGTCAAGGACCAGGCAGGACGCTTCACCTTCGTCAATCGCGCCCTGGCGCAGGCCTGCGGGCAGCCTGCGGCCGCCATGCTCGGCGGTGGCTGGGAGCAGCTGCCGGGCAAGATGAAGGAACGGCAACAGGCAGAGGAGGGAGATCGTGCAGCCCTCGCCGGGGACGCCGAGGCCATCGACAGCACGCAGGTCACCGAAGTGCCGCTCAAGGAGGTGCCGCTCACGGAATTGCCGCTGACGGACGTGCGTGGGCGCAGACGGCTGCTGCAGATGGCACGCCTGCTGTTCCGTGATCCCGTCACCGATGCGCCCGCGCTGCTCGGTTTCTGCGTGGATGTGACGGATCGCCACGAAGCCGAGGGCCTCCAGGAACGTATCGCCACGGCGCTGGATCAGGCGGGAGATGCCATCGCGCTGCTTGATGTCCGTGGGCGAATCGAGTTCGCCAATACCGCATTCATCGAGATGATGGGATTCCATGGCCGGGACGTTCGCGGCCTCGGTATCGATGCCTTCGCGGTGACGGGAAGCGATGACGATGCGCTTCTCGAAGAGATTGCTGCCACCCTCGCCCGGGGCGAGGTCTGGAAGCGCCGCTATACCTCCAGCTGGGCGGACGGCGATCGGGTCCGGGATGCCAGCGTGGCACCCTTCCGTGACGCTTCGGGCCGTCTCTCCGGCTACATCAGCGTGCTCCGGGACATGACCCGGGAGCAGCAGCTCGAGGAGGAATTGCGGCAGGCTCAGCGCCTCGAGGCGGTGGGCCGGCTGTCCGGTGGTATCGCCCATGACTTCAACAATCTGCTCACCGTGATTCTCGGTTACACGGAGGCGCTTCGTGCCGGACCGGGGGACGTGGCACCGGAGGAGGCTGCCGAGGAAATCCATCAGGCGGCGCTGCGGGCGGCGGAACTCACCCGGCAGCTGCTGACGTTCAGCCGCCGCGGCGAGGCCCGATCGGCAGCTGCGGAACTCAACGTGGTAGTGAACGATCTGCTTCCCATGCTCGATCGTCTGATCGGTGAGCACATCACCTTGCAGCAGGTACTCGATCCGCAGGTTGGTTGGGTGGGCGCAGACACAAGCGAAATCGAGCAGGTCATCGTCAATCTGTGCGTGAATGCCCGCGATGCCATGCAGTCCGGTGGCTGCATGCGGGTCACCACCAGCGTACGGAATACGGACAGCGCGCCGCCGGGTCTGCGGCCGCGCCTGGCAAGCGGAACCTACGCTGTGCTGGAAGTGACTGACGACGGCAGTGGCATGGCGCCGGACGTTCAGGAACGCATTTTCGAACCCTTCTTCACCACCAAGGGTGTGGGTGAGGGAACCGGGCTCGGACTCTCCACGGTGTACGGGATAGCGGAACAGCGAGGCGGAGCCGTGCATGTTCGAAGTGCGCCCGCGGACGGCACGACGGTGACGGTGTGGCTGCCGGTGATCGAGGCGCTGCCGGCAGAGGAGGCCGTCGTCGAGTCCAAGCCCGAAGCTGCTGCCGTGCCTTCGGCTACGCTGCTCGTGGTGGAGGATGAACCCGGCATAAGGAATCTGATGCAGATGACGCTGGAGCAGGCGGGTTACCGCGTGATCACGGCGGCGGATGGCAGTGAGGCTCTGGAGCTGGCACGGGGTGAGCGGGAGATCGATCTGCTCATCACCGATGTGGTCATGCCGCGCATGGGCGGCATCGAGTTGCGGGATCGTCTGCGCGAGATGCGGCCGTCGCTGCGGGTGCTGTTCGTCTCCGGCTATGCCCCGGACGGTGTCCGGACCGGCAGCCTGGGCGAGGACGACATCCTGCTGGAGAAACCCTTCCGTCCCCAGGCCTTGCGCGCCGAGGTCGCCGCCTGTCTGCAGTGACGCGTTCGCGCCCCGCCGTCCCTGCCTGGGTTCAGCGGCGGATGGACTTCGGGTCGATGGCGTCGCGCAGGCCGTCGCCGACGTAGTTGAAGCTGATCACGGTGAACAGGATCAGCAGCCCCGGCAGGATGGCCAGGGTGGGCGCGTGCTGCACCATCTCCTGGGCGTTGTTGAGCATGTTGCCCCAACTCGGCGTCGGCGGCTGAATGCCGAGACCCAGGAAGCTCAACGCCGCCTCGAACAGGATGGCGTTGCCGATCCCCAGCGTCACCGCCACCAGCAGTGGTGCGATGACGTTGGGGACGATGTGGGCACCGATGATGGTGCGGTCCTTGGCACCCAGCACCCGGGCGGCGAGGACGAACTCCTGCTCCTTGATGGACAGAATGCTGCCGCGGACCAGGCGCGCCGCCTGCATCCAGGAGAACAGGCAGAGGATCAGGATCATCTTGATCACGCTTTCATGGCGGGATTCGACGATGAAGGCCAGCGGCGTCCCCCCGAACACCTTGCCGAGATCGATGGCCGACACCACGATCAGCACCACCAGGATGGGTAGTGACAGCAGCGCATCGGTGAAGCGCATCAGGATCGCGTCGGTGCGACCGCCGTAGTAGCCCGCAAGACTGCCCACCAGCAGCCCGATCATGCCCGCGACGAACGCCACCAGCAGTCCCACCGTCACCGACACCCGGGTGCCGTAGATGAGCCGGATCAGCACGTCGCGTCCGAGTTCGTCGGTGCCGAGCAGATGGAAGCTGCGGAAGTCCGCAACCATGTTCCGAAATTCCCGCAATGGCTCCTGGGCCTGGTCGGGTACCGCCGCCATCAGGCCGTCGAGTCGCTCGGCCAGCGCCAGGGGTTCGTACTGGGTCACCAGCTCGTAGAGGAGGTCCTCTTCGTCGACAGTGAATTCCAGCAGGTCCCGCGCTGCGAGAAAGTCGACCAGCGCACTGCGGTCGGCTTGCCGCAGGAACGCCTGCACCCGCAGTTCCCGCTCGTGGGTGGAGAGATCCAGGTGAGAGCCGGGGGGCTGATAGCGGTTGAAGACGTTCTGCCGGTCAGGATCGAGCCCGGTGACGGCGGAAATCACCGGTGCGAGCAGGGCGATGGCGAGAAACAGGACGATGACGCTGAAGCCGGCCACGGCCATGCGATGCTCGAGAAACTGATCGAGCAGGATGCGCCACATGGGCTGCGCCTCGAGCTCTCTCTGGCGTAAGGCCGCGTCCGTCATGCGTAGCTGATCCGCGGGTCGGCGACGCCGTAGAGCAGATCGGCGATCAGGTTCATCAGCAGCACCATGGACACCGAGATCATGAAGGCGATCATGGCCACGTTGAAGTCGTTGCTCTGGATGGACTCGAACACGAGCTGTCCGACGCCCTGATAGGCGAACACGGTCTCGGTGATGATGGCGCCGGAGAACAGGGTCGAGAAGCTGAGCGCGGTGATGGTGATCAACGGAATCAGCGCGTTGCGGAAGCCGTGCATCAGGTAGATCCGCGGCCACGACAGCCCCTTGGCGCGGGCGGTGCGAATATAGTCGTTGCCCATCGCCTCCAGCATGGCGGCGCGGGTGTAGCGCACGTAGGTGCCGATGCTCAGGAAGGACAGCGACAGCACAGGCAGCACCAGGAATTTGAGGCGATCGACGAAGGTCTCCCAGGGCGTCATGTCGAAGGCGATGCTGCCGGTGCCGCCGGCAGGAAAGAGTGGGATGTACACCGCGAACACCAGGAT
>SKUB01000326.1 GCA_007122315.1 Pseudomonadales bacterium | reverse complement strand
GATCGGACTTCGCACATCCGTCTCGGCACCGGCGTCGCCGTCACCGGCACGCGACCGGCGCCGGTGACGGCGGCGTCCATCGCCACCATCCATTCCATCGCGCCGGGACGGACCTTCCTCGGCGTCGGCGCCGGCAACACCGCCATGCGCGTCATGGGCCACAAGCCGCAACGCATCGCCGAGTTCGACCGCTATCTCACCGAGCTCAAACCACTGTTGCGTGGAGAGGAAGCCGAGGTCGCGTTCGGCGGCACGAAGACGCCCATCCGACACATCATGCCGGAACATGGTTTCGTGAATTTCGATTCGCCCATTCCGCTGTATGTCTCAGGCTTCGGCCCGCGTTCGCTGGCACTCGCAGGCAGGCACGGCGACGGTGCGGTCTTCGGTCTGCCCGGCAACCCCCAGGTGCTCGAACGCCTTCTCGGCTTCGTCCGTGACGGTGCCGAGGCGGCGGGACGCAACTTGAGCGACGCGCCTTTCCATACCACCGCACTCACCACCATCAGCATCCTGAATCCGGGGGAAACCGCCGATTCACCGCGGATCCGCGCCGAATCCGGCGCGTTCGCCATGGCCACGCTGCACTACGCCTACGACCAGTACCGGCAGTTCCGGCAGCAGCCCCCCTCCGTGCTGGCCGACATCTGGGACGACTACTGCGCCCTGCTCGATACAGTGCCAAGCGAGCGGCTTCACCAGCGCATCCACGCCGGCCACAACTGCTGGGTGTTACCCGAGGAGGAGCGGTTTTTGACCGGGCGTCTGATCGAGGCCACCTGCCTGGTGGGCACCCGGGATCAGCTCATCGAGCGCATGCAGGCCCTGCACGCCGCGGGTCTCGAGGAGATCATGATCCTGCCGGCGTTCGACCCCCGCTACGAGGTCCTCGAGCGGGTCGGCAAGGAACTGATTCCCGCCCTGACCGGGTCGCCGGCGCACAGCTCTGCGGACCAGAGCGGTTCGTAGCGGACGCCGGAGGGCCCGGTCAGGCTCGCGAGCAGAGCGAACGTGGTCAGTGGCACCAGCATCGGCTCTACAGCACCTGGCCGTAGCTGGCCGCCGTTCATTCGCACCAGGGTCAGGTGCGCCAGGAAGGGACGCCGTTCCCGGTTGCCGATCGCTTCCGTACGCTCCGCCACCTGCACTGCCAGGTGCTCGATGGTGCCGTCCGAAAGCAGCTCCAACGCCACGACACGGGGGCGCTCCAGGTGGGGCAATGCCAACACGTCCCCGGTCCGGGCGCGAATAGGAGCCTGCGGCAGCGCGATGTTTCGGGCCGCAGTGATCAGACCCGCGATCTCCTCATCGGTCCGGTCACCGAGAAAGGCAAGCGTGACGTGCAGGTTCTCAGGTCGCACCGTTCGGATTCGGCGGCCCCGGCACAGCAACAGCAGGTCCCGCTGCCGCTCCAGCAGCCCGGGCAGCGCGTCCGGGTCCGGACCGAGCGCGAAGAGCACGCGCGTGCCCCGGCTTACAGCCGGGTCGTCCCGGGAACCAGAGCCAGGGAGCAACGTCACAGGGTGAGCACTTCCCCTGGCCTGATCTCGACCGCCCTGTGCAGCGCACACCGCAGGCAGAGGACAACGGCTCACCTGAGAAAATCCAGCATCGCCCGGCCGAGCCCGGCGCCAGTCACACTCGACATGTGGTTGCCGGGAATGCTGCGCAGCGTGGCATCCGGCAGGGCCGCGACCAGCGCCTCTGCCGAGCCGTTGTCCGCGTCCTGCTCCCCGCTGACGACGAGTGTCGGCATCGTGATCTGCTCCAGCAGGGCCGGATCGGTGTCCGTGAAACTGTTCAGCAGGTGCCCGGCCGCCACCCGATCCACCTTCATGGTCTTCATGAACTGAATCGCCATCCACGTGGCGTCGCCCCGCTGGGCAGAATCGAACGCGTCGATCGCCTCGCGAAAGAAGCTGCTGCGTCTGCGCCACTCGCACAACCCCTCCAGCCCCATACCACCGAGGATCAGGCGCCGCGGGCGCATGCCCGCGATCACCGCCCGGGCACACGTGCGCGCACCCAGCGAAAACCCACCGAGATCGTAGTCCTCGAGCCCGAGATGCCTGACGAGATCGCCGAGATCGTTCACGAGCACATCCGGTGGATAGTGGTTTGGATCGTGAGGCTTGCCGCTGTCTCCGTGCGCACGCAGATCCGGCATGATCACCCGATGACCGGCCTCAGCCAGCGTCGCCGCGTGGCCATACTTGATCCAGTTGACGGTGGCGCTGGAAAACAGCCCATGCAGCAGAACCAGCGGACGGCCGTCGCCGGTTTCGCGCCACACCAGGGGCACAGCGTCACGGGCCGTAAACGACTGCAGTTCGAGTTCGATCATCCTGGTCCTGGTGCTTCGTGGGACGGACACTCAGCTCCATCGTAGCAGCCGCGGAACGACTCCCGAGAGCAGCTCGCGCCGGCCGCCACGCCTGAGTTGTTCTTAGAATGCCGTTTTTCACATCAGAATCGCGCCTCTAAGCGCGTGCCCGAGCCTAAGCAAGCGCGTCAAGTTAAGCTTCCTCAATCACCTAATGTGGCTTACCTTGGTCTGACTCCTGGCCCCTGGCTGCCTCGAGAGGCACCTGATGCTGGCGACGGTGTACGGGCTGACGTAGGCTTCAGCCTGACTGCCGCTCAGACGTACGGGGAAGGTTCCCGACGTCGCGGATGAGAGGTCGACACCATGACAGAAGTGACCGTCACCCTTCCGGACGACCTGGTCCAACAAGCTCGCCAAGCCGGCCTGCTGCGTCCAGAGGTGCTGGCCGCATTGCTCCGCGACCCCATGCGCGAGCACCGCGTCGAGAGACTGTTTGCGACCATAGACAAGCTTTCCGAGCTCGACCCACCGCTCACAGAGAAAGAAATCGCCGCAGAAATCAAGGCCGCTCGCGAGGAACGCCGTACACGCGAGTCGCAATGATCCGTGCGGTCGTCGACACCAACATTGCCGTGTCGGCGTTTCTGTGGGGCGGCACGCCGCGCGAGATCCTCGACGCTGCGCGGCGGGAGGTCATTACGATCTTCACAAGCCCAGCCCTGATCGCTGAGCTTGACGAGGTACTCTCCGGCCCAAAGTTCGCCGCGCGTATCACTCGCGCTGGCAGCTCCGTCTCCGAACTCCTCGAAGACTATCGCGCGCTCGCTCGGGTGGTGCGACCAACCGCGCCACAGCCAGTCGTGCGCGATCCAGACGACGACATGGTCATCGCCTGCCCGCTGACAGCCAAGGCTGAGATAATCGTCTCCGGCGACGAGGATCTGCTCGTCCTCGGAAGCTACCAGAATGTCACTATCTTGAGCGCAACGCAGATGCGCAGTCGACTTCGGTAAGAGGTCCTGGAGACCGTCACTGGCCGACGCCCTGCAGGTCGGTGCGGCGGAACAGCGCGCCGTCGCTGTGCCAGGTCATCAGCAGATGCTGGATGCGTGCGCTGCCGGCGTTCTTCTGGGTCTCGATGGCGGTCACCCGACCTGAGTCCGGATCCACAGTCCGCGACGTGGTCATGCTGCCATCGTGCAGGGTCTGCTGGGTGACGTGGCCGAAGGCATCGACGTTCTGGTAGGCCTCCAGCACCGTGCTGCCGCGGCGGACCTGCGACAGGTAACCGCGGTCGTTGTAGTCCTGGCTGACGGTGACATTGCCGGGGAAGGTGGTGCTGATGGGCCGACCGGCGCTGTCATAGCCGTGGCTGACGGTCCAGGGGCCGAGGTTCGAGAGGCCCGATACGTTGATGGCCGTCGTACTGCTGCTGATGCGCCCGAGACTGTCGTAGGCCGGGGTCTCGGTGAACTGGCCGTTCCTGCGCTGGCGCAGGCGACAGAAGCCGGCCTGACCATCCCAGGCCCAGGTGCTGGTCATGGAGCCGGCGGTGCCACAGCCGTCGATGCGCTGGGTGGGCCGGCCGAGAAGGTCGTAGCTGAACAGGCTGACCTGGTTCTTGGCATCGATCTGTTGGGTGATCTGCCCGAGAGCATCCAATCAGAGCCGCACCACAGAATTCTCTCCGAAGCCCGGCTGGAGCAATGAATCCAAATTCGCATGACCGATCCCAACATTCATTGGAATTTGCTCGTCAGCGAAGAACCAAAGACCGAAATTCTCTTTGACGAATCGGACCCACCGGGCCAGCTCCAGCAGCCGCCGTTGCACTGCGACGTCGAGCATCATGCCACCGACGCCAATGAGGCTTCTTCCAGCCACCAGGCGCCGTAGCCCACCACCCGATCGGCGCTGCCCACCGTATCGGCCGAAGTGGCCAGACCGATGCGTTCGATCCTGCAGGACCGTTGCCGGGCCACTTGCAGCAGACCGTTGAGCGGCGCGGCGCCGCAGGCCTGTTCGCCGTGAAGATCGATCTCGAAAGCCTCGATCGCCGCCGCCGTTTCGGCGTCGATGCGCCGCGCCGTCGAGAGATCGTGAAAATGGGAAAGGTCGGTGCTGATCACGATCAGCGTCTCATCAAAGCCCCAGACCCGCTCGAGCACGGCAGCCACCCGCGCAGGCGTCGCTCCGCCCACCACGAGCGGCAGCAGCGTGAAGTCATCGAGTACCGTCTGCAGAAACGGCAACTGCACTTCCAGGCTGTGTTCCTCGGCGTGGGCGGCATCGGATGTGGTCACGCACGGCAAGTCTCGGACCGCCGCCGCCAACTCGGCATCGATACCGACAACTCCAAGAGGCGTGGCGAACGCCGTGTCGCTCGGCAACGCCAGTCCGGGCACCCAGACCCGATGCGCCGGACCGAGCAGGACCACGCGCTTGATCGCAGCTCGACGGTCGGCCAACAGGCCATAGACCCGGGCCGCCAGCGCACCGGAGTAGACATATCCGGCATGAGGTACCACGAGTACCTTCGGCTGAATCTGTGTCTGCTGCGGAGCTTGTGCGAGCAGTTCCTCGACGAGTTCCCGCAGGGCTTCCTCCTGACCCGGATAGAACAGGCCCGCGACGGCTGGCGTGCGTGTCCGCATGAGACCGGCTATCGATTGGTGAGGCGGAACATCAGCTTCCAGACCGCCAGTGCGGCCGTCGGATGTGTGGAGAACCTCGACAGGGCGCAAAGCTTACAGAGTTGACCCGTTCCGTCGCACGCCACAGCGGGCGATCGACTGTGGAGTCGGGCTGGTCTGGCAGCTCATGCTCGTTAAATGGCCAGCCATCGCAGTCCCCACCCAGGATACCAGCGGCACCAACCGGAACAGACGGCGCTCTACGCGATCGTCGAGCAGCGATTACCCAAGCTTTGCGCCGGCCTCGCGGAGCAAGATGCCTCGCTACCTGCGTTCGTCACCCGGGAGTTCCGGGACTACCTGCGCTGCGGCCTGCTCGAATACGGCTTCATCCGCGTCAAGTGCAACGGCTGCCGTCACGAGCACTTGGTAGCGTTTTCGTGCAAACGGCGAGGCTTTTGTCCGTCCTGCGGTGCCAGGCGCATGATCGAGACCTCGGCGCACCTCATCGATCACGTCATTCCTCCCGTACCGGTGCGCCAGTGGGTGCTGAGCTTCCCCTGGCCGCTACGCATGCTCTTCGCGAGCCGCCCGCAGGCGCTGAGCCGTTGCCTGGCAGTGATCACCCGTGCCATCCAGACCGACCTGGCACAGCGCGCGGGCCTGAAAGCCACCGATGGCGCACGGACCGGGATCGTCACACTCATCCAGCGCTTTGGAAGTG
>SKUB01000206.1 GCA_007122315.1 Pseudomonadales bacterium | reverse complement strand
TCCGGATCGAGGAATCCGTCCTCCAAAATGGCGTCACGCTCCGGTTGCAGCACCTGCACGCAGGCTTCCTCCGCATAGCGTTCTGCCAGCAGCGCCCGCAGCGCCGCCGCGTCCATGGGGCGCTTCAGCAGGCCCTTCGGCAGCGGGATCTGCACCAGCATGCCTTTGTAGTAGTGCCCCACCATCGGCGTGAACAGCGGCGCCTCGGCCAGCCCGGCGTACTGACGCATCTCGGGCAGGTGCTTGTGGTTGAGCGTGAGCGCGTAGGGCCGCGGCGCATGGATGACGTCCACGCCCTCCAGTGCCTGCGCCTGGTAGCGATCCACCAGCGCACGGCCACCGCCGGAATAGCCGGACAGCGCATGCACGCAGATGGCCGCACCCGGGTCGATCAGCCCGGCTTCGATCAGCGGTCGCAGCGCCAGCACGAAGCCGGTGGGATAACAGCCCGGATTCGACACCCGCCGGGCCCCGGCGATGGCGGTACGCTGGCCCGGAGTCAGTTCCGCCAGCCCGTAGACCCAGTCCGGGGCCACCCGATAGGCCGTGCTCGCATCCAGCACCCGGACGGCCGGATTCTCGATCAGCGCCACCGCCTCCCGGGCGGCATCGTCCGGCAGACAGAGGATCACCACCTCGGCGGCATTCAGCAGTTCCGCGCGCGCAGCGGCGTCCTTGCGCCGGGCGGGGTCCACCTCGAGCAGGTTGATGTCGGATCGCTGGGCCAGCCGGGCGTGGATTTCCAGACCCGTGGTGCCGGCCTGGCCATCGATGAAGACTCGATGGGGCACGATGATGACAGGCTCCGTGAAAGGAGGAACCGACCAGGCGGTCCCCGAAATGGGGCGCAAGGATAAAGCACGCAGCCAATTGCGGCAAAAGGCCGTTGGCGCCAGATCCCGCGCTCACAGTGCTCGCCCGAGCGGAGGTTGTGGGAGACGGCAGGCGCCGCAGGCGACGCCGCGATCGCCGACTGATCCCGAATCCAACGCCGCGCCCGTCGCCACGCCCGCTGCGCGGACGTGCGCTCCCACCGCGTTTCTCGGGGTCTTGTGATATGTCAGTGGGAGCCTACGTCGGCCGCAGGCCGGCGTCGCGATCGCCGACTGATCCCGAATCCAACGCCGCGCCCATCGCCACGCGCGCTGCGCGGACGTGCGCTCCCACCGCGTTTCTCGGGGTCTTGTGATATGCCAGTGGGAGCTTACGTCGGCCGCAGGCCGGCGTCGCGATCGCCGACTGATCCGGATCCCAGCGCCTCAGCCCATGGCGGCGATGCCGCCGCGGATATCCGCCAGCAGCAGTTTCGGGGCCTCCAGCGCCGCGAAGTGCCCACCCCGCGCCTGCACCGAGTAGTGCACCAGATCGTACATGCGCTCGATCCAGGCCGGCGGCGGCAGATACAGCTCCCCCGGAAACGCCGCCACCGCAGTCGGCTTCGCCACGTACGGCGGCGCCGGCGGATCCGACGGATGCTGACGCTGCTCGTAATAAAGGCGCATGGACGACGTGATGCTGCGGGTGAACCAGTACACCGAGACGTTGGTGAGCATGTCGTCACGGCTGATGGCCGACTCCGGATCGCCGTCGTGATGGCTCCAGCCGTGGAACTTCTCCAGGATCCAGGCCGCGAGCCCCACCGGCGAATCCGTCAGCCCGTAGCCCAGCGTCTGGGGGCGCGTGCCCTGAATCTCCTGATAGCCGAGACCGTTCACCGTCCGCAGCCGGCTGGCCTCCAGGCGTTCGCGCTCGGCTTCCGTCACGTCCGCGAAGGGATCCCCGTCCCGCGGCTTCGGCGCGAACACGAGATTCAGATGAATCCCGACGCACGCCGGGTCCATGGCCCCGAGCCAGGTGGACACGTGAGCCCCCCAGTCGCCGCCCTGGGCGTAGTAGCGGTCGTAGCCGAGTGCCGCCATCAGTCCCTGCAGCAGCTCCGCGCAGCGGCGACCGTTGACGCCGTGCTGCTGCGGCGGGGCGGAGAACCCGTAGCCGGGCAGGGAAGGGGCGACCACGTGGAACGCATCCTCTGCCCGTCCGCCGTGGGCCACCGGGTCGGTCAGCGCGTCGATGATGTGCCGGAACTCGATGAAGGAACCGGGCCAGCCGTGGATCAGCAGCAGCGTGCGGGCATCCGGCTCCGGCGAGCGCTGATGGATGAAATGCAGGGGCTGGCCGTCGATCTCTCCCTGGAACTGCGGAAAGCGGTTCAGCGCCTGCTCCTCGGCGCGCCAGTCGAAGCCCTCCGCCCAGTACGCACAGATGTCCCGGAGCCAGGCCTGATCCGTACCGTCCGCCCAGTCGTCGCTGATGCTGTCCGGCCAGCGGGTGGCGGTCAGGCGCCGGCGGAGCTCGGCCAGCTCCGAGTCGGGGATCGCGATGGCGAAAGGCGTGCCGAAGGCCACTGTACGACGCTCAGCCGTGAGACAGCCGGAACAGCGTCTCCAACTTCTCGGAGATCACGTTCTGAATGTCCTTGCGTTCGAGGGACGAGCGATGTCCCAGGCCGGCGAGCTTGATGCGATGCAGGTGCAGCACGGGCCACTGCTCCTCCAGTTCCCGCAGGTCACCTTTCACCAGCACCGGCAGAAAAGGGTCGTTCTCGGGTCGCTTGGCCATGATGGCCCGGGCGCCGGCCTCGAACTGCACCTGCCGTGGACCCATGCTGCGGTCCTTGAGCAGGTTGGTCAGGAACAGGCCGGGCTTCTCGATCAGGTCGCCGGGAATGATGTACAGCCCCGTCTCCAGCACCGCTTCCGGCGGGATGCCGAAGAAGGTGTCGTGGTAGGCCGTCGGGTCGGGGAGGATGACCATCCGCCGCCCTTCTTCCTCCGGGTAGAAGATGTCGTAGTTCGTATAGAGCTGCTCCACCGCGCCGGAATACACGCACAGCGTCTCTTCGAACATGCGCACGAAGTCGGTGGCCCGGCGCTTGTTGCCGAATTCGGCAAGATCCCAGGCCAGATCAGGATTGTCGGCTTGATCGAATTCCATCTCGGACGGTTTCCCCTCGTGATCCCTGCGGCAGTTTAACCCCCGGTTCAGCCCAGTGGATACGCTCCTTCCCTGCGGTTCAGCCCCCCAGCCGTTGCGTCAGCCATTGCGACAACGCGTTCAGCTCCTCCATGCAGATCTCGTGGCCCATGGGGTATTCCTGCCAGGCAATCTCGTAGCCGAGGTCAGTCAGGGTCGAACGGGCGATGGCTGCGCGCTGCACCGGGATCATGGGATCCATCAGCCCGTGGGCCATGAAGATGGGCGCCTCCGCATTCGCCAGGCTCAGGCGCTCGGCCACATTGGCGTGGTCGTGGAGGTAGGTGGACAGGGCGACGATGCCGGCGAGCCGGCTCGGGTAGCCGAGCCCCGTTTCCAGCGCGATCACGCCGCCCTGGGAGAAGCCGCCGACCACGATCCGCTGCGACGGGACGCCGCGCTCCTTCTCCCGGTCGATCAGCGCTGCCGTCTGCGCGGTGGAGACGGCGATGTCGTCGCGGCCGCTGTCGGGACCCGCGGCGGGGTCGATGTCGTACCAGGCGCGCATGCGCATGCCGTTGTTGATGGTCACGGGCCGCTCGGGCGCGTTCGGGAAGATGAAGCGCCAGCGGGCGTCCGCGGGCAGCTTCAGATGCGGCACGATGCCTTCGAGGTCGTGACCGTCCGCCCCGAGGCCGTGCAGCAGCACGATGCTCGCATCTGCGTCTTCCGGTCCGGCTTCGATGCACTCGATCACCGCGTGTGTCTGGGTCATCACGTCCTCCTCATCCTCGACAGGCGGCCCATCATACTCACCCCTTCGCCCCTGTCGCGCCCACACCCCGCAATCGCCGAAGCTAGCGTCACGTCTATCGCCACGCCCGCTGCGCGGACGTGCGCTCCCACTCAGCCTCGCCAGATGCTCGCGTTGCGCCAGTGGGAGACTCGCCAGATTCTCGCGTTGCGTCAGCGGGAGCCTCGCCAAATTCTCGCGTTGCGTCAGTGGGAGCTGACGTCGCCCGCAGGGCGGCGTCGCGATCGCCGACTGGTCCACAGCCAAGCGTTTCACCGGAAGCCCACAAGCCGCCGGGGGTGTGGAATAATCGCCGCAGGTTCAAGAGGTCTTCCATGACGGACATCCTTCCCGACCGCGGCGGCAGCCGCGACGTCCGCAATCTGGCCCCCGTCCTGCGCTTCCTGGCTCCCTACCGCGCCGCGGTCATCGGAGCGACGATCGCGCTGGTGGTGACGGCCGGCGTGACGCTGAGCGTCGGACAGGGCCTGCGGCTGCTCATCGACCAGGGCTTCATCAACGGCTCCCCGGAACTGCTGCGCAACAGCATCTTCGTGTTCGCCGGCATGATCCTGCTGCTGGCGGCGGGGACCTTCGCCCGCTTCTACCTGGTCTCCTGGGTCGGCGAGCGGGTCAGCGCCGACATCCGCCGGGCCGTGTTCGACCACGTCATCCGCCTGCACCCGGGCTTTTTCGAGGCCAACTTCGCCAGCGAGATCCAGTCCCGGATCACCACCGACACCACGCTGCTGCAGACCGTGATCGGCTCCAGCGTCTCCATCGCCCTGCGCAACGTGCTCATGTTCTTCGGCGGCGTGATCCTGCTGTTCATCACCAATCCGCGCCTGTCCATGTTCGTGGTGGTCATGGCGCCGCTGGTGGTGGTGCCCATCATCATCTTCGGCCGTCGCGTCCGGGTCCTGTCCCGCGCCTCCCAGGATTCCATCGCCCACGTCGGCAGCTTCCTCGCCGAGTCCCTGCGGCAGGTGAAGACCGTGCAGGCCTACAACCACGAGGACGTGGACCGGACCCGCTTCGCCGCCCACGTGGAATCGGCCTTCGACATCGCCCGGCAGCGCATCCTGCAGCGGGCCGTGCTGATCACCATGGTCATGGTGCTGGTCCTCGCCGCCATTGCGGCCATGCTCTGGACCGGCGGTCAGGATGTCTTGAGCGGCCGCACCACGCCGGGCGAGCTGGCCGCGTTCATCTTCTATGCCTTCATCGTCGCCGGTTCGGTGGGTGCCATCAGCGAAGTGGTGACCGATCTCCAACGCGCGGCGGGCGCCACTGAACGTCTCATGGAGCTGCTCTCTGCCGAGAGCGCCCTGCCGCGGCCTGCGAACCCGCGCCCCCTGCCCATGCCGGTTCGTGGCGCTCTCGAAGCCCACGAGCTGACGTTCGCCTATCCCACCCGGCCCGATACCCCTGCGCTGGCCGGACTCGACTTCCGCATCCGCCCCGGCGAGAACGTCGCCTTAGTCGGCCCCTCCGGCGCGGGCAAGTCGACCCTGTTCGACCTGCTGCTGCGCTTCTACGACCCGGTCGCAGGCAGCCTTTCCCTCGACGGCATCGACGTCCGCGAGCTGGACCCGGAGGAGCTGCGGCGCCACATCGCCCTGGTCAGTCAGGATCCGGCGCTGTTCACCGGGACCGTGACGGACAACATCCGCTATGGCCGTCCAGATGCGGATCAGGCGTCCATCGTCGCCGCGGCGGAGGCGGCGTTCGCCGACCGTTTCATCGCCCAGCTGCCGGCGGGCTACGAGACCGATCTCGGCGAGGCGGGGCTGCGCCTGTCCGGCGGCCAGCGCCAGCGCATCGCCATTGCCCGCGCGGTGCTCAAGGATCCGGCCATCCTGCTCCTCGACGAGGCCACCAGCGCCCTGGACGCGGAGAGCGAACATGCGGTTCAGCAGGC
>SKUB01000276.1 GCA_007122315.1 Pseudomonadales bacterium | reverse complement strand
TCGAGCAGGGTGAACGGCAGCATGATGATGTCGCTCCTCAACCGTTGACCACGGCAGCGAATGCGCCGCCGCGCCGACGCGTGGAGGGCCAGTTGGCCAGATCCACCTCGTCACGGATGTCGGCACACACTTCGATGATGCGATCGAGTTCGTCACGGGAAAGTCCGGAGTTCACCGTGAAGCGGATCAGTGATCGATTCTTAGGCGTGGCCGGTGCACAGAACACGGACCCGAAGACCCCGCGGGACTCGAGGGCATCACGCAGACGGATGGTGCTGCGCTCGGAGCCCGCTTCGAGACCGAGGATCTGGGACTTCGACAGGTCCAGGTTGTAACCGAGATCCGCCAGGCCCTCGCGCAGATGATCCGCGTTGGCGTGCAGCCGCTCCCGACGTGCATCAGCAGCTGCAATCACCCGCAGGGTGGCTTCCAGACCGGCAATCTCGGGGGGCAGCAGGCCAGAGGAGAAAATGGCGGGATTCGCCGTGTACTTCAGGTATTCCGCTATGCGCGCCGAGCAGGCGACGATGCCGGCGCGACCCGCGAAAGCTTTCGCCAGGCTGGCGGTGCGGAAGTGCACACGCTGGGTCAGGCCGAGGTCCACCACCAGCCCACGACCCTCGGGACCATGGGTACCGAGGGAGTGCGCCTCGTCCACCACGAGCACACAGCCGTGACGCTCGCCGATGGAGACGATGTCTTCCAGCGGTGCGACGTTGCCGCTGGTGCTGTAGACCGAATCGACGATGATCACACCCGGGCCATCGCGCCGAACCTGTTTCTCGAGATGCTCTGGTGCGTTGTGCCGGAACGGGACTGCCCGCGCGCCAGCGGAGCGGATGCCCTCCCACAGCGACGCGTGGGCGAACATGTCGATGTAGCAGGGCGTATCCGGACCGGCGATGGATTGCAGGAGCCCGGTATTCACCGCCCATCCCGACTGTGACAGCACGCTGGCTTCCGAATCCATCCAGTCGGCCATGGCCTGCTCGAAGCGGGACTGGGGATTGTCTCCATGCAGGAACACGGCCGCCATGAGCAACGCGTCGTCCTCGTCGCCCAAGGCCGCACGCTGGGCACCAACGATTTCAGGATGGCGGGCCATGCACAGATAGTCATTGCTGACCAGACGGATGGCATCCGGGCCCGGCGTGCGACCCACCATGATGTGGCCCCCGTCCCACGTATCCTCGACACGTTCCTTGTAGTAACGATCGACCTGCTGCCTGAGGAAATCCGGTTCCCCGACAGACCGGCGCGTCGGCACCGGCATCTGTGCAACCTTCGTCATGAAAGCCCCCAAACTCGATAAATGGCGCAAGACAGCAGCCCAAAGGGCTTGCATCTTACAGGCCATGATGTTTACTACACTCGCCCGACACCGCAAAAGCAATGGTGGCACAATGCCATCATCCGATCGGTTTGCGCCTTTCTGACGCCACTTTGGATCAACGATCACGCTGCCTCAGCGCATCGCCAGGTACCGGTTCGCGCTGAAAAAATCGAGGAATCATGGACACGAACACATTCACGCCGGGCCTGCTCGAGTTCCTCGACCGCTCGGTGACGCCGTTTCACGCCGTGGGTAATCTCGCACAACGACTCGACGCGGCCGGCTATCGCCGCCTGAACGAAGCGGACGATTGGACGCTAGGGACGAACGAACGCGTCTATGTGGTGCGCAATGGTGGCTCCATCGTCGCCCTGCGCACCGGTTCGGACTGCGTCGGTCAGGGACTGCGCATGGTTGGCGCCCACACCGACAGCCCCTGCCTGCGCGTGAAGCCTCAACCCGAACTCACCGAGCACGGCTGCCTGCGCCTTGGTGTCGAGGTATACGGAGGCGTCCTGCTCAATCCCTGGTTCGACCGCGACCTGTCCCTGGCCGGACGCGTCCACTATCGGGACGGCAAGGGTCGAATCCAGTCGACGCTGATTGCATTCGAACGCCCCATCGCCGTGATCCCTTCCCTGGCCATCCACCTCGACCGGGAAGCGAATCAGAGTCGCTCGGTGAACGCCCAGCGGGATCTGCCGCCATTGCTCGCGACGATCGCCGCCGACGCCGATCGTCCCGACTTCCGCTCGCTGCTCGCGGCACGCATCGCAGAGGAACAGCCCGGGACCGACGTGGCCGCCGTGCTCGATTTCGAACTGTCCTTTCACGACACCCAGCCCGCGGCCGTCACCGGACTCGACGGCCAGTTCATCTCCAGCGCGCGCCTCGACAACCTCGTGAGCTGCTTCTGCGGCGTCGAGGCCCTGCTCGACTCCGCCCAGGACGTTCCCGCGGTGCTCGTGTGCAACGACCATGAGGAAGTGGGCAGCGCATCGAGCTCGGGTGCCGCCGGACCCTTCCTGCTGTCCATTCTCGAGCGCCTGAGCGGGCCGGGTGAGCCGCTGCGCCGGATGCTCGCACGGTCGATGCTGATCTCTGCGGACAATGCGCACGCGCTGCACCCCAACTTCGCCGACCGTCACGACGGCAATCACGGCCCGCGACTGAACGGCGGACCCGTGATCAAGGTGAATGCGAATCAGCGCTACGCGTCGAACAGCGCCACCCAGGCACTGTTCAGGCACCTGGCCGCAGAACTCGACCTGCCGGTGCAGAGCTTCGTGGTGCGCACGGACATGGCCTGCGGCAGCACCATCGGCCCCATCACGGCCAGCGCGCTCGGCGTGCGGACCCTCGACGTCGGCGTTCCACAGCTGGCGATGCATTCCGTGCGTGAGCTTTGCGGCAGCGCCGATCCGCTGACGCTGACGCGGATTCTGGCGAACTTTCAGTCCCTCGCGGTGATGCCGGAACTCGACTGAATCCACACGAGTGCGACGGTCAGGAATTCGCCTGGCGCAGGTGTGCGGGAATCAGCCGCCGCTCGAGCAGCTCGAACAGCAGCTCGGTGGCGATGGCGAGCAGTGCCGCTGGAATCGCGCCCTGCAAAATGAGATTGGGGTCGTTCAGGGCGAGCCCGGTGACGATGGGCTGGCCGAGCCCGCCGGCACCGACGAACGCGGCGAGCGTTGCCGTCCCGATGCTGATGACGGCAGCCGTTCGAATGCCCGCGAGCACGTTCGGTAACGCCAGCGGCAGCAGCAGGTGCCGCACCTGCTGCCAGGGTGTGAGGCCCATGCCGACGGCGATGCGCCGCAGGGTGGGATCGACGCTGCCAAGCGCGGTGACGGTGGCACGCAGAATCGGCAGCAGGGAGTAGAGGAACAGCGCCACCACCGCAGGGACGAGACCGATCCCGAACAGCGGAATCATGAGTGCGAGCAGGGCAATCGAAGGAATCGTCTGCAGCAGACCGGCTGCGTAGAGCACGCTGCGGGACGCCCGCGCGGATCGATGCACGACAATACCAAGCGGTAATCCGAGCAGCACGGCAAGACCCAACGCGATGGACGTGAGCTGAAGGTGGCGGATCAGGTTCGCCAGCATCTCCGAACGCCAGGTCACGGCCGCACGCGGACTCGCAGCAAAGCCCTCCTCCGCCAGGTAATCCGCAGCCACAGCGGCGAAGGAGCGGTTGCCGATGACCACTTCCGCATTCAGCCGGCGCATCCGCTCCGCGTCGATGCGTCCTTCGAGGCTGCCGATCACGGCAGCAGCCGCTTGCGGAAAGTCTCTGCGGACCAGGGGCAGCGCCGCGTAGCGCGGGAAGAAATCGAGGTCATCGGCGAGGATCGCAAAGCCGTAGCGTTCCAGGTCGCCGTCGGTCGAGTAGGCATCGGTGACGTCGATGCGTCCGCGCACCATGGCCTGATAGGCCAGGCCGTGCTCGATGCCCACCGGTTCCTGCTCCAAGCCATAACGCTCACGCAGACCCGGCCATCCGTCCTGACGACGGAGAAACTCGTGACTGAACGCGATGCGGAGTCGCGGATGCCCGCGCAGATCGCTTATCCGCTCCACGCCGAGGGCCTGCGCCCGATCCCCAGCGAGCACCAGCGCATAGGTGTTGTCGAAGCCGAGTTCCGGCAGCGGCAGCAGCCCGAGCTCGGCTAAGGGCTCCACGAGGGCGCTCCGTTCCGGCGCCACCGCCGCATCGAGAATGACCTCCGTGATGGTGCCGGTGTACTCAACGTAAACGTCGATTTCACCGCTTCGCAGCGCCTCGTAGCAGATCAGCGTGCCGCCGAGTCCGAAACGACGCTGAACCTCGAAACCCTCGCCCTCGAGCCGTTGCGCGACGATCTCGCCGAGCACGTAGGACTCGGTGAAATTCTTGCTTCCCACCACGATGGCACGTTCCGCGAGCGCGGGAGCGCTGAGCAGCAGGGCCACGATCCACGCAGCCAGCCTCATCCGAGCTGACTCCGGAACAACCGCTCGATCCAGGCATCCGCAGGGGCGGCGATGACCTCGTCGCAGGGTCCGGCCTGGGCGACACTGCCGTTGCGCAGGATCACCAGATCACTGGCCAGCTTCACCGCCTCACGCAGATCGTGGGTCACCAGCACCACGGTCACCGGTTCCGACGCGGCCAGGCGTTCGAAGTGGGCGTGGATGCCGACGCGGGTGATGGGGTCCACCGCGGAGAACGGCTCGTCGAGCAGCAGCAGAGGCGGCTCCAGCATCATGGCCCGGCACAGACTGGCGCGCTGCTGCTGACCGCCACTGAGTTCGTGGGGATAGCGATGCGCCAGCTCCGGGGCGAGCTCCATCAGCTCGAGCAGATGGCCGAGACGCGTCGCCATGCGCTCTGCAGACCAGCCGAGCAGGCGCGCGAGCAGGGTGACGTTGGCCGTAAGATCGAGATGGGGAAACAGGGCCGAGCCCTGCACTGCGTAACCGATGCGCCGCCGCAGGGCGAGCAGATCCACGGTCTCGAGATCGCTTCCGAGCACCTCCACGATGCCGGCATCTGCCCGCACCAGGCCATTGATGAGCTGCAGCAGTGTGGACTTGCCGCTGCCGCTCTCGCCGACAATGGCGGTGGTCCGTTCGGCCGCAAGTTCGAGGTCGACCTGCCGCAGCACTTCCGCGCTGCCGTAGCGTTTCGTGACTCCGGCGAAGCGCACCGCCGCTGTGGTCATGCTTCGGCACCGTCCACGGCAACCAACTGAGCCGCGCAGTGGTCGAGCCAGGCCTCGAGCTCTGAGAGGATGGCCGCATCCGCGCTCTCGCCGGCCAGCGAACGGAGACGGGCGCGGGCGGTGTCGAGATCCGCCATGCCGTCGCGACCATGGAGCAACCGATCGCTGAGGTGGGCCTGCCAGCGCGCGCGCCCGTCGGCATCGAGGGCGTCCGGATGCCGTCGCGCCAGGTAGCGGAACAGGAGCTCCTGGGCACGCTCGTCCTGCAGCGGCGGTGGCTGCATGAGATCCGCCACCTTGGCGCCGGCGAGCTCATTCAGCGTCCGCCGGTCCGCATCCGGCAGGAACCCGTCATAGAGCGCGCCGTCCACATCCGCGACGCCGGGCCGCTGCCGGATCCCGTAGGCGTCCCGCACCCGGCGCTCGAGGCCGGGCACCTCGCGCAGCCAGGCAAGCCGTTGCAGGGCCGCTTCGACATCAAGCCCGAGGCGTTCGGAGTCAGCGTCCTGCAGCACGTTAAGCGGCGCGACGGCAGGAAGCTTGTTGAGCGCGATCTCATGCAGCGGTATGGGGGGCGCACCGTTGCGCTCTGCAGCCGGCTTGAACAGTTCCGCCGCCAGGGCCTGCGCGTCGAGCTCCGCGAGTGGTGCCAGATCGGCACCGAGAT
>SKUB01000118.1 GCA_007122315.1 Pseudomonadales bacterium | reverse complement strand
AGCTGATCCCGGGTCAGCGGCGGCGATGGCAACAGGCTGAGGACGCCCGCCAGGGTGTGCCAAATCGGCATCGGCAGGGGCAGCATCGGTCGCCGCCGACCGCTTGCCGCCTGGATGGCCTCGAGCAGCTCCCGATAGCGGATCACGTCGGCGCCACCAAGTTCGATGATGCCCTCGACCGATCGGCCGATCACTTCCCGGACCGCCCGGGCGGCGTCCGCCACATCCACCGGCTGCAGATGCACACTTCCGTTCCCGAACAACGGCACCACCGGCAGGTGTGCGACACCCTCGAGGGTCTCCAACATGCCTCCTTCCGTGCTGACGAGCAGGCTCGGTCGCAGGATCGCGGCGCAGGGAAACGCGGCGCGCACTGCGTCCTCGCCCTTCGCGCGGGCACGGACGTAGGCAGATCGCGAGCTCGCGTCTACTCCGATACCGGAGAGATGGACGAGGTGGCGCAGGCTCTGCGCGTGCGCGAGCCGGGCGATGCGGGCCGCCGCTTCCACATGAATGGCTTCGAAGCTCGCGCCGCGCTGCTCCACGTACAGGCTGACGGCATTCACCGCAGCGTCCATGTCGGCGAGCGCCGCGGCCACTTCGTCCTCCACACGGACATCCGCCTGAAAGAACTCGATGGCCGCAGTCGGGGATGCGGCCCACTCGGGCAGCGGACGACGTGCCACCGCTCGCACGCGGTACCCGTCCGCGACCAGGCACCCGACGATGACGCGACCAAGAAAGCCGGTCCCGCCGAATACGACGACCCGTGTGATTGTCCTCTTGCTCACCTCGTCTCTCGATTTGCCTGGATGCCGTGGTTCACGCGTAGCTGACCACTTCGAACTCGATGCCGTCGGCGTCGCGGAAGTAGAAACGCCGGCCCGGTTCGTAGTCGGAGTGGCTGTAGGGCTCGAGCCCTGCTGCCCGAACCCGAGTCTCTGCGGCATCGAGATCGTCGACGTGAACGCCGATGTGATTCAGGACGCCGCTGGCCTGCGGAGCCTGGCCCTGATCGTCGGCCGATCCCGGCGTGTACAGCGAAAGGTAGTCGAAATCGTTGCCGACGTGGACCGTCCAGCCCCCCATCGCCGTCGGGCCCTGCCAGCGGATCTTCCACCCGAACAGGCGGCCGAGCAGCACTGCGGTGGCCTCGGGGTCGGTGACAGTGATGTTGGCGTGTTCGATGCGTGCTTCGCTCATGATCTGTTCCTCTCCGAAGAAATTTGGGTCGATGACGAGGGCTTTCGCCCTTGACGCGCGCATTCTGAAACCTCAACTTAACTTTAGGTCAAGCATTTTGCGGGAGACGAAGATGGCGGCTGCAGGCAGGCTTTCGATCGGGGAAGTCGCCGAGCGGACGGGGTTGTCCGTTTCGGCGATCCGCTTCTACGAGTCGGCGGGACTGGTCTTTCCCAGCCGCAACAGCGGCGGCCAGCGGCGCTTCCACCGCGCCGACATCCGCCGCCTGTCCTTCGTCCTGATCGCCCAGCAACTCGGCTTTACCATCGACCAGATTCGCGAAAGTCTCGAGGGGCTGCCCGACAAGCGCACGCCGACGCAGCGCGACTGGAACCGCCTCTCGCGCGGCTTCCGGGATGAACTGCAGGCGCGGATCGACATCCTGACCCGGATGCGCGACCGCCTCGACGGCTGCATCGGCTGCGGGTGCCTGTCGCTGACGAACTGTGCGCTGTACAACGCCGACGATCGCGCCCGGCGTCAGGGCACCGGACCGCGCTATCTTCTTGGGGAGCCTGAGTGACCACCTTCATCGGTGGTTTCCCCGGCCAAAGGCGTCAGATCACCGCCACAGACGCCGCGAGTAACGCTTCCGACGCGCTGCTGCCGCCGATGTGCACCTGGTGTTCGCCGGGCTCGAGGTGCCAGCTCCCGGTCGTCTGCGACCAGTAAGTCAGATCCTCGTCGGGCACGAACAAGGTGACGGTCCGCGTCTGCCCCGGCGCCAGCGTGAGGCGCTGAAACTGGCGCAGCAGCTTACGCGGTCGCGACACCACGGTACCCGGGAAGCTCACATACAGCTGGACGATCTCGTCCGCCGACACTGCAGCGTCGTTGCGCACCGAAACCGTGGCCTCGATGCCACCCGCCGCCCGCCGGACGCGCAGGGCCCGGTAGCCGAATCGAGCGTAGGACAGTCCGTGCCCGAACGGGTAATGAGCGGGTGTCCCTTCCTGCTCGAGCAGCGTGTAGCCGTGCAGCGGCCCGTACTCGATGGAATCGGCGTCCTTATCGAAGAAGGGATAGTGGGACTCGTCCCGTGCCAGCGTGAACGGCAGCTTCCCGGACGGCGATACCTCGCCGAACAGCAGCGCGGCCAGGGCGTTGCCTCCCTCCATGCCGCTGTAGAACGTCTGCAGTACGGCGGCAGTCTGATCGCTCCACTCACTCATGACTACGGCGGATCCCGCCACCACCACGACCACGGTCCGGGGATTGGCAGCCGCCACCGCGCGGATGAGTTCCACCTGGGCGTCGGGCAACCGCAACCAGGCCCGGTCACCACCACGTGGACGGCTGCGCTTGCGCGAATTCGCGTCGGGGCCGAGGTCCACTTCACCCAGGGAAATGTCGCCGGGGATGAACTCGCCCTCGTCATCGGCCGTGTAACCGACCACCACCACCGCCGCCTCCGCGGCGCGGGCGGCTTCGGCGGCCAGCGTCGGGTCGGATTCGTCCCCGGCCAGCATGAGATCGGGCCGGCCGAGAGCGGCACCGATGCCCTCCAGCGCGGTCACGACATAAGGCGGCGCCACCCGACTGGAACCGTGATCCCCGGTGTTCGCCACCCCGGCAAGCCGCCCGAACACTGCGACCTGCGACGTCTTCGCCAACGGCAACGTGCCGTCGTTGCTGAGCAGAACCGCAGACTTTTCCGCCGCCTCCCGCGCCAGCGCGACATGCGCGGGACAGGCTACAAGATCCGCGTGATAGTCCTCGAGCGGATCCTCGGCTGCGGCAAAGCGGTAAAGCGTTCGCAGGATGCGGCCACAGGCGCGATCGACCACGTCCGGCGCGATGTGGCCCTCGTTCACCGCCGCCACCAGTTTGTCGCCGAAATGAACCGGCTCCGGGTTTTCGATATCCAGACCGGCAGCCGCACCGTAAGGCTGATAGACCCCAAGCACCCAGTCCGAGTGGACGAAGCCATCGAAGCCCCATTCGTGGCGCAGGATATCGGTCAGCAGCGCGCGGTTCTGCCCGCAGTATTCGCCGTTGACCTTGTTGTAGGCGCTCATCACCGAGGCGCAGCCCGCAGCGATGACGCGCCGGAAATGGGGCAGATAGACCTCGCGCAAGGTGCGCGGATCGACGCGTACGTCGACCTTGAAGCGGGCGTTCTCCATGGAGTTGAGCGCGAAGTGCTTCACCGTCGCGATGACGTTGTGGGTCTGGATGCCGCGCGCGAGCGCAGCGCCCATTTCGCCGACGTGAAATGGATCTTCGCCGTAGGTCTCCTGCGCCCTGCCCCAGCCCGGGTGACGCAGCAGGTTGATGCACACCGCACCGGACAAATTGCAGCCCTGGGCCCGGGCCTCGATGCCCATGACCTCGCCGATCCGGCGTTCGAGATCACGATCCCAGCTCGCGCCGCGCGCCATGGACACGGGAAAACAGGTGGACTGACCCCGGGCGACACCGCGGGGCCCGTCGGTGAACCACAGCGCCGGCACACCGAGGCGTTCGCAGCCCGCGCCGGCACGGTAGGGTTCCGTACCCCAGCGACCCTTGGCACGGCGGTACTGCTCGAAGAATCCGCGGCCGGACATCATGGCCACCTTTTCCTCGAGCGAGGCCGCCGTGAGCACCGTGGCCACGGCGGCCTCGATCTCGGCCGCCGACATCCGCTGCCGCGGCGCGCAGTCCTCGCTGCCGTCTGCGCCCGTGGCGGTCATCAGTAGCGCAGCGAGATGCGCGCGCCAAAGGAGCGCTGAGACTCGAAGGTCAGGAACTGGGCGTAACCACCGGTATCGAAGGACTGTCCGACGATGGCTTCGACGAAGTCCGTGTTGAGGAGGTTACGGCCGAACACCGTGAACGTCCCGCGGCCGTCCCAGAAGTCCACACCCACCTGGGCATCCACCAGGGCGTAGCCGGACAAGCGGGTGTTCGGATCGTTGGTGTTGCTGCCGAGGGTGGAGCTCCGGTAGCTGACCCCGATCTGACCGAACAGATCGTTGCCGCCTGCCATCGGAACGTCGTAACGAGCGAGCGCATTCACCACCCACTCAGGCGACTGTGCCAGCTTGCCCCCCGAGAGGTCCTGGAATTCGCCCACGCCGTTGCCGGTGGTATCGATGCAGGCGTCGTCCCCGACCGGCTGCAGCGCATAGCAGGGCGCGCCATCGAAGGACCTGAATCGTGCCCGGGTGTAGGCGAGGGCGGTCGACAGCGTGAGCTGGCTGGTCGGCAGCACCGTGATCTCGCCCTCGACGCCCCACGTGCGCGCCTTGCCGGCGTTCGTGACCGAGAAGATCGAGGTGCCGTCAGGACCGGGCACCAGCGCCTGGGCCTGGAAGTCGTCGATGTTGGAGAGGAACGCGGTCAGGTTGGTGGTCAGCCTGCCGTCCAGCGCCTGCGAGCGCATGCCGATTTCGTACTGGGTCGGCTTTTCCGGGTCCACCGTCGGCAGGGTGGTACCACCGGGCTCGGTCGCGTTGATCGTGAGGCCGCTGACAATACCTGCCGCCTTGTAGCCGCGGGTCACGGTCGCAAAGAGATTGAGGTCGTCGTGGACGTAGTACTGCGCGCCGAGACGCCAGACCAGGCCGGTGTCGTTGTTGGAAGCGGTCAGCGGTGCGGGCGTGACGTTCTGGCCTGCATAGGGGCCGACGCTGCCCGGCGTGACCGAACGGAACAGTGCGGCATCGAGTTCGGAGCGCACTACGCGCAGTCCCGCGATGAGCTGCAACTGGTCTGTGAGCCGATACTCACCCTGTCCGAACAGCGCGTAGTTGGTCTCGTCGAAGTTGCTGCCTAGATCCGTGCCGAGCAGTAAGCCGGGCGGAAGCGCACCGAGCAGGTCCAGCCCGGCCGTGCCCGACTGGGTGTTGAACTGCTCCATGTCCTGCTTGAAGTAGTAGGCGCCGAGCGTATAGGTCAGACGCTGGTCGCGAGGCGAGACCAGACGCAGTTCCTGGCTGTACTGCTGCTGGTCGAGATCGCCACTGTTCACCGCGAGGAAAGGCAGCGGAATGAGGGCTGCATCATTGTTGTCGACGCTCTGCCAGCGCCGATAGCTCGAAAGTGACACGAGCTGGAAGTCACCCAGGTCCAGGTTGGCCTCGACCAGCGTGCCGTAGCTCTCCATGTCCGACTCGAACGGGCCCTGGGCCGCGATCTCCCGGTTCGTGGGTCCAGGCGTAATGCCGGCGGCAACCGTCTGCGGACCGATGACCGGAATGCCGAAACCGAGCAGACCGGTGCCGGGCCCACCCTCCGACGCGGAGCGCAGCGTCAGGGCACCCGAAGCCTGGTCTCGCCGTGCGTAGTCGGCGCTGACACGGAGATCGAAACTGTCGGTGACATCGAAGTCGAGCCGGCCGCGGACGCCCCACTCGTCGCGTTCGTTGACCTTGCGCTGAGGCGCATCGGGATTGACGTTGGTGATGAAGCCGTCGCGGGTGTTGCGGTAACCGCTGAATCGGCCACGGACCTGGTCTCCCAGGGGGCCGGACACCGCGCCGGACAGGTTCACCTCGTTCTTCGTGCCATAGGACACGCTGAAGTTCGCACTCGGCGTATCGCTCGGCGCACGTGTCGTGATCGAGATCACGCCTGCAGAAGCGTTCTTGCCGAACAGCGTACCCTGCGGTCCGCGCAGGACCTCGACGCGCTCGATGTCGCTGAGATCGAACAGGCCGGCACCTTCCCGCCCGAGGATGACGCCATCGACCGCAATGGCGACACTGCCCTCGACACCGATGTTGAACAGACTGGTGCCAATCCCCCGGATGGTGGATGCGGACTGGCGGGCGTTGACGCCGGCTGAGAACGTGAGGCCGGGTACGACGTACTGGAGTTGGTCGAAAGCGTCTATCTGGCGGACGTTCAGCGCTTCGCCACCGATTGCAGTGACAGAGATCGGAACATCCTGAATGGACTGCTCCACGCGCTGGGCTGTGACCACCACTTCCTCGATGCGCCGGTCCGCAGAACCAGCCTGGGCTACTGCGTGCACGCCGGTACCGAACGATGCCAGGGCGACCGCCGTCGCCATGACTGAATGCCTGGGTATGCTCATGCTGCTCTCTCCCCTAGCCGCATCGATCTGGGCGACCGATACATTCTCCACTTGGAGAGTAAAATTGCATTACGGGCATGTCAACTCAGTATCCAAGTGGATACTGAAATTTTGCGAGGTGTTACCGGGGCGGAAAGGGCGGAGGCTCTGGGACCTCGAAGCGCTCGTTCGCAGCCTCGATTGCGCGCAGCATCCGTTCGACGCGCTCCGGCTCGTCCGGAGCCATGCTGTAGTTCTCACCCGGGTCGCGCGCCAGGTCGAACAGCAACGGGTAGCCCGCAGTCGCCAGCGGCACATCCCAGGTCTTGTAATAGCTGCGTACCACCAGCCGCCAGTCACCCATGCGGATGGCGGCGATCTGGTCCTCGTTGAAGAACAGGATCTCCTCGTGCGGCGTATCTGCACCCTCACTCAGTACAGACCAGATGTCCGCACCGTCCAGTTCGAGCTCTTCCGGAACAGAAACTCCAGCCACGCGGGCCAGCGTCGGGAACATGTCGAGCCCGGTGACCGCAGCGTCGATCACGCGGTTCGCCGGCAGCCCGGCCGGCCAGTAGGCGATGAACGGGACGCGATAAGCACCTTCCCAGGTCGCGCCCTTGCGTTCACGGGACGCCCCGGAGGAGCCTTCGAACCAGGGCCCGTTGTCGGAAGTGAACATGATGAGCGTGTTGTCAGCGATCCCCGCCTCCTCCAGCGCCTGGACGATGCGCCCCATACTCCAGTCGATGGTCTCCACCGTGTCGCCGTAGAGTCCGGCATCCGACCGGCCGCGGAACGGTTCGGCGGCGAACAGCGGGATATGCGGAAAGGTATGCGCGAGGTAGACGAAGAACGGGGCGTCGCCAGCCTCTTCGATGAACGCGATGGTCGCGTCGGTGTAGCGTTCGGTCAGCCGCGCCTGGTCGGCGGGCTCCTCGATGACCTCGTCCCCGTCGTAGAGCGGGAAGGGGGTCATGTCATTGGAGTAAGGCACACCGTAGAAGCGGTCGAATCCATGGGCTGTGGGCCAATGCTCGGGCGTATGGCCGAGGTGCCATTTGCCGATCATCGCCGTTCGATAGCCATGATTCCGCAGGAGCGTTGCAAGGGTCGTCTCGCTCTGCGGCAGGCCGTGGGTGCTTTCGGGACGGATGACACCGGCAGCGAGGCCCATGCGAATCGGCTGGCGGCCGGTGAGCAGCGCTGCGCGCGACGGCGTGCAGACGTTGGCCGGTGCGTAATAGCTCGTCAGTTTCAGCCCCTGTTCCGCCAGCGCATCGAGGTTCGGAGTCGAGATCATCGTGGACCCATAGACGCCGAGGTCGCCGTAGCCGAGATCGTCGGTGAGGACGAAGATGATGTTCGGCGGCGCATCATCTGCAGCCGTCGCGACCAGCGCGAGCATCAGGGTGACCGCGGCAAGATACGCGTGCCTCATGACTTTGGTCTCCTTACCGCAGCGCGCCTGGCGCGGTGATCGAACAGCAATGTGATGATGGCTTCGGCGTGGGCATCGACGACGTCGTCACTGGCCACATCAAGGCCGTAGATGTACTTCATCTCGTTGGCAAGCATGAACATGGACTGGGCTGCCGCCGTGATGATGTAGTTGAAAGAATGTTCGGGAATGTCTGGATAGACGCCCTCTTCAACGAGCCTCCGAAAGCGTCGGCGCGTCTCCTCGTTGTCCGGCTTGATGAAGCGCTTGACCGCCCAACGCAAGCGATCCGAATCGCGTATCGATTCCTGGACCATGATCCGGGCGTGCTCGGGATGGCGTGCGCAATAGCGGACATACCGCCGTATCCACGATTTCGTCTGCTCCAGGGGAGCAAGTTTGGCGTCCTCTGGAGGCGCGGCCATTTCTTCGTGAAGGCGATTGAAAAGGAACTCGACCGCGGCTTTCCAGAGCCCGTCCTTGTCCGCGAAGTGGTAGCGGATGAGGCCGTGGTTCACGCCGGCGAATCCGGCTATGTCACGGACGCTGGCACCATCAAAGCCGCGCTCGGCAAACACTTCGAGGGCACACTGAAGAATCAGGGCGCGGGTCTGCGCCTTCTGCTCGGTGCGAAGATTGCCGGCCTTACCGTCACGCTTGGGGTTTCCCGATTTCGAGCGGGCAGTGGTCATCGGGGAGAGGTTCCTTGCGTCAGCAGCCTGAAAAGCGCCGACTACCCTGAGCACGGCAGCCGCGGAATTTGGTTATCCAATTGAATAGCAGCTAGCGCATGGTCGTCAATGCAGGATCGCCGGCCTTGCAGTAACAGCAGGCGGGCACGCGATCGAGGCAACACCGGACGATGGAGCGACCGATTCTGGACGGGCATAACTATTGAAGCTAGCCTGTTATCCACACGGATAATCTAATCAGGCAGCCGGCATCACGCCGAGGAGAAGCTCGATGACGGCAGCAGGATCAGCGGCAGAACGCCTGCCAACCTGGCGCAAGGTCGGTTACGCGAGCGGAGACCTCGGCCTGAACGTCTACTGGCAGGGCATCAGCCTGTTCCTCTTTTTCTTCTACACCGACGTCATGGGCATACCGGTGTGGTGGGCCGGATTCACGATCTTCGTCGCCTCGGTCTGGGATGGCGTCACCGATCCGGTGATGGGTGCGATCGCCGACCGGACACGAACGAAACGCGGACGCTATCGGCCCTACCTGCTGTTCGGCGCGCCGGTACTGGCGGTGGGTTTCGTCGCCGCCTTTCTGGCTCCGCCCGGTCTGACCGGCGGCATGCTGGTGGCCTATGCCCTGATTACCCATCTGCTGCTGCGCACGCTGTACACCGTGCTCGCCATTCCCTACGCAGCGCTGTCTGCACGCATGACGCCCGACAGCTCCGAGCGCGGCGCGCTCGCGGGCTGGCGCATGCAGGCGGCGGCACTCGGCGGACTGACCACGGCCTTCGCCACGCCGGCCATCGTACAACTCATGAGCAACCTCGCAGGCGGCGACCCGGGTCTGGGGTGGGCCATGGCCGCGCTGGTCATGGCTGCCACCGCTACTGCGATACTCTGGTTGTGCTTCGCCACCACCACGGAACCGACGGACACCGAAGCCGCACCCGCCGGTCGCGGCCCAGGGCTCCACGACATCCTGGCTGCGGCCGCGATGCTGCGACGCAACGGCCCGCTGGCGCGAGTGTTCATCGCCATCATCATGGCGTCGCTGTGCCTCGCGATGATGTCGAAGACACTGCTGTACTGGTTCAAGTACGCAGTCGGCAATGAGGCGGCGGCGGGACCGGCACTGGCGGTGACACCGCTGGTCCTGCTCGTCATGGCCCCGATCTGGGTGGCGGTCGCGCGCGCCACGTCCAAACGCACGGCTTTTCTGGCCGGCTGCGGGATTGCCTGCGCGGGCTACCTTGGCTTCTTCTTCCTCCCGATGCATGAACCGTTGGCGATCTACGTCATGCTCGCAGTCATTGCCATCGGCGCGTCGGCGTTCGCGGTGATGTTCTGGGCGATGCTGCCGGATACCGTGGAGTACGACGAATGGGTATCCGGCGCCCGGCAGGAAGCACGCGTCTTCGGTTTCGCCACGTTCGCGCAGAAGGCCGCACTCGGTCTCAACGCGCTGCTCCTGGGGATACTGCTGGACCTGATCGGATTTACACCGAACGTGGAGCAGACCGAGGCCACGCTCACCGGCCTGAAGGCAATCATGGGCCTGATCCCGGCATTGGGCGCCGCGGCAACGTTGGTGGCACTGTGGGGCTACCCCATCGATCAGCGCTTTCACGACGGCCTGCGCGCTTCGATCGCCGAGCGCGATGCGGCCCTGGCATCGACGCGCGCCCCCTCCTGAACCGCAGGCCGGCCGGACAACTCCGGCCTGCAGATCGCTGCCCATGACGCTAGGCTGGGGAGCTACCGCTGTTTGATCGCAGGGTGTTTGTCATGGCTCCACTTCCGCGCCTGCTTGCCGTCCTGACCGCTGCCGGCCTCACGGCCTGTGGCGGACACATGGGAACGGCCGAAGCCTCCGCAGGGGGCATCAGCTGGGAGTCGTCCCTGGAGCTCGCGTCAGGCGAAGCCTGGCAGGGTCCCTGGCGCATGAACGAATCGGATTTCCGCTATGTGGACGATCCCAACGTGACCGTCGCCGCCGACGGCACCTTCGCGGTGGCCTGGGTGGACCAGGCCCGCAAAGACGTCATGCTCCAAGTGTACGAAGCGGACGCCACACCGCGCTTCGACGATGGCCCGGTGAGCGTGTCCCGCAGCCCCGACGTGTTCTCATGGCTGCCCCGCGTCGTGTTCGGCGACGACGCCGTCTTCGTCCTCTGGCAGGAGATCCTGTTCACCGGCGGCTCCCACGGTGGCGAGATCCTGTTCGCCCGCTCCGAAGACGGTGGCCGGACGTTCAGCGATCCGATCAACCTGTCTCAGACCACCGCCGGCGCCGGCAAAGGACGCCTCACCGCCGAGTCCTGGCACAACGGCAGTCTCGACCTCATCCGCGCCGCAGACGGAACATTGTACGCTGCGTGGACGGAATATGAGGGCGGGCTGTGGGTCGCGCATTCGACGAATGAAGGAGCAGAGTTCTCGGCACCGGTCGAAGTGGTGGCGACGGGCAGCGATGCACCGGCGCGAGGACCCGCGCTGGCTGTGACCGCCGAGGGTGTCGTGCTCGTGACCTGGACGGTGGGCGAGGACCCTGCCGCCGACATTCACCTCGCACGCTCAACCGACGGCGGACGCAGCTTCAGCGACCCTCAGCGGGTGCATGTCTCGTCCGGTCATGCGGACGCACCGACGCTGGCTGTTGCCGGCAACGGTCGCATTCATCTTGCCTGGGGCTACCGGGACGCGGACGCACCGCGACTCGGGCGCATCGGCCTCGCCCACTCCGATGACGACGGCGAAAACTTCTCGTCGGTGCGTCTGCTCGATCAGGCTGACGACGTCCCCCATGGCGGCGCGTTCCCATCACTTGCTGCCGACGGGAGCGGGGTCCATGTAATCGCCGAACGGGTGCACGACTCCGGCCAGGGGTTCCAGGGCCTGCTGCATGCCTGGGCGGCGGACGGCGAGACTTTCACCGCGCTGCGCACCGTTCCCGGCTCCGACGACGAGCCCAGCGGAGGCCGCCAGGGGCTGCTCATGCAGAAGCTCGCGCTGCACCCGGACGGCCGGATCGTCGCCGTTCACAGCACTTACGACCGCGGCCGTCGCAGCAGCGTACGCCTGTTGGCCGGCCGTCCGCAGAACGACACCTAGCCGCGCTGGATCCGCTTCATCCGTTCATACTACGCGGCCGGGATGAGGCAACAGGAAGCAGCGATGTCGGATCACGTGCAGGGCAAAGTGGTTGTGGTCACAGGTGCAGGTGGTGGCTTCGGCCGTCTGGTCTGCCTCGCTGCGGCGGCGCGTGGGGCCCATGTCGTGGCCGGCGACATCGACGAGCCGGCGCTCACCGCGCTGGCGTCTGAAATCGTCGCGGCCGACGGCAACGTGGCCACCCTGACCACCGACGTCACCGATCTCGCCGCGCAACACGCTCTGGTGGCCCTGGCTCTGGAGCGCTTCGGCGCCATCGACGTCATGGTCAACAATGCCGGCGTGATGCCCTTGGCGTTCTTCGCCGATCACGTCAATGCGATGGCAGCCTGGAACCGTTGCATCGACATCAACTTCCGCGGCGTCCTGAACGGCATGGTTGCCGCCTACGACCCCATGATCGAACAGGGCCGGGGACAGGTAATCAACGTCTCGTCGATCTATGGCAACTTTCCTGTCGTCGGCGCAGGCGTCTACGGTGCCACCAAAGCCGCCGTGGACTTCCTCTCCGAGTCCCTGCGCATGGAATCGCGCGGACGGATCAAGGTCACCACCGTGAAGCCCACCGGCGTCCCGGCCACGGGCCTCGCAGGTGGCGTCATCAATCCGGAAGCGGTGATCGGCATTCTCGGCGCCAACGCCGCCACCGATTTCCCACGCTTCGAGGCCATGGCGGCGGGGCAGCTGCCCGCCGAGGAGATGGATCCCGACTCGATCCGCTACTTCGCGTTAGCGCCACAGTTCATCGCAGACGCGATCCTGCACGCCATCGACCAGCCCTGGGGCGTCTCCATCGGCGAGATCACGGTACGCGCAAGCGGTGACGGTTACATTCTCTGAACGGTCCGGGTATCCGGAATTCGCGGCAACGCGAGGGGGCTGCAGCCTGCGGCTGCAGCCCCCTGCGATGCAAGGTGAAGCTTGATCAGAAGCCGTAACGCACGCGAACGTAGAACAACCGGCCCCGCGGATCGTGCAGTGTGGGCACGTAGCCGTTGAAGCCGCCATTCGCCTGCGGCGGGTCCTGGTCGAACATGTTGACGACACCGACCGTGGCCGCGAGATCCGTCTGCTCGAAGTTGTAGGTGTAGGAACTATCCACCGTGGTGTGGCTCGACACCCTGAAGTTGTCGAAGTTCGTCTCGTTCACGCCGCTGACATAGTTCACTGAAAGCGTGGCGAAGTGATTACCCATGCTCCAGGAATTGAACAGCGTGCCCTTGTACTCGGGCAGAGGTCGGGCCACCAGGACAGCCTCGCTCTTGCCCACCAGATCCACCCGCTCACCCGGATCGAGACGGGTGTCGAACGGCGTCACGATGCGATCGGCCTCGAATTCGAGGAACCAGCTCAGATCGAGCGTGGAGCTGAACAGACCGTAGTCGGTGGCCAGCGAGTAGCGGATGAGGAAGTCCAGACCGGACGCCTTCATCTTGTCGCCGTTGGTGAAGCTGGTCTGCGCGGTCAAGGGATTGCCCTGCGTGTCGAGCCAGATGTCCGGCGTGGACGGATCCCCGTCGAGATCGCGGAAGTTGCATGCTTCCACTGCGAGGTAATCGGGATTGAACGCATTCCCGACCCGCGCATCGGGACGTCCCGCCATCTGCCACTGGATCTGGCAGTCGTTGATCAGGCCGCGCGCATCGTCGCCGATGATCACGTCCTTGAAACGGTAGTTCCAGTAGTCCACAGAGATGCTCAGGCTGTCGGTCGCATCCCAGATCACACCGAGATTGAAGTTGGTGGACTTCTCAGGATCGAGCTCGGGATTACCGAAGCTCGGCAGACGCGCGAATACACCGCTTCCGAACGGGCTCGTTGCCGCCGTGCCCTCCCCGAAGTTGGCGTCGATGACTTCCGCCGATGGCGGCTGCATGAACTGCAACCCGGTGGAACGACCGAAGCGCTGGAACAGCGACGGACCGCGGAACGAGGTGCCGACGGAGCCACGGAACACGAGATCGTCCATGGCGTTCCAGCGGAAGGCGAACTTCGGATCCAGGGTGTCCCCGGTCTGGCCGCCGTAATCCTCGTAGCGCAGTGCGAGCTGCAACTCGAGGTCTTGCGTAACCGGCAACGCGAGTTCGCCGAACACGGCCCAGACGTCGTCCGAGGCGCTGAACGGGATGCTCGGACCGGTGAACGCGAACGGGAAGCTCGGGTCGGTGGCAAGATCGTTGCCGCCGACACTCATGGACTCGTTCCGGTACTGCAGGCCGAAGGCTGCGCCGACGCCGCCGCCGCCCATCTGCATGTCCATGAAGTTGTTCGTGGAGGTCACGAAGTCCACCACGTGCAAACGGGTCCGGGTATTGACGATGCCGAGACCCTCGAGGGCTCGCACTGCAGCCGGGTCATTGCCCAGGGTGTGCAGGTTGCCGTTGCCGTCCTCTGCGACCACGTCCGGTGTCAGCAGTGACGAGCCGAAGGGATTGAACCAGGTGCAGGGACCAACGCCCGGCGCCTGATTCGGATCGAAGCGATCGCAATCGAGACCGAAGAAACCGTTCAGCGCATCCTGCACCCGCTGGGTGACGGCATCGCGGAAGCGGTTCTCGTTCTCTTCGTCGCTGTAGCTGTAGGAGAGATCGAAATTCCAGTCGTCCGTCAGATCGCCCCGCAGCCCTGCCAGGAATATCTTCGACTCACGCTGGATCCGACTCTGGTTGCGATGCGTGAAAACGTTGCCGTCTGCATCCTCGATGCCCGCGATCTCCTGCAGCGCAGCGAACGACGGCCGGATCACGCCGTTGAACGTGATCTGATCGACGCCGGCGATGGAGGCCTCGGGATCGCCAAGATCGAACAGCGGCGCCAACTCCGGGTCGAGCGCTCCAAACGGAAACACCGTGAACGGGACCGGGATCAAACGGCTGTCGACCGCATCCTCGTTGCCGATGGCCAGTGCCACCCCGTTTTCGACCTCGTGACGAAAGCCGGGATTGTCGGAGCTGAAGGTCGGCTGGGCGGTCAGCGGGAAAGAGGGCGACTGATTTATTCTTACCGTGTTTTCCGCGAAGCCGAAGTGCCCGTAGGCTTCCAATCGCTCGCTGAAGTCATGAGTCCAGGTCGCAAGACCCTGCCAGCGGGTTTCCTCGGAGTACATGTCGCGCACGAGCAGGTCGGCCTTGGTGCTGCACAGGCCGCTGTTGACGGTGCGGTAGTTACCAAGCGCCCGACATGACGAGTCCTGAATGATGGTCGGGCCCCATGGACCTGTGCCGAACATGTCCTGCGGCAGGTTGAACGGACTCGGTGAACCGAAGCTGTCGTCGAGCGCGTATTCGGGTCCGAACTGACGGTCCAGCGTCTGCAGCTTCGAGCGATCGAAGTAGTTCAGGCCGAGGACCATGTGGGTGCGCTCGTTACCGAAGCCCCAGATCGCGCTCAAGTCCAGATCGCTGTGATTGTTGCCGGAAATCGACTCCATGGGCTCACGAAAGCGTTCCGGCAGATCGAACTGTTCCTGCAGGCTGTCGAAGTTCATCTCGCCGCTGCGCAGACCGTCCTGGTACATGGCCTGGATTTCGAAACCTTCGAAGTTGTTGCGCAGCCGGAAGTTGGCCACGCCCGCCACGGCGTCGGATCCGAAGGTGGCCGATGCGCCGTCCTTCAGGATCTCGATGTTCTCGACCATGATGAACGGTATGCGGTTGATGTCGACGAACTGTTCACCGCGATTCGAGATGGACGTGCCGACGTTGAGGCGCTTGCCATCGATGAGGACCAGCGTGGACGACAGCCCCAGGTTGCGGATGTTGATGTTGGCCGCCCCGGCGCCGCCGACGCTGACCTCCTGAGAGGTGGTGTTCTCGGAGCCGACCACCGACGGCAGATGGCGGACGAAGTCGGCCAGTTGAGGCATGCCCGCGGCCTCGATCTCCTCGCGCCCAAGCACACGGATGGGTGACGGCGCGTCTTCCGGCGCCCGCCGGATGTAGGAGCCGGTGACGAGGATCTCCTCGATGGCCCGGGTCTCGGCCTGAGCCCAACTGCCGAGCGGCGCCGCTGCGCTCGCTGCGAGCAGCGCTCCCGACATCAGACTCAGTCCCATGATTGAACGCGGCGGCCTGCCGCGACGATTGGCGCAAGTGCCCATACTGCTCTCCCCTCTACTGCTCTCAGCAACGGACAGGCTCTGACCCGGCGCGCTGGCACGCCACCTCGAACCTGACTCCCTCCAGCGCGAAGCCGAGCTGCGACCCTGAGCCCGCTCGCCTCCACAGTCCCCTCGGAAGCATGGCCGCATCCAAGGAATGATTCGTACGCTTTAAACGTGTTATAGCGTTGGTAACCCGTTACAAAGAAGATGTCAAACCGTAACAAGCAGCGCAGGCGCCTGCGCTTCGCAGCCGACTGCCCGAGGGGATGGGAAAAGCAAAGGAATGGGCGCATTTAACCGACATGAAACTGCACGCGACAGCGCGGGCCCGAGGCAGCCAGCGAGGCGATGAGCAACGAGTCGATCAGAAAGACTGGCGAAATGTTTCAGTCTTGAAGGGGATGCATCCCGGTCGGGTCACAGCGGGCACAGCCCTGGCAAACAGGGCGAAGACCGGTGCCCTTGCGGCGCCGGCCTCCCTTGGTTCGTCAGCTGGATCAGAAGTTGTAGCCGAGGTTGACACTGTAGAGCAGTGCGCCGTCGTCATAACGATCGCGGGCGTCACGTCCACTGCGAAACAGGAACTGGTATTCCGCCATTGCGCTTACGAAAACGTTGCTCTGCAGCCAGTGCTTGACTCCGATTTCCGGGCCTGCTGAAAAGGTGTTGCGAACGTCGCGGCCATAAAACGCACCAACGTTGGCACCGATGAACGGACGGGTAGCGCCCGTGCCGAAGTGATAGTCATAGAACACCCGGGTAGCGCCATTGAATACGGTGTTCGACTCTTCCGAATCCCGCACATTGATGGTCTGGCGCACGCCCCACATCGCGGAACTGTCAATGTATCTGCCCCAGCTGCCCTGAACTGACAGCGTGGTGTCATTGAATTTCCTGTCGCTGCCACCGGACCCGCCCAAAGTGACTTCCTGGACGCCCGCCGCAGGGCCGCTGACGGTTGCGGGTTGAGCCACCGCGACCGAGGATGCCAAAGCCAGAGTCGAGGCAAGGGCAGCTAACTTCATTGAGTTTCGAAAATCGTGTTGCATCGTCGTATTCCCAAAGCGAAAAGAGGCCGCAGGGTGACAGGGACCCACGCGCGCATCAGTGCGTCGCACCGCTTAGTCCGTATGTTGGTTTCACACACAGCAGCGCATTGCATGCGTGTAGCGGGCGCATGCAAGCAACGACGGCAGCTGGGTATTACCGCTCTTGAAAGTCCGACCCGATGAAGGGCTGAAACTCAATGGTGAAGCGCCATTAGTCCGGCTTCACTCGATCCCCCTCAGGAGATCCGTTGGGCCTGCTTGACGCGTTCGAATACCGATCGGAGATGTACTGATACAGCTTGTCTGCATTCGCGACCTTGTCTTCCGGAATGAGGTAGGCCACTGCGGTATCCAGGAAAATCAATGTCAATCCTGCCTCAAGCTCGATCTTCCTAACCGATTGGCAGGAGTCATGGGGCAGACCACTTCGACGGTTTCCGCTCCGACTCCGAAGTCACTGATGTCACTTCAATCGCTGCTTTGCGGTGCCAATCCCAGCGCTGCCATCGCAGCCGCCTGCCGCGCCCGGGTCGTGGCTTTGCGGGCCGCCAGCGCATCCGGCGCAAGGCCCCAAGCGTCCATGTAGTGCAGCGCTGCGCTCGATACGTACAGATCCCAGGCAGGAAGACGGGCGTCGTCGGCATGGGTCAGCTCAAAGTAGGCCCGGGAGAACGCCTCGGCCATGGCGTCGCCGGCCGCGCATGCGATTTCGACCCGGGCGCAGGCGACGTCGACGAGCGGATCCCCGATGGTCGCATCCTCCCAGTCCAGCACCGCGGCCAGGCGGCCGTCGCGCCAGAGCAGGTTGCCGGGCCAGAAGTCGCCGTGTAGCAGCACCGGACTGCCGGTGTACGGTCCGATTCCAGCGAGAACTGCAGCGAGATCCGCCCGCTCCGGAAGCCACTCGCAAATGCCCGCGCTGGGATCATCGCAGACCGGCAGCGGCGGCAGGCCCGTGGGGTCGGTGGCGTGGATGGTGGCCAGCGCCTGCGCCATCAGCTTCGCAGCATCGTCCGGCAGCGCGGTGCTGCCTTCGATCCGCTCCTGAATGAGCGTGTCCGGCGCCACGAACAGCCGCGGCTGCGCAACTGGAGCGCCGGTGGCGTGAAGATGCACGAGCAATGCATGTTCGCGGGCCGCCCGGTCGCGGCGGTCCGTCTTGCCGTCGATGTCACGATGGCGGCGGATAACCAGGTGCTCGACCGGACCCGTGGACGGGCGCACGGTGACTGCCAGCACTTCGGCAGAGACGCCGCCGGTGAGGGGCTCGCACGCCGTCACCTGCGCACCGGGCAGCAGTCGATCAATCAGTTCCTGAGGATCCACGGTCGACACGTCCTGCACTCGGGACACGGGCGCGATGATGCCCCCTGCTCCGCTGCAGGTCACCCTGGCAGGCCGCTGCCGTTCCGGGTCTGTGGATTGCCTGTGCCGGGTCCGATAGCCTGCGGACATTGCGGCCTCGGAAGCGGATCGGGGGCACGAATGCCTACGGAGAATGACGCATGACCCAGGCAGTGGCAGGTTTCACGGCACCGGATGCGCGCTCGAGGCTGGATCATCTCGGCACCTACACGCGGACCATGCCGGTCACCCTGGAGCGCATGT